>JAGVAW010000344.1 GCA_020060085.1 Desulfobacterales bacterium
ATGGGGTGAGCGATGGGACTTGAACCCACGACCTCCGAGGCCACAACCCGGGGCTACCACCAGCTGAGCTACGCTCACCACAGGGTACATCAAGGCCTTGCTTGCTAACACAAGGCAAAGTCTCTTGCAAGACTTTTTGTGAAAAACTTTTTGGTCTAGCCTGTTTTTCTTATGTCGCCGGAAGAGGGCGGAATCCATCTCAACCCGCCTTTAAAGCCGTATGCCCTGTAAAGATAGACGGTTCTCACCTCCTGGCGTTTTGCCATAATGTGCAGGGCAATGGGCGGGTCCACCCTTTCAAAGACCTGGGGCAGAATATGCTTGTGCAGGTCGTTTTCGCGGGTTACGCCTATGGCGTCTTTTCCTAAAAGATCCTCATCCTCCCACCAGTAGTCATAAACATTGGGCCTTCCCCAGCGGTTTATGGAAACGGTTTGGGGGTTGCCCGGCGTGTAGAAGGCAAGCTGGCTGGCCTCCTGGTAGCGCAGGCCGAAAAGGAAGGTGTTTTCCGGTTTTGGCATGGAATTTTTCAATGTCCCTGCGGTTATGCCAATCTGATCCCAGCCGGAAAGCTCGGTGAGGGTGCGGTCCAGCTTAACGGGGATGGGCAGAACAGGCCAGACTGTCTGAACGAGCACGGGCAGGGTTATAAGATAGGCGCTTATCAGGCAGGCCTTCCAGAAGCGGGGCCTGGGCAGGGGTTTTTGGGGCGGGGTTTTTTGGCGGCGCGGGGCAAAAAAGGCTGCTGCCAGAAGGCTTGCCGTGAGAAAGCCTGCGCCCGGCCAGTTGCCGTAAACCCGGCTTTTCAGCGATAGCGCCAAAAAGAGGGCAAACACGGGAAAGGATGTCCAGAAGCAGTAGGATATCATCCAGTTTTTGGGCTGATAACGGCCCCTTGCAGCAAGCCACCATGCCCACAGCACGGCCACGAACAGGAGGGGGGTGACAAGGGCGGCCTGGGAGGCAAGGTAATCCCCCAAAAAGTCAAAGCGCAGGGCAAAGGCTTCTTCTGCCCCGCCTATGAAGGCCACATGGCGGGCGGAACTCCAGCCGTGGGCTGCATTCCAGACGATAACGGGCGTAAAAAGCAGAGACCCGGCCAAAAGCCCGGCATAGGGCTTGATGCCAAAAAGCCTGGGGCGGTGATTGGCGTTTAAAAGCCCGTAAACATAGACGCATGGCGCAAAGAGCACCATTGTATATTTTGCCAGAAGCCCCAGCCCGAAAAAAAGCCCGGCAGCCAGCCATTGTTTCCAGGTGTTGTCCTCAAAGGCCCTGGCCGTGTGATAGGCAGCCCCGGCCCATGCTGCGGCCTGCACTCCGTCTGCTGTGGAAATAAGCCCGCCCACATTGAATTCCAGCACGCCCTGGGTGATAAGGGCCACGGCCAGGGCTGTTTTTGCAGAAAACCAGCGGGCAGCCATTGCCACAAGGTACAGGGAGGCGATTGTCATGGCCAGAATGGTGGGCAGGCGCACGGCAAACTCGGTGTGGCCCAAAAGCTTTGTGGAAAGGCCTATGGCCCAGCCGATGAGGGGGGCCTGGTCGTGGTAGCTTAAGGCAAGGTGGCGGCCCCATTGCCAGTAATTGGCCTCATCTGGGGTGAGCAGAAAATGCCCTGCAAACAGGCAGCGGAAAACTGTCCAGCCTGCAATCCATATGATGGCGGTTTTGATGTAATATCTGTCGGTTTTTTCCATTTATCGGGTTCCATTTGCTCCGGGTTTATTTTAGGTGTAGATAAGGCAGCATCATTTGGCAAGGGGTAAATTATTTCCCGGCTTTTTTAAAATGGGTTCAATATAAACCGCCTGGTTGCCGGGCTTTTTTAAATGCGGGCCTTTAAATGAGTGAAAAAAAAGCCAGGCCGGGGGTATTGTGGATTTTAACGGCGGATTCTGCAAGGGATCTCTTCCGCTACAAGTCCTTTCTGCTGCTCATTTTTGCCCTGGCTTTGGCAGACAGGGTTCTTCACGGCATTTTCCCCCAGGGCCTTTCGGGGATTGAGCTTCCTGATTTGACTGGCAGCGGAGCGGCGGCAGCCCAATACGCCTTCACAAAGCTTGGCCCCCAGGCAATGGAATTTTTCTGGAACTGGAAAACCCCGGCCCTTCTGGCTGGGCTTTTTCTTTTCAAGCAGCTTATCAGCCTTTGGCCTTCTGCGGATATGAGGCGGATGCACATCCGCCAGAGGGGGGTTTTTGGCATAATCGGCTCGCTTGCCTCCCTGCGCTGGCACCAGGTGCTGTGGGATGCAATTGCTGTGGGTTCTCTGGCAGCAGGGGCCTTTGTTGTGGCAGTCGCTGGTTTTGCTCTTTTCCGGGGCCTGTGGCTTGTCTGGCCGGGCGCTGTGTGGCTTTATGTCTGGCTTGCCTGCCTTGGTCTTGCTGCGCCGCTTTTTATGGCCGGGCTTTCCTACTCGTCCAAGCTGGCAGTGCTTTCCCAGGGCAGCTTTGGCCAAAAGCTTAAACTCTTTTACCTGCTTTTTTATGATGCAGGGCTTCTTTTTCCTTCCTGGCTCTTTTTTGTGTGCCGCATAGTGCTTGAGGCCGTATTCGTTGCAGCAATCCCTGCTGCCATAATCCTTCAGGTCCCCCATTTCTGGCTGCGGGTACCCCTTGCCTGCCTGCTGGCAACCCCTGCCTACTCCTATCTTAAAATGGCCACCTTCAAGTTTTTTCTGCATTGCTACCGCAACCACGGGCTTGTGGCGCGGGAATACGAGCAGTATTTTTCCGGCCAATAAAATATGCCTGCCAAAAAGAAAAATCTCTTTTTGCAGGGAGGAACTTTTTTGGTTTTGCCTTTCACCTCAAGCAGTTTGCCATTTGGCTGCAACCTGATATAAGGGCGCAGCGTAAGCAGTATGCGAAAATAAATATAAGGAAAGGTTTTTACCATGCAGCTTGGCATAATAGGCCTGGCCCAAAGCGGCAAGGCCACTTTGTTTGAGGCGCTTACAGGCGGGATGGGGCAGGAGAAGAAGGGCGAGCAGGTGCTTGCAGTGGTGGATGTGCCTGATGCCAGGGTGGATACCCTTTCGCAGATGTACAAGCCCAAAAAGACCACCTATGCCAAGGTGCAGTACCTGGCTGCGCCCCGCATTGCCGCAGGAGACAGGGCAAAGGCTGCTGAAAGGCTCATGGGCCAGATAAGAAACTGCGATGCCCTTATTCATGTTGTGCGCAACTTTGCGGATGCTGCCGGCCAGGCTCCCAACCCGGCTGCGGATTTTGCCCAGCTTGATGAGGAGCTTATATTTGCAGACCTGTTGGTGGCGGAAAAAAAACAGGAGCGCTACGAAGCGGATGCCAAGCGCGGCAAAAAGCCGGATTTGGAGGAAAAGGAGCTTCTGGACCAATGCCTGGAGATGCTAAACAGCTCCATACCTTTGCGCAGGAACCAGCAGATTGCCCAGGCCAAGGCATTGCGGGGCTTTGCCTTTCTTTCAGCCAAGCCCATGCTGGTGGTCTTTAACAACGAAGATGAGGATTCCGGCCTGCCCCAGGGCCTTGAAATTTGCAAGGCCGACCCCTGCATGGCGGTGCGGGCAAGGCTTGAGCAGGAGCTTGGCCGCATGAGCGCTGATGAGGCAGGGGCCTTTCTGGAAGAATTCGGCGTGGACGAGCAGGCCAAAGACAGGGTGATAGAGGCATCCTACAAGCTGCTTGGGGTCATATCCTTTTTTACTGTGGGCGAAGACGAGGTAAGGGCCTGGACCATCAAACAGGATATGCCCGCGCAGCAGGCGGCAGGGGCCATTCATACGGACCTGGAAAAGGGCTTTATCCGGGCCGAGGTGGTTTCCTATGACGACCTTGTTTCCGCTGGCAACATCAACGAGGCCCGCAGGCAGGGAACCCTGCGCCTTGAGGGAAAGACCTATCCGGTAAAGGACGGGGATATTGTTCATGTGCGCTTCAATGTATAAAATCTTCTGTTAGCCTGGATAATTCACGAGCCAAGATTTGTGCACTGGCAAGGCTAGAGGGGTTTTAGATATACTGATGTATGCCGAATCCCCCGATAACGCAGCCAGTGTGCAAATAAGGCTCGCCCGCAGGGTGAAAAATTTTGCCGTTTAAACAATTTTTGCTTCAAAAGCAGACTGTATTTTTAAGCAAAACCTCAAAAATGACATTATCTATTTGAAAATATTTTATATATTCTTCATAGGCAAAATTTTTCATGAATTATGCGGGTTAGGCCTTGCTTTACCCAGGCTTTTTGTTTTTTTGGGGCGGATGCCGGGCAAAAAAAATTTAACAGGCTGCAAATTCCGGCAAAAAAACGGCAACCTTGACAAAATAAGGCCTTTTGTGTTTGTTTTTAGGTTCATGTCGGCCCCAAGCCTTTTTTGCCGGAGGTCTGTAAGGTCGTTCCCATAAGTTTTTCTCGGATTGCGGCCCCGGCAAGCGGGGTTTTTTCTGCACTCAAACTTCAGCGGGAATTCTTTATGATAGAGGCAAGAGGTCTCACCCGTTTTTTTGGCGCAAACAAGGTGGTGGATGCTGTTTCCTTTACCGTGGAAAAGGGCGAGGTATTAGGCTTTTTAGGCCCCAACGGTGCAGGCAAGTCCACAACCATGCGTATGCTCATGGGCTATCTGCCCGCAAATGAGGGCGCAGCCTTTATTGACGGCCACGATGTTTCACAGAGCGGCCTGGCAGCCCGGCGCAAGGTGGGCTATCTGCCTGAAAGCGCCCCGGTTTACCCGGAAATGACTGTAAGGCATTTTTTGAACTTTGTGGCCAGGGTTCGGGGCTTTTCCGGGGCAAGGCTTCAAAGTGTCGTGGAAAAAACCCTTGACCGCTGCTTTCTGGATGGCGTTCACCGCCAGACCGTTGGCACCCTTTCCAAGGGCTACAAGCAAAGGGTCTGCTTTGCCCAGGCAATTCTGCACGATCCGCCATACCTTATAATGGATGAGCCGACTGACGGCCTGGACCCCAACCAGAAGCACGAGGTCCGCACCATGATAAGGAACATGGGCAGGGAAAAGGCCATCATCCTTTCCACCCACATTCTTGAAGAGGTGGAAGCGGTCTGCACAAGGGCGGTCATCATAGCCAAAGGCCGCATTGTGGCTGATGACAGCCCTGAAGGGCTGCGCGCGCTTTCCGCCCTGCATGGAGCGGTAACTGTAACGGTTTCCGGCGCAGAAAAAGAAATGGCCAGACAAATCCTTTCCCGGCTCAACAGCTCCCAAAGGGTGGAAGTGCTCTCAAGCACAGCATCAAGGGATGTTCTGCGGGTGTATCCGGCCCAGCGCAAAACCCTTAACACGGCCTCGCTTGTGAGCGCCCTTTCGGGCGCTGCCGTAACAGTGGAAGCCATTGTCACCGAGCAGGGCCGTTTGGATGAGGTGTTCCGCGAAATCACAAACCCCGGGCCATCCCGAATAGCAGCTTAACCCGAATAATTCATGAAAAATTTTACCTTTGAAGGATATATAAAATATTTTCGAGCAGATAAGTGCATTTTTGGGGTTTTGCTAAAGGTACGGTCTGCTTTTGATGCAAAGATTGTTCAATCGGCAAAATTTTTTCACCCTGCGGGCGAGCCCTATTTGCGCACTGGCTGTGTTATCGGGGACTCGGCATACAACAGTATGCCTTCGCCCCTCTAGCCTTGCCAGTGCACAAATCTTGGCTCGTGAATTATCGGCTTAAACGCCAAAGCGTAACAGGCCTTAACATAACAAAATCCTTTGCGAGGTTTAATGGACACAAGCGCTTTTACAAATGTGCGGGCGGTAATGGGCCGCGAACTGGCCGCCTACTTCGGCTCGCCCATTGCCTATGTGTTTATCGTCATTTTTCTTATGCTCACAGGCTTTTTCACCTTTTCGGTGAGCAGGTTCTACGAGGCTGGCCAGGCAGATCTCCGGGGATTTTTTGAGTGGCATCCCTGGATATTTCTTTTCCTGGTTTCTTCTGTTGCCATGCGCCTTTGGGCTGATGAGCGCAAAACCGGCACCATAGAGCTTCTTTTAACCCTGCCCCTCACAATGG
Organism: Desulfobacterales bacterium; assembly: GCA_020060085.1. Lineage (GTDB taxonomy): Bacteria > Desulfobacterota > Desulfobacteria > Desulfobacterales > Desulfatibacillaceae > JAGVAW01. Next base: position 6,015 of record JAGVAW010000344.1, read on the forward strand.
GCCAGGTGATATTTGCCAAGTTTCTGGCTGCCTGGGCCTTTGTGGGCGTGGCCATTGTACTCACCTTTCCTATGGTTCTTTCAGCCCTTTACCTGGGCGAGCCGGATATGGGCGCAATTGCCGTGGGCTATGTGGGCAGCTTCCTGCTTTCCGGGGCCTACCTTGCTGTCGGCTCCATGACAAGCGCGCTCACCAAAAACCAGGTCATTGCCTTTATCCTTTCGGTTGTCATCGGCCTTTTTCTGGTGATGGCCGGGTGGCCGCCCGTAACAGATGTGCTCTCCGGCTGGGCGCCTCGCTGGGCCGTGGACATTGTGGCCGGATTCTCGGTGATGACCCACTTTGCAAGCATACAGAGGGGCGTGCTGGATTTGAGGGACCTCTTTTATTTTGTGTCGCTCATCTTTTTTGCGCTGTTTGCAACAGGCGTGATTTTGCACAACCGCCGGGGCGCATGAGGGCAAAGACCTAAAAAAATTGCCCTGTTAAAGGGCAAACCAAGAAAAACTTTCAAGGAGAACAACCCCATGAGCGCTTTTGCTCAAATGGTCAAAAACAGCCTTTTTTCCTTCACAGGGCTTCTGGTGCTTCTGGCAGCGCTTATTCTGGCCAATGTGCTGCTTAACTTTGCAAGCGTTAGGCTGGATGCC
>JAGVAW010000274.1 GCA_020060085.1 Desulfobacterales bacterium
AGAGCGGGCGTGATTAACGGTTGGAGCGCCTTGTGTCTTGCTGAAAAAAAGCTGGAGCAGGGGGAGGCCGTTTTGGGTGTTGAAGTTGTTGTACTGTACGCCGCCAACGGTTGCCTGGGGAAGCTCCGCAGCGCCAAAATTGCTCCAGTCGTGGCCCCAGAGTTGAAAGATGTAGGCAAGGCCGCTCCCTGCCTGGGGAAGCAGGTCTCCGAATGTGGGAATGCTTCCATGACCCTCAATGATGAGAATGCGCTGCTGGTTATCGTATTTAAGGGTAAAATACGGCTCGTCAACATCGGCAGCGCCATTCATGTTGACATCAATATAAACTCTGTCGTACCCGGCAAACAACACATCATGAACCACAGCGCCAGCCGGGCAGGCAAAAAGGGCAAGAACCAGAAAAAGCGCGCAGCAATAAGCTGACAGATGGGGCGGATAAAGCCTCTTCATACACACCTCCACAGATTCGGATGTTAACTTTTTGATTTTTCGGGGCGAGCCTTAAAACAGAAAGCCTATTGTAAAAGCTTCTGATAAACAGCTCGGTTTGTCAAGAAATAATATTGGTTAGGAAATACGGCAGGCGAATGTATATGCTTTGTCACGCAAGCAAGAAAGGAGGGTGCATACTTTAGATATGTGACCAGGCATTCAGGCAAAGGGCAACAAATTCTCTTTCCTTAAGCACAGGCAAACAGGGCGGTTCCAGGGAAAGGAGGGCAAGGCGCGCAAGCCGGGCAGGAACGAGGTGTACTTGTTGTACATTGAGTTCCTGCCCGGCGAAGCGCAACGCAGCCATCGTTTTCCTGGAACAGCCCTTCTCTAGTCCATTACCATTTCGACCATCGCTAATATCTGATTCCCGTCAAACCCATTAAGATGAATGGCCCCGGAGCGGCATGACGCCACGCACAGGCCGCAGCCCTTGCACAGGGAGGCCTCAATCTGGGCCTTGCCGCTCTTTTCATCGAACTTGGGCGCACCGTATGGACAGATGGACACACACACGCCGCAACTGCTGCACCAGGGTGTATCCACCTGGGCAACGGTTCCGGGCACGGCGATTGTTTCCCGCGAGAGCAGGGTTACAGCTCTTGCTGCGGCAGCCTGGGCCTGGGTTATGGATTCATCTATGCTTTTTGGCGCATGGGCAAGGCCGCACACAAAAACGCCGTCTGTTGCAAAGTCCACAGGACGCAGCTTCACATGGGCCTCTGCAAAGAAGCCGTCAGCGTTCTGGCTTACCTTGTAAAGCTGGGCAAGGGGGTTTTCCTTTTCAGGGGTTATGGCGCTTGCAAGAACCAACAGGTCGCTTGTCACGGCCATTTTGCGGTTCAAAATGGAATCCGTGAATGAAACCGTGACTCCCTTGTTGGAGTGGGCCACCTCAAAGGGTTTGTCAAAGTTGTAGCGCACAAAGACAACCCCTGCCATGCGGGCTTCGCGGTAAAGCTCTTCCCGCAGGCCGTAGGGCCTCATGTCCCGGTAAAGGACAAAGACCTTGCGGGCCGGATTTTTCTTTTTAAGGGCCAGGGCGTTTTTAATGCTCTGGGTGCAGCAGACCTTTGAGCAGTAAGGCCTTTCGGGAATGCGCGAGCCAACGCACTGGACAAAGACTGCGCTGCTGACCCCGCTCAATGAGTCCGGGTCAAGTGCCATGCGCTTTTCCAGCTCAAGGCCGGTTACAATGCGCTTGTCAGCCCCGTATTCGTACATATCCGGCACAAGCTCAGTTGCTCCGCAGGCAACTATGGTGACACCGTGAACAAGGGTCTGGGCCTTGCCATCTTTTGAGATGGTGGTTTTGAAGTTGCCCACAAAGCCGTCCACACCTGTTAAGGAAGCGCCTGTAAAGATTTCGATGAGGGAATTGGAGCTGACATCTGCAATGAGCTTCTTGAGATAGGCCTGGATGTCCTCGCCCCGCCAGGTGCGTGCAAGGGAAAGGGCCTGGCCGCCGAGTTGTGCGCTGCGCTCCACGATGTAGGTCTTAAAGCCCTGGGTTGCCAGCATACGGGCAGCTTCCATGCCTGCCACGCCGCCGCCTATGACAAGGGCGTTCTGGTCAATGGTGAGCACAGGCTCGCTCAAGGGCTGGAGCAGGGCTGCCTTGGCAACAGACATACGCACAAGGTCTTTTGCCTTTTCTGTGGCCTTGTCGGGCACATCCTTGTGCACCCAGGAGTCCTGGTTGCGGATGTTGACCATTTCAAAGAGGTACTTGTTAAGGCCGGCGTTGGTGAGGGTTTCCTGGAAAAGGGGTTCATGGGTCTTGGGAGTGCAGGCAGCAACCACTATGCGGTTTAGCTTCTGCTCTGCAATGACCTTGGCCATCTTGTCCTGTGAGTCCTGGGAGCAGGAGAAAAGGTTTTTCTCCACAAAGGCCACATCCGGCAGGGACTTGGTGTATTCAAGCAGTTTTTCCATATCCACAACACCCGCGATGTTGGTGCCGCAGCAGCACAGAAAAACGCCGATGCGGTTAGCCTCGCCCCGGACATCAGTCTGGGACGGGATTTCAACGGTGCGGGTGAGCGTTTTGCGGGCAGGGGCCAGCAGGTTCCCGGCAACACCAGCAGCAGCCGATGAATCTATGACTGACGAGGGGATATCTTTGGGGGCAGCAAAGGCTCCGCACACAAAGATGCCCGGCTGGTCGGTCTCAACAGGGCTGAAGCTGTTGGTGGCTGCAAAGCCGTAGCGGTCAAGGCCCACGCCAAGCTTGGCCGCAAGCTCCCGGCCCTCGGTGGTGGTGGTGAGGCCCACGGAAAGCACCACAATGTCAAAGGTCTCCTCCTGGCGCGCTCCAGTATCATCCACATAGCGCAGGAGGGGCTTGTTGTCAGAGGTTTTATCAACCGTGGCCAGCTTTGTCTTTACAAAGCGAACGCCATGTTCATCCTTGGCGCGGTTGTAGTAGCGCTCAAAGTCTTTGCCAAAGGTGCGCACATCAATATAAAAAACCGCGGTATCAAGGAAGGACTTGGAGTGCTCCTTGGCCAGCATGGCCTCTTTTACCGCATAGGTGCAGCATACAGCCGAGCAGTAGCCCTTGTCTCCAAGATGCTCATCCCGCGAGCCGACACATTGAATCCAGGCTATCTTCTTTGGCTCCTCGTGGTTGCTTGGACGCACAAGATGCCCGCCGTAGGGGCCGGAAGCCGAAAGGATGCGCTCGAACTCAAGGCTGGTAACAATGTCGGGATTTTTGGCATAGCCGTAGGTGTCGTTTGTGGCCGGATCGAATGCCTTTGTGCCCTGGGCAAGAACAATGGCCCCCACCTTCAGGGAGCGGCTCTTTTTCTTGTCCTTGTAGTTTATGGCTCCGGTGGGGCATTTCTTTTCGCACAGGCCGCACTTGCCCTTGAGCAGCTTCAAGCAGTAGCGGTCATCAATGGCGTACTTTAAAGGCACGGCCTGGGCGTACTTCACATAAATCGCCTTGCGCTTGACAAGGCCGCCCTCATATTCGTTATCCACCTTGGCAGGGCATTTTTCTGTGCAAAGCCCGCAGGCAATGCACTTGCTCATATCCACATACCTGGGAAACTGGGTTATGGATACGGAAAAGTTGCCCTTTTCCCCGGAGATTTCGTTAACTTCCGAAAGCGTCAACAGCTCGATGTTTGTGTGCCGGCCGACCTCGACCAGTTTTGGTGAGATAATTCACATCGCGCAGTCGTTGGTGGGGAATGTCTTGTCCAATTGGCTCATCATGCCGCCGATTGAACTTGTGCGCTCCACCAGATAAACATAGTAGCCTGAATCGGCAAGATCCAGAGCTGCCTGCATACCCGTAATACCGCCGCCAACAACCATCACCGAGCCGATAAGGTCCTTTGCCATGACCTTCTCCTTTCAAAAAAACAAATTGTCTAAAGACAATTAAAAAACCTGCTTATTTTTTATTCTTCCAGCAGTTGGGCCAGGCCGGAAATATCCAGTTTGTTTGCTGCAAGGCCCAGTTTTTGTGCGTCTATGCCCATTGCAAGGCCCAGAAGCTGGGGAAAGAGTATGCTTGGCACTGCTGCCTTGCCGTTGTTTGTTGCTGTGCGGGCCTGTACGCTGTCGAACTGGAGCTGGCACCAGGGGCAGTTGGAGACAATGCACTTTGCCCCTGAACTGCGCGCGCCGGAAAGCTTTTTTTCCATGAGCGAGGCGGAAAGGCCGTCTTTGTAGCCCATTAGCGGTGCGCCGCAGCATTCCAGCTTGTTTTCCCATTCCACGGGGGATGCGCCTGTGCAGGCAACAAGGTTGTTGCACAAAACCGGGTTCAAGGGGTCGTCAAAACCTGTTACGCGGCTTGGCCGAAGGGCATGGCAGCCGTTGTGCACAGCAACATCAAGGCCGGAAAACTTTTTGCTGACAGCCTTTTTGATGTTGTTTGCGCCAACCCAGTCGTGCAGGGCGGTGACAAGATGCACCACCTGGGTTTTGCCCTTGTATTCAAGGCCAAGGGGTGCAAGCTCCTTGTTGATTTCGCTGACAAGGGCCTCATCATTGGCAAGGGCGTGCTGGGCGTGTTTGAAGGAGCCGAAACAGCACTGGCACAATACCAGGGTGTCCATATCCCTTGCTTCGGAAAGGGCAAGGTTCCTGGCCGCGGCCAGAAGCCATGTCTTGCGGTCGGCAGTCTTCATGGGATAGCCGCAGCAGGCGTAATCGGCAATGTCAGTAATCCCCACAGAGAGTTTTTCCAGCACCGCACGGGCAGAGCTTTCGTACTGGGGAACCCT
>JAGVAW010000092.1 GCA_020060085.1 Desulfobacterales bacterium
GTAAAATCCCCCTCATGCCAGATTCTGTGGCAGGCAGGGACGAGGCTGGCGAGCTTATTTTGAAAAACTACAAGGGAGATCTGCACCGTTACCCGGACTGCCAGGAAAACCCGGTATTCTAAAGGCTTAAGGGCCGCGCTCTCAATGGGCGCGGCTTGCCTTGAAAACTGTGGAAATCCTGCACAACTGTATCAGGAAACAGCAAAACAGGGATGTTCCGCCAAGAAGGCGGAATGTCCCTTTTCTATTGGGGCACAAGTTTTTCTTTTAACTTGCAGTTGCCGGACTTGTTGACGCCGGCCCTTTGGTTGGGGGTTTTGCCATGAGCGAAAATGAGCCTCTGTGCGCCCGCTGCGCAAAAAGGGGAAAGACCTGTTGCCAATGGTCCGAGATTTACATTACACAAGGAGATGTGAACCGCATTGTGCTGATGACCGGGCAAAGCGGATTTTACGAGTACAGGACAGCCCAGAATCCTCAATATCTGGATCAGGCTGATGACCCGCCCTGGCAGAAGCATGTTTTCCGCTCTGACGGGGCCAGGAGGGTTTTGAAGCGCGGTCCTGGCGGAGACTGCATATTTCTTGGGCAGAAGGGCTGTGTTCTGCCTTTGGATTGCAGGCCTTTGGTCTGCCGTCTTTATCCATTTACATACCATTACGAGGGTATCCACGAAGAACTGGAGACCGGCTGCCCCAGAGAGCTTGTGGAATCGGGCGATATGCTGCTAAAAGAGCTGGACATGAACCCGGAGCAAGCCCGAAAATGGCATCAGACCCTTTATGCGGAGATATGCTGTCACAATGACTATGATAGGCCTGACATATGACTTGAGGAGCGAGTACCTTGCCCAGGGCTATTCCCTGGACCAGACAGCAGAATTTGATCGGGACGACACGGTTGACGCCATTGAGGCGGCCCTAGACGAGCTTGGCTATCAGACTGTGCGCATAGGCAACGCCCGCCAGCTTGTAACGGCCCTTGCAGCAGGACAGAGCTGGGACTTGGTGTTCAACATCGCCGAAGGCATGGACGGCATTGGCCGGGAGGCCCAGGTGCCGGCCATTCTGGATCTCTACCGGATTCCCTACACCTTTTCAGACCCGCTTGTGATGAGCCTTACCCTGCACAAGGGCATGACAAAGCGCGTGATAAGGGATTGCGGCGTGCCCACAAGCGACTTTTTTGTGGTCAGCGCAGCAGATGAGTCTGCCTTAACGCCCTTTGAGCCGCCGTTTTTTGTAAAGCCAGTGGCAGAAGGCACGGGCAAGGGGATAACGCCCGACTCCATTGTCCGCAGCCGGGCAGACTTGCCCAAAGCCTGCGCCGGGCTTATTGATGCCTACTCCCAGCCGGTGCTGGTGGAGCCTTATCTTAATGGAAGGGAGTTCACTGTCGCCATAGTGGGAACCGGCAAAAAGGCCCAGGTGCTGGGCGGCATGGAGGTGCACCTTAAAGAAAACGCCCAGCAGGGGGTTTATTCCTATGAAAACAAGGAAAACTGCGAAGAGCTTGTGGAATACCGTCTCACCCTGCCAAAGCAGGACCCTGTTGCAGCAGAGGCCCATTCGGTTGCCCTTGCCGCGTGGAAGGCTCTAAACTGCCGCGATGCAGGCCGGGTGGACATCCGCTGCGATGAAAACGGCAGGGCGCTCTTCATGGAGGTCAACCCTTTGGCAGGCATTCACCCGGAGCACTCGGATCTTCCCATCATCTGCAACCTTTCGGGCATAAGCTACAAAAGTCTCATCGCCCGCATAATGGATTCGGCCAAAACCCGCATGGGGGGCAAGGTTCCATGCGCATAGCCGTGGTTCACGATGCTGTTGCAGCAAACTGCCCGGCAGACCAAGCTGATGCCGTTATTCAGGCAAGGGCTGTGAGCCAGGCCCTTGCCAGCCTGGGCCACAAGGCCTGCATACTGGCCCTTTCAAATGATTTTGGGGCCACGCTTGACGGAATAAGGGCCTTTGGCGCGGATATTGTCTTCAACCTTGTGGAATCTCTTGAAGGCAGCGGACGGCTGATTCATCTTTTTCCCTTTTTCCTTGAGGCCAAAAACCTGCCCTTCACCGGAGCCGGGGCAGAGGCCGTGCTGCTGACATCCAACAAGATTGCAGCCAAAAGCATTCTGAATGCAAAAGATCTGCCCACGCCGGACTGGGCCGGGCCTTTTCCTCCATCAGCCCTGGCCTTTGGCGCAAGACAAACCGCACCTGCTCCGGGCAAGTGGATAGTAAAGTCCGTGTGGGAGCATGCCTCAATCGGCCTGGATGAAAAAAGCATTTTTGAGCCGTCAGTTTATGCGGACATTGCGGCCCGGCTTGAAGATGCCCATTGCCGCATGGGCGGAGATTTTTTTGCGGAAAAATTCATTGACGGCAGGGAGTTCAACCTTTCAATCCTTGCCGGGGAGGACGGCAGGCCGCAAGTTCTGCCCCCTGCGGAAATAATTTTTGAGGGATACGGCCCTGACAGGGCAAAGATTGTGGATTACAAGGCCAAGTGGGATGAGGCGTCATACGAGTTTTCCCACACGCCAAGAAGCTTTGACTTTCCTAAATCAGACGCAACACTTCTGGAAGCCTTGAAAAAACTTGCCCTTTCCTGCTGGCAGGCCTTTAACCTGGCCGGTTACGCGCGGGTGGATTTTCGGGTGGATGAAAAGGGTCGGCCCTTTATCCTTGAAATAAACGCAAACCCCTGCCTCTCGCCGGATGCAGGGTTTGCCGCGGCATTGGAGCGGGCAGGGATTCCCTTTGAGCAGGCTGTGGCAGCCATCTGCAAAAACGCCTTAACCCAACTGACCCAGGAAATTGAAACATGATTCGCATACGCCGGATTTATGATGATGTGCTCCCGGTCAACAAGCAGACTTTGGGGCAGATACAGCAGATAATAAAAACCCGCTTTCCGGCTGCGGACAAAAACGAGATCGCCCAGATAGGCCCCAAGTTGAGAAACCCCTTCAAGCAGAGATTCCGCTCCCTGCTTCTTGTGGCTGAATCCCTCCAGGGCAAGGTTGTCGGCTTTGCCCTTCTGCTCCACGAGCCGGAAATAGGCTTTGTTTTTCTGGACTGGATTGCCACCCTCTCCGGCAAGGCCGGGGGCGGCATAGGCGGCGCGCTGTACGACAGGGTTCGGAGCGAGGCCGTGGCCTTGAACGCCAAGGGCCTTTTCTTTGAATGCCTGCCAGATGAGCGCATTGCCTGCCCGGATGAGGCCCTCCTAAAGGAAAACCGCTCCCGCCTGCGTTTTTATGAGCGCTACGGGGCAAGGCCCATTGTAAACACCCAATACGAAGCCCCTGTAAAGCCGGGCGACACCTGTATGCCGCATCTTGTTTACGATGCCCTGAAAGAGAAAAACCCCCTGCGCAAAAGCGTTGCCCGCAAGGTGGTGCGGGCCATACTTGAGAGGAAATACGCAGGAATATGCCCGCCGGAATATGTTGAGATGGTGGTGGAATCCTTTGCAGACGACCCTGTGCGCCTGCGGGACTTCCGCTATGTAAAGCCCGAAGCCAGCCGCCCGGTTGTGGAGGTCACTTCCAGAGAGCAGATAGTTCTTGTCATAAATGAGCATCATCAGATCCACCATGTGCACGAGCGGGGCTATGTGGAATCGCCCGTGCGGGTAAGCGTCATCAAAAAAGAGCTTGATTCTTCGGGCCTTTTTGCGCAAACGCCCGTTCACTCCTTCCCGGACAGGGCCATCAACGCAGTGCATGACCCGGTTTTCACCCGCTACCTGCGCAAGGCCTGCCAATCCATGCCCGAAGGCAAATCCCTTTACCCCTACATCTTCCCAATCCGTAACAAGGCACGGCTGCCAAAGGAGCAGTCAGTCCTGGCCGGCTACTACTGCATAGACACCTTCACGCCCATCAGCAAAAACGCCTGGCCCGCAGCCAGAAGCGGCGCAGATGCAGCCCTCACGGCAGCCCATGCGGTGCTCAAGGGCCACAGAATAGCCTATGCACTGGTGCGCCCGCCGGGCCACCACGCAGAAAAACGGGCATTTGGCGGATTTTGCTACCTCAACAACAACGCCATAGTCGCCCAGGCCCTTTCCGCTTACGGCAAGGTAGCCATTCTGGATATTGACTATCACCACGGCAACGGACAGCAGGAAATCTTCTACAAGCGCTCCGATGTTCTAACCGTGTCCATCCACGGGCACCCTTCTTTTGCCTATCCCTATTTTTCGGGCTTTGCCCAGGAGGAGCAGGGCGAAGGTGACGGCGAGGGCTTCAACTTCAACCTGCCCCTGCCCGAAAAAGTGGACGGCAAAACCTACCGGGAAGCCCTGGACAAAGCCCTTGCGCGCATCGAGATTTTCGCTCCCCAGTTTCTTGTGGTGGCGCTGGGTCTGGACACGGCCAAGGGGGACCCTTCCGGAACTTGGCTGCTCACTGCCAAAGACTTTGAGGAAAACGGCAGGCGCATAGGCGCTTTAGGCCTTCCCCTGGTGGTGGTGCAGGAGGGCGGATACAACATAAGAACCCTTGGTACCAACGCTCTGGCCTTTTTCAGGGGACTCTCGGAATCAACAGCCCGCGTGGCAGGCACAAAGCGCGATAAGGGCGAAAGAATCCACGGGGTGAGCTTCCGCTACGAGGTTGCGCCCGAAGATTCGGGCAAGGTGCACCGGCTTGTGAGGATAACAGGCTTTTTTTCCGATGAGGAAGTGGATGTTGCCAAAGAACTTGTGGACGAGCGATTGGCAAAGGGGGATGCCAGCGGCTACCATTTTGTGATGGCCGAGCATTACGGGCGGCTTGTAGGTTACTCCTGCTATGGCCGCATACCCGGCACAGCCTCCAGCCACGACCTTTACTGGATTGCCATTCACCCGGAGTTCCAAGGCCGGGGACTTGGCCGCAGGCTGCTTCTGGAAACAGAAAAAAAGATAAAGCAGACAGGCGGCACAAGGGTTTATGCAGACACCTCCCAGCGCACCCAGTATGCCAGCACAAGGGCCTTTTATGAGGGCTGCGGATACAGGCTGGAAACGGTGCTGGAGGATTTCTACGACAAGGGGGATGGAAAAGCCATCTACAGCAAACCCTTGTTATAAAAGGGCGGCCCCAGGAAGCCGTGGGCTGTGTTGCACTGCGCATCGGAATTGCGGTCATGTACTTAATGTACACTCCCTCATTCCTCGCTTGTGCGCCTTGCCCACGGCTCCCTGGAACCGCCCCGTTCGCTTGTGGTTGGGGAAAAACAACCAACGCCTTGCCATCCTTTCCCTGGAAACGCCCTGTTCGCTTGTGGTGAAGGGGAAACCACTCCATGCTGTCATCTCCGCGAAAACGGGGATCCAGATTCTGGAACTGCCCTGACACTGGTGGTTGAAAGGAAAAGCTTCTTTTAAAAGGTTGCTCTGTGGGGGTTTTTGGCCTTTGAATTTCCGCTACCGCAGGGCCTTTTTCATGGCCCGGCGCATCAGGGCCTCCAGCAGCCAGGGGGCATGGCATAAAGCTCCTTGCCCAAAAATAGGTCTTTAGGTTCTGGAGCAAAAAAAGGAATTTGTAAGGATTGGCAAAGAGATTTAAGGCGATTGCAGAACAGGATTTCTTTGAAATGGAGGCGGCATCCGGATTTGAACCGGAGAATAACGGTTTTGCAGACCGTTGCCTTACCACTTGGCTATGCCGCCTAAAAATAAAAATGGAGCGGGAAACGGGATTTGAACCCGCGACTTCAACCTTGGCAAGGTTGCACTCTACCGCTGAGTTATTCCCGCTCAGTCGGGGCTTTTTTAATCTGCAAAGGATGGACTTGTCAACACCTTTGTTTGTTTTTGTGAAGATAGGCCGTGAAATCTTCAATCTTTTTAGAACCCAAGCCTTATTGAGGGCCAGGCCTGGAACCCTGCTTGAAAATCCGAAAAAAATTGGCAAAGTAGCTCACACCGGAAGCCACCGTGAGAGCCAGGGCCACCCAAAGAAGCAGGGTTCCCAAAAGGTGAAAGTCCACAAAGAAATATTTGTAGTGAATCATAAGGGGTACTGTGGCCACTATCTGAAAAACAGCTTTGATTTTTCCAAGCCTTTCTGCGGCTATCACCTCACCCTGCTCCGCGGCAATGCCCCGCAGGCCGGTCACGGCAATTTCCCTTCCCACAATTATGCACACAATCCAGCCATCCACCCACTGCTTGTGTGTGAGCATTATAAGTGCGGAAATGACCAGAAGCTTGTCTGCCAATGGGTCCAAAAACTTGCCCAGGTTGGATACAAGCCCAAAACGCCTGGCAATATAACCGTCAAGAAGGTCTGTTATGGCTGCGATTGTAAAAACAAGGGCTGCCGCAAAGCAGGTGATTTTGTAATCCCAGAGCAGCAGAACCACAACTGCGGGAACTGCAAGGATGCGGTACAAGGTTATGGTGTTGGGATGAATCCACGCGCTCTTATGCAGTTTTTTCCAGCCCATAATCCATGCCCCTTTTTGCGCCGGGTTCTTTGGGCAGCCCGTGTGTAAGTGTATGTAGCTATTTTTTTTGGGATTTTTCCCAGTCTGCCAGAAATGCGGCAAGGCCCTTGTCAGTCAATGGGTGCTTCATCATCTTCAATATAACCCCAAAGGGTATTGTGGCCACATCTGCACCCATAAGGGCTGCTTCCAGAACATGAATGGGGTTGCGGATGGATGCTACAAGCACCTGGGTGTCAAATGCGTAGTTGTTGTAAATGGTCACCATCTGCTCAATGAGCTGCATTCCGTCATGGGCAATGTCATCCAACCGGCCCACAAAGGGGCTGGCGTATGTAGCCCCGGCCTTTGCCGCAACAAGGGCCTGCAAGGGCGAGAAGATAAGCGTGACA
>JAGVAW010000015.1 GCA_020060085.1 Desulfobacterales bacterium
CCCGCCGACCTTTTGGTTTGCCTTTTAAGAATCTGGATTACTCTTTTGGATGGCAGTCGTTGCAGCTTGCAGGTGCGCCTTCCGGGCCGCGCTTGCCATGCTCACGGTTCCAGTCCCTGTGGCAGCCGATGCAGTTGGCGTGCATTGCGCCAGCTTGATACTCAAGGGTGAGCTTGGTCTTTGCATCTTCGGCAAGGTCCTTCAATGCAGCCCTGGGAACATCGCCGGGTTTTGTGTGGCACTCGCTGCAGCGGTGCACGGAATCGCCCAGTTTAAGGTCTGCAAGGGGCTGGCCCTTGTCGTCATGATGGCACTCGCCGCAGGAAATGCCGTAATCTGCATAATGCTTGGTATGGGTGAAGGACACAATGCCGCGGGTATGCTTGTCGTAGATGGGGTCCTTCATCTCGATCACATCTGGCACATCAGCAGCAAAAAGACCTGAACCCATAACGGCAAGTCCGATAACTGCCACAACCGTCAATATGAGTGCTCTGCTCATCTTCATGATTTTTGTTTCCCCTCCGCTTCCTAAATGTTTATAAGTTCCAGCAAGGGCTTCTCCATGCCCCGGTTCATCAGTTACACCCCTAATGCATAGCAAAGCAGCATGCGCCTGTCAATGACAATCCAAGCCTGGATTATGCAAGAACATAAGCATCAGGGCGCAAAAAAGGCCGGGACGAATTATTCGCCCCGGCCTTTTTTGACAATATGCTCCAAGCTGATTCCGTGATTGTTACAGACCTTTGCCCAGGCCTTTTCTGCGCATTATGACAACCCCTGCAAACAGGGCTGCAAACAGAAACCCTGCAGCAGCGATGGGATAGGCCTTATTTTCCTTGAAGCGGCTGACCATTGTCCGGTTAAATTCCGCACCCACGAGGCGGGTGCTTTTACCCAGCGAGCGAATATAGCAGAAGTAGCTCCAGGGGTCGGTGTCCTTGCCTGAATAGTTGGGGCCTTCTGCTGCTCCACCGCCCGGCTGGGGCGGCATTCCCCCCATATATGTGGGCAGGGGAGGCGCAACATAATTGGGGCCGGGGTTTTTAGGGGCATCGAAAAGGACTTCCCCGTTATCGGTAGTGACCCGAAAGCCTCCATCAGCCTCTGCAGGCAGGAAGAGATCATGCATGAGGAAGCTACCGGCAAACAATATCCCCAGAATCCGCAAGTAGGCTGTTTGATTGCCTGCCCCAAGGTTTGCAACAACTCTTTGAAAAAGGGGGTCATCCACAAGAATGTTTACCACCTGATTTTTATTCCAGGCGGTGCTTAACAGCAACTGGTCATATTGGCCGTTATTCAGGGTGCTTTGCAGAGTTGCCTCAAAATCAAGGAAAACATAATCATTGCTATTGCAAAAGACCTTCATGTAGTTGACGGAGTTTGCTCCATCCCTCATTTCAAAGGTTATCTGAAGGGGCGGCAGTCCAACAGTATTATCAAACTGCAGGATTGTCCTGTTTATATTGGTGTAGTTTATGCCGTTGACGGTTGCCTGGGCAATTTCCGTGGCTCCGAAACTGTGCCATCCGTTTCCCCAGAGCTGGTAGATGTAGGCATCGGTTCCTCTGGGAAGCAGATCTCCTTGAGTTGGATGGGATCCATGTCCCTGAACTATGAGGATGGATTGAGCGGAATCATATATGGCGGTATAATAAGGATCACCAACATCAACCTGTTCGTTGTCATTGGCATCCACATAGATTCTCTGGACTCCGGTGGAGGAGAAAAGAACATTGTGAACAGCAGCCTGAACCGGGCAGGCAAAAAGGGCAAGAGCAAGGAAAAGCGCACAACAGCCGAAAGACAGGCAGGAAAGATAATGCCTTTTCATGGATGCCTCCATAAGTTAAGATATTAGCTTTTTGGGGTGCTGTAAGAACAGAAAACCTATTCAAAAAGAATCCGATAATCAGTTCAGTTTGTCAATATCTAATATGACAAAGCTTTAATAAGCATTAAAGCAGTTGCCGCCATAAAAAAGGCCGGGACGAATTATTCTTCCCGGCCTTTTTTGACAATATGTTCCAAGCTGATTCCGTGGTTGTTACAGCCCGTTGCCCAGGCCTTTTCTGCGAATTATGACAACCCCTGCAAGCAGGGCCGCAAACAGAAACCCTGCAGCAGCAATTGGATAGGCTTTGTTTTCAATGAATCGTTTTGCCACGGTCCAGTGAAAGTCTTTTCCCACCTGATGCGTGTTTCTGCCCAGATTCTGGATGTAGCAGAAATAGCTCCAGGGGTCTGTGTCCTTGCCTGAGTAGTTGGGGCCGTCTGCTGCTCCACCGGCTCCCCCGCCTGGCTGGGGCGGGCCGCCCACCATGAAGCCGGGCAGGGGTGGTTCCACCCAGTTGATGGCATTGGGAAGCCGGGGGACATCCAGCAAGGCTTCCTGTCCGGCTGTTACCAAAACTCCGCCGTCATCAGTTGCAGGGAGGATGAGGGGATAAAATCTGGTATCTCCACTTAAGCCAAACCACAGCCCCATGAGGAACTGGTAGGCTTTTTGAAGTATTCCCCCCAGGTTTGTATCTATGCGCACAAGCTGCCAGGAGGGCTTTGTAAGATCCACAAGGGCTTGCGGATAATTGGACCCATCCTCAAGAAAATGTTCGGGAAGAAGAAGCGTGTCCCAGTCGCCGTTGGGGTCATTCAGGCTCTGGAGGATGCCCTGGTAATTGTACCATTTCCAGGGTGCTTCATTTCCAAGAAAAGAGCGG
>JAGVAW010000160.1 GCA_020060085.1 Desulfobacterales bacterium
AACATGAACCCCCCCTTTGTGGGCAAAGGCAGATTCCCCCACAAAGGGCCGGGAGTTCAAAGGAGTCATGTTGGCGGCCTCGGAAACATATCGCGACAGGCGGCGCAGGCCCGTAAGATTTTGCTCGCCCACGCAGTTTAGGCCCATTTTCACCTGCAAAATGGGTACTATGCTTGTGAGATCCGCGTTGCCGCAGCGCTCGCCGTAGCCGTTTATGGTGCCCTGAACCAGGGATGCCCCGGTTCTCACCGCAGCAATTGTGTTGGCCACGGCCAGCCCGCAATCATTGTGGGTGTGTATGCCGATACGAACAACCCCCTTGCTGTCCCATTGGGCAAGGCCTTTCTTAACCTCAATGCAGATCTGCTCCACCTCGTTGGGAAGGCTGCCCCCATTGGTGTCACACAGCACAATGAAGCCTGCGCCCCCATCCACCGCTGCCTTGAGGGTTTCCAGGGCATATTGGGGATTGCGCTTGTAGCCGTCAAAAAAATGCTCGGCATCATAAAAGACCTGTCGGCCCGCCGCAGCCAGAAAATCAACGGATTGGCAAATCATCTTCAGGTTCTGGGCAAGGGTGTTACCCATAACCCTTTCCACATGAAGCTGGTCGCTTTTACCGAAAATGGCGGTTGCCTGGGTTCCTGCATCCAGAAGCGCGTTTAAGGTTTTGTCATTCTGTGCCTTTGTGCGCGCCCGATGTGTTGAGCCAAAGGCCACCACCTTGGCGTTTTTAAAGCTCATGGTGGCGGCCAGCTCAAAGAATTTATCATCCCGCGGATTGGAGCCGGGCCACCCGCCTTCAATGTAATGGAACCCGGCCTCATCCAGACGCACGGCAATTCGGATTTTCTCCTGGGCCGTGAAGTTGATGTCCTCTCCCTGGGTTCCATCCCGAAGCGTGGTGTCATATACAAATACGGCTGGCTCCATTTTTTTCTCTCCTGAAAAAAGATTCCCGTTTCATTTTTTTAGCCAAACAAGGCCCAGGCATTACTTTTTGCGGTTTTCGGGCCGCAGCGCCCTTACTGCCGCTCCGGCGCGCCACATTTCGGAATTCTTTATGGCGTCCAGCTCGGCCTTGAGTTTTACTGCATAATCCGGCGCGCTGTTGGCTTTGAGCACAATGCGGGTTTCCTCGCCGCTTTTCACAGATTCATAGAGCTTGTCAAAAACCGGGGCCACTGCATCGCGGAAACGGGGTGCCCAGTCCAAGGCTCCCCGCTGGGCCGTGGTGGAGCAGTTGCCGAACATCCAGTCCATGCCGTTTTCCGCAACAAGGCGAATAAGCGACTGGGTAAGCTCCTCAACTGTTTCGTTGAAGGCCTCGGAGGGCGAATGGCCGTGCTTGCGCAAAAGGGTGTACTGGGCCTCCATTACTCCAGCCAGGCAGCCCATGAGAACGCCGCGCTCGCCTGTGAGGTCGGAATAAACCTCGGACTCAAAGGTGGTGGGAAAAAGATACCCGCTGCCTATGGCAATGCCTAAAGCCAGGCAGCGCTCGTTGGCCCTGCCGGTGGCATCCTGAAACACCGCATAGCTGGAGTTGATTCCCGATCCATCCAGAAAATTCAGGCGCACATTCCTGCCCGAACCCTTGGGGGCCACCAGAAAAACATCCACATTGCGTGGCGGAATTATCTTGGTCTGCTCCTTGTACACAACGGAAAAACCGTGGGAGAAGTAGAGGGCGTCACCCGGGTTGAGGCATTTTTCAATAACTGGCCACAAAAGCATCTGGGCTGCATCGGAAACCAGATATTTGACTATTGTGCCGCGTTTGGCCGCCTCCTCAATGGGGAAGAGGGTCTTGCCGGGAATCCACCCGTCATCGACCGCCTTGTCCCAGTAATGCTCGCCTTCGCGCTGGCCTATGATGACATTGGTAAAGCCGTTGTCGCGCATATTAAGCGCCTGGGCAGGCCCCTGCACCCCATAACCGATGACAGCGATGGTTTCGTCCTTTAGTATGTCTTTAGCCTTCTCCAGGGAAAACTCATCGTTTGTCACAACATCTTCCATCACTCCGCCAAAATCGATTTTTGCCATTTGCCTGCCTTTCCTTTTAATGGTGCCGTTAAAACCCTTAAAGGGCTGTTTTTTCCTTCAGCAGCCTTTGGCTGCCAAAGGCCTTTTGGAATCAATTTCTGCCGTTTGTTTTTGAAGCCTCCCGCGAAAGGGCTGCAATGCCCGTGCGGGCTATTTCCTTTATTCCCATTGGCCTGAAAAGCTCCAGCAGAGCTTCGATCTTTCCCTGGTTGCCGGTAACCTCAATGGTGTAATGGCCAGCAGAAACATCCACCACCTTGCAGCGGAAAATATCCACAATCCGCAGAATTTCGGCCCGATGCTCGGCCTTGGCCTGAACCTTTATAAGGGCCATCTCGCGGGCAACTGCCGGAACCTCGGAAAGATCCTGAACCTTTATTACATTGATGAGCTTGCGAAGCTGCTTTTTTATCTGCTCAATAAGATGATGATCCGCTGGCGTTACAATTGTTATGCGCGATTCGCCCGGATCATTGGATGAGGCCACGCAAAGGCTGTCGATGTTAAAGCCCCGGCCCGAAAAAAGGCCTGCGATTCTGGAAAGAACACCGGGCTTGTCCTCAACGAGTATGGACAAAACGCGCTGTTTTGAGCTTGCATCTGCAATGAAGTTATTCATTGGTTTCCCTTTTTTATGACCGCAATATCTGCGCGGGTCTTTCTGTCAGGTCAGAAGCATTTCGGTGATGGCCTTGCCAGCAGGAACCATAGGATAAACGCATTCCTCGCGCTCCACCTTGAAATCCATGATAACAGGCTTTGTCTCGGCCAGACCGGCCTTGAGAACAGCATCCACCTCATCGGGCCTTGTGGCTCGCAGACCCACGGCCCCGTAGGCCTCTGCAAGCTTCACAAAATCGGGCTGAAAGTCCATGGTGGTCTGGCAGTAGCGCTTGTCGTAAAATAACTGCTGCCACTGGCGAACCATGCCAAGATAGCCGTTGTTCAGAATAACCACCTTGACCGGAAGGTTGTGCTGAACTGCCGTGGCAAGCTCCTGGATATTCATCTGAATGCTGCCGTCCCCGGCAATATCCACAACAATGCGGTCCGGGTTGGCGGCCTTTGCGCCGATGGCTGCGGGCAGGCCGTAGCCCATGACCCCCAGGCCGCCGGATGTTACAAACTGGTTGGGCCTGTCAAACAGGTAATACTGGGCAGCCCACATCTGGTTCTGGCCCACCTCCGTGCTGATTATGGCCTTGCCTTGGGTGAGAGCATAAAGCCTTTCAACAACATACTGGGGCTTTATTATGTCCTTTTGCTCATAGGCAAGGCGCTTGGCATTTTTCCAGTCCTCAATCTGCTTCAGCCAGGGGCTTCGGCTTTCAACAGATGAGGCAATCTCCCTGTCTTTCAGAAGTGCATTCAAACCCTCCAGGGTTTTTTTGCAGTCCCCCACAATGGGCAGCCACACAGGCACATTCTTGCGGATGGATGTTGGATCAATATCCACATGGATGATTTTTGCCTGCTTGGCAAAGGTCTCCACCTTGCCCGTCACCCTGTCGTCAAAGCGCACGCCCACTGCAAGCATGAGATCCGCCTCGGCTGTGGCCATGTTGGCGCGGTAGGTTCCGTGCATACCTATCATGCCAAGAGAAAGGGAATCGCTGCCCGGAAATGAGCCAAGCCCCATGAGCGTTGTGGTTACAGGGATTTTAAGCTGCCGCGCAAGTGTGGTGAGGTCTTCTGACGCACCTGCGGAAATGACCCCGCCGCCTGCAAATATCATGGGTTTTTTGGCCTCAAGAAGCGCATCAATGGTCTTTGACAGCATCTTGGGGTTGGGGTCTATGGTGGGGTTGTAGGTGCGCATCTTTATTTCCCTGGGCGGCTCCTTATAGGTGGCCGTACCAACGGAAACATCCTTGGGCAGATCCACAAGAACCGGGCCGGGCCGCCCGGAGCGGGCCAGGTAAAAGGCCTCCCGGATGATGTAGGCCAGATCCCCCGTGCTCTTGACCAGGTAGTTGTGCTTGGTGCACGGCCTGGTTATGCCCACAATGTCCACCTCCTGAAAGGCATCGTTGCCGATGAGGTGTGTTGGCACCTGGCCTGTGAAAACCACAATGGGAACCGAATCCAGATATGCGCTGGCAATGCCCGTAACCGTATTGGTGGCCCCAGGCCCGGAAGTTACAAGGCACACCCCCACTTTGCCGGAAGTCCGGGCATAGGCATCCGCCATGTGGACAGCGCCCTGCTCGTGGCGCACAAGAATATGGCGGATATCGGTTTTTTCCAGCTCATCATAGATGTCTATGACAACACCACCCGGATAGCCAAAGATTGTTTCTACACCTTCTGATTGGAGCATCTTCATCAGTATTTGAGCGCCGGTGAGTTTGATGATTCCACCTCCTGTTCTGGTGCTTATTCCAAAAAGGCATCAATACCCTGTTTGATCAGCCCTATTCCACAACAGCACCCTTGTCTGCCGAAGAAACCGCCCTGGCGTAACGGGCCATGTAGCCACGAGTGATTTTGGGGGCAGGCGGAGTCCAGGCCTCTTTCCTTTGGGCCAGCACAGCAGCATCA
>JAGVAW010000117.1 GCA_020060085.1 Desulfobacterales bacterium
ACAAGGCAGCAGGTGGCAGGGGACAAAAGGCTTCTTGAAAGCAGAAAATCGCGGTCGATTCCTTTTTTTGCAAGGGCATCCCACAGAGAGATCATGCGGGACTCAAGGTTTTCAATACTTTCCGCCAGAAAAGGCTCAAAGTTTGTGGGCACAATGCCCCAGCAGAGAACCCCGCCCCTTTCCAGAAAACCCTTGATGGCCTTTGCGTAATTGACGAAGATTTCGCCGTTTGTGTAAACATCAAGCGAAAGTATGTCCAGGTCCATGTTCAAGAGAAAGTCCCAGTCCGGATTGCCGCACAAATGCACGCCGCGGGGCCTGTCTATGCCCGCAAAAAAGTTGTCCATGTCATTGCGGGCAGCGGTCTGGTCGTAGCCGGAAAGGGCGGAGAAGATAAACTGAAGCCCAGGCTCATCCACATACATAAAGGCGTTTTCATTTATTTTTTTGAGCCGGGCAAGCTGTATGTTCACCCGCTTTGCCATGAAATCCATCATAAAGGGCCGCACAGTGTCATCAAAGAGGATGGGCTTGTCGTTTTCGTCCTTCACATTGAAGCCAAAGCTTATAGGCCCTTCAAGCTGGCCCCTTATGGCCGGGCGGTCTGCAAGGTCCATCTCAAGAAAGCGCGGGTAAACAGCGGAAAACTGCTCGGAGATATCGAAATACTCCGGGTCTTCCATTCCGGCAAGGGCCTCCTCCAGTTCCAGGGCAAAGCGCGTTGAATCAAAGGAAAGGGTCTTTTTTTCCAGATTCATGACCATGCCAGGAAAATGCTCCGAAGCCTGGACATACATATCCTCGTAATAGGAGAGCCTGGGAAGCTGGGGCCAGAAGGGAATATCCAGAGAGAGTGCGGCCTCAAGGGCCTTGTCTGCATTTGTGTGGGGCATTACAGCCATGGCGGTGGTGAGCAGATTACCCGGAATCGGAGACAAGGCGTTCTCCTTTTTAAAAGCATAACCCTTTTTGGAATAAGGGCTAATATCTGGAATTGAAGTTTTTGAGCCTGGCAACCAGAATCATGCCCAGCATGGCAAGGCTTTCCATATCCAGAAACTCATGGGCATTTTGGGCAAAAAATACATGGCCCGAAGCCGGAAACAATTCGTCAGCATCGTTTGCCGCAACAGCCATAAACAGCCCCGGCATGGCCTCAATTTTAAAAGCTGCATCGCATTTGGGAGCATCATTGTCCGTCCAGGGTTTAGCCCCCAGTTTTTTTGCAGCAGGCAAAAGAGCATCCATCAGGCCTGCAAAATCCTTTGCCAGCCGTTTTTCCACAGTATCATAAAAGCCGCCCACAAAGGGTGCGGCATCAGCAAAATCCCGAAAGCAGACCCAGGATTTGGCAGGGCTTGGGTTTTTTGGGTTTCGCAAAAGATACTGGAACAGGGTAACGCAGGTGATGTGCGGGGGACGAGTGGCTGCTTGGGGAGTTTCCCCGGCCAGAGCCACCCCTTCCGGGCCTGCCGTGTAGGTGCGGCCAAGCAGGGGAATGCAAATGTGCTTGTTATTAAAGGACAGGTTCCATTGCCGGGCGATTGCCGCAATATCCGCGGATTGCAGGCGGGCAAGGTAGTCCTTGTAAACCTCTTCAAAAACAGGGGCCTGATTTTCCATTTGCATTCACAACAAAAAGGCATGGAGCATTGATCGGGCCGTCTTGGCAGACGGCCTCTGCTGGCCTGAAAGAACTGCACACCTATTGGGTCAGAATCAGGATGGCGGCTCCAGTAAGAACAAGAATCACGATCTTCCAGTGGCCTTCAAGCGGGTCAAAGTCCTTTATTCCCGCTGCCCGTTGCAGGGCAATCTGGGGGGCCGCAGCTTCGGCCTTGGCAATGTCCACGGAGTCGGGCTGCGCGGCAGAGAGGTTTTGCTCCACCACCTTGCCAAAGCAGGCAGGTGCGCCTGCTCCCAGAACAAGGGCAAAAACAATTAACGGGCAAAGGCCCAGGCAAAGGGTATTTTTAAGGGCTTTTTTCATGGCTGCCATAGAGACCTTCCTTTTTTTTCTTAAGGGTATGATTGTTTGCAATGCCTTTATCCTTTTTATCATACTACGAAGTGCTGTCTGGCACAACCAGTAACAAAAATCGTCCTGCCTGCTCCCAGCGGCGCATAAAATCCTTTTGTTGCAGGATAACCCTTCCAACTGCCGGGTCGTGAAGCACAATCTGCCTGCCGTCATTTCCATGCCCGGCAACCACGGCGTAATGGGCGCTTTTGCCCTGGCCAAGCATTACAATAACAGGCCGGGTTGCTGCAAGGTGGCGGGTTATATCTGCCATGCCGCCCTGGTAGATTAGTGCCGTAAACCCGTGGATTTTAGCAACCTCTGCAAGCTCCTGGCCGGAAAAGCCCTCTTGCGGGCAGTTCATGCCATTTATTTCCTGGGCGGTTTGGGCAAGCCCTGTCCAGTAGGATGCAACCATTGCCAGGCTTGCAGCGCCGCAGCAGGCCTGGCTTTTTTGCATTACAAGGGAAAGGGGCAGCAGGTATGTGTCCGGCGAATCCGCCCAGCTTGCCGTAACAGGCTGGGGCGCGCGGGATGAGGCGCAGGCACCGCACAACAGCGCTATGGCAAGAAAAAAACTGATTGTGCAGAATACAGTCCTCTGTTTATCCCTTACCTTTATGGGCAGGCGGTTTTTTCTGTTTTCAGGCTGATTGCTTATAAAGCTTTTTTTCTGCATTTAATCCTCTTTGTCTGTGAACAGATATCCCACCGAGCGCAGGCTCTTGAAAAATTTCGGCTTTTTTGGGTCCTCCTCAAAATACTTGCGGAAGCGCACAAGGAAGTTGTCCACCGTTCGGCTGGATGTGTCCCCTGAATAGCCCCAGCCTATTTCCAGAAGCTCCTGGCGTGAAAGGGGCTTGTCCTTGTTCTGGAAAAATATTTTCAGAAGCCTCACCTCCTGATCCGAAAGATTTATCTGGCCCATGGGGCAGGTTGCCGTGTAGGTTTTTAAATTCACCTCGTTTGGCCCGAAGCGGTGAATGCTCTGCTCCGGCTCGCTTGAAGCTTTGCCACTCCAGGATGCGCGAGCAAGAAGCCGCTCCACCCGCAGCAGAAGCTCCTTCAAGTGAAAGGGCTTTGAAAGGTAGTCGTCAACCCCGTCCTTTAGGCCCTGAATCTTGTCATCCACCCCGCTTTTGGCAGAAAGGATGATTATAGGCAGCTTATGATCCTGAATGCGGATGTGGCGCAGCACGGTGAGTCCGTCCATCTTGGGCAGCATTATGTCCAGGATGATGAGATCGGGCCGTCTTTCCCGGTAAAGGCTCAAGGCGGCAATGCCCGTGGATGCAATCTCCACCTCGTAGCCTGCCAGCTTGAGGTTAAGCTCCAGGCCCTCGGCAAGGTGGGTATCATCCTCCACCACCAGTATGCGCTGCCGGAAAGATTCAGAACGCGTCATGGTTTTCTCCTGTTTGCTTAAACCCTGCACCTGTCAAAAAAGTCAATCTTCCAAAGATACGGCTCTTGGGCTGCCCGATGCCTGGCCTTTGGCTTCCTGCTCCGGCGCGGTTGCCTTGGGGGCGGCATTTTCAGGGTGTTTTATCTTTGCCAGAGGAAGCGTGATTGCAAATGTGGCTCCTTTGCCCGGTCCATCCGAATGGGCGCTTATTTTGCCCTTGTGAATTTTTGCAATGCTTGCCACCAGAAAAAGGCCCAGCCCGAAACCCTTGGCGCTCATGGTGTCTGGCGAGCCTACCTGGAAGAATTTTTTAAAAATCTTTTTATTGAACTTGGGATCAAAGCCCATGCCGTTGTCGGAAAACTTTAATTTTACCTTGCTGTCTGCCCTGGCGATTCTAATTTCCACCCTTGACTCTTTTTCTGCTGTGTATTTTGCCGAGTTGCTCAAAAGATTGGCCATGAGCATGAAAAAAAGCTCTTTGTTTATGCGGCAGGGCAGGGGGGTGTCATCTTCTTCGTGCAGAAAAACCTTTGTGTTAGGGAAGCGGTTTTCATTTTCTGCAACAAAGTCTCGCACAAGGCTTCGGAGATCCTCCACGCGGGATGCCTTTGCATAGCTTTTGGACTCGATTCTTGCCATGCTCAATATGGCGTTGATGTTCTCATTCAGGCGCGAGACATCCTTTAGCATGTATTGGGTGTACTTGTCCCTGTCAGGCTTTGGAAGCTCGTGGGCCAGAAAGGTTTCCAGATAAAGGCCAAGCGAGGCCACAGGGGTTTTAAGCTCGTGGGTGAAACTGTTGATGAAGTTTTTTTGCGTGCGTACAAGCCTCCGATTTTTAACGGTATAGACAAAAAAGATAATCATGTTCATTAAGATTATGCCAAGCAGAATGGACATGATGGAAATGACAAGCCAGGTGCGGTAGCTGGTGAACTGGTTTGCATCTGCGTTGAAGGTGCGGGCCAGAGCGCGGATGGCGGTATCGGCCTCCACATACCAGTAGATGTAGAGAAAAAGGGAGGTCACAAGGGCCAGGATTGAATAGACCAGCATGGAAACAGGATGAAAAACCCAGCGCGGCATTGCCCAAATCCTTAAATATAAGATGCTGACGATTTTTTGACGCCTGATTTTTGCATTTTCCAGGCCCGGCTTTCGCCGGAGCGGATTTTCCTTAAAACATAATTGGTTGCGGTCCGGTGTGCAAGTGCGTTGCAAGCAATCTCACAGGGTTGTATCTGCATTCCTGTTGACTGACTTAACTCATTCAGTTATAAAGTATCAAGAATGTGAAATGCACGCAGCAAAATTCGGTTTTGACATATGCAAAGCCAACATGGGGGGTTGCCTATGGATGCGCTGGAACTTGTTTCCCACATTCCGCTGTTTAAGGGGCTTTCCGTTCAGGACAAGCAGCGTCTTACCGAAATAATGCGAATCCAGAAGGTAAGGGCAGGTGAGGTCCTTTTCCGCAAGGGAAGCGAAGGCACAACCCTTTACATAATTCAGGAAGGGGTCGTGAAGATTGTTCTTCCCTCGCGCCTTGGGGACGAGATGATTCTCACCATTTTTTCTGCGGGCGATTTTTTTGGCGAAATGGCCCTTCTGGACGGCAAGCCCCGCTCTGCCGATGCCATTGCTGTTGAACCTTCCCGGCTTTTGCTTTTAAACAGAAGCGATTTTCTGCATTTTCTCACAAGAAACGAATCTGCCATAATCGCCATTTTTTCCGCGCTTTCAGCCCGCTTGAGAAAAACTGACGACCTGCTTGAGGATGCCAGTTTTCTCAATATCCCCGCCCGTTTTGCAAAAAAGCTCATCGAGCTTGGAGAAACTTTCGGCAAACGCTCCGGCGACACCATGGAAATAAGCATGAGACTCACCCAAAAGGATCTTGCCGACATGGTGGGCGCAACCCGCGAGAGCATAAACAAGGAATTGCGCGTCCTGCGCGAAAAGGGCATTGTCTCCCTTTCGGGCAATCTGCTTAAAATCAACGACATCAGCCTGTTAAAGCGCCGCATCCGCTGATTGCGGCAGGTGGTGCTTTTTTCCGCTTCAGGCGTTGAATCCGGGGAGGCAAGGCTTTAGGTCTTGTCTGCGCTGGCCTGCCTTTTCTTCCTTTCAAGAGTTTTGAACCCGGAAACAATGTCCAAAAGCTCCTCGGTTATGGCCATCTGTCTGCGCTGGTTATAGTTTGCCGTAAGGTTTACAAGCTGCTGCTCTATGTTTTTCTGGGCATTCTGCATGGAGCGCAGGCGGGCTGAGTTTTCGCTGGCCAGAGATTCGGCAAAGGCTCGGTAGATCGAAACAAAAAGATACTGGCGCACAAGGTGTGAAAAAAGGGTGTCCCAGTTTTGGGTGTAAAGCGGGATGCTTTTTGTAGGCCAGGGCCTTTTTTTCACCTTCAAAAGCCAGGAGTTGTCCAGGGGCAGCAGCACCACCCGGACTGGCTCGCTGCCTGCCCCTGCCTGAGGGCGGTTGTAATAAAGGTGAATGTGGGCAATGCCCTTGTGGCTGCCCCACTGCTCCACAAAATAAAGGACCTCCATCACCTTTCCGGTTATGCCGGAAACGGATTCTGGAAGATGCACAATATCCTCAATGTCAGCGCCCTCATCCATGAGCCGCCAGGCAACCCTTTCGCCCACGGCAAGGATTGCCGGGGCCTGGCTCTTGTCCGGGGCCTTTTCCTTCATGTGTTCCAAAGCAAAGTGGGCGATTGAGTCATTTATGGGGCCGCACATTCCCTGGTCCGAGCCCAACACAACAGCCCCAAGCCTGCCTGGGGCAGCCTTTCTTCCTGAAATGAAAATGTCTGCGTGATCCCTTAAAACTGCTGTGAGGGCCTGCTCCACATTCTGGTTGTAGAACAAAAGGGAGGCAACAGCCTGCTCGTACTGGCGGATATTCACCGCGGCAATGGTCTTCATGGTGGTGACAACAGACAGAAGATCCTGGGTGCTCTGGGTGAGGCGCTTTAGCTGCTCAAGGGTCTGGGTCATGGGTCTTTGTCAATCCTCTGCGCCGGAGAGGGCCTCCTGGGCCACCATGCGAATCTGCTCAATGCGGGCTTCATCAATTTTTTCGCCTTTGCTGACAGCCTCCTCAAGACCGGGCATTTTCTCCATCACCGCCCTTACCGCCCTTGCCTCTACAGAGGCGATTTTCTCCGGGGCGATTTTGTCGAACACGCCTTTGGTCACGCACACAAGGGCCACAATCTGCTCTCCAGCCGTCAGCGGCGAGGCTTGGTTCTGCTGGAGAACAGCCCTTACCCTGCGGCCCCGCTCAAGCTTTTGCCGGGTGTCCTCATCCAGGCGGGTTCCAAAGCGGGCAAAGGATTCCAGCTCCGTGAACTGGGAGTAGGAAAGCCTCAAATCCCCGGCCACAGTGCGGTAGGCCGGAAGCTGGGTTTTGCCCCCAACGCGGGAGACGCTCTTTCCCACATCAACAGCAGGCAGGATTCCCTTGCTGAAAAGATCCGGCGAGAGATACACCTGCCCGTCGGTTATGGAGATCAAGTTTGTGGGAATGTAGGCGGAAATGTTCTGGGCCTCTGTTTCCACAATGGGAAGAGCTGTGAGCGAGCCACCGCCAAGCTCATCTGAAAGATGGGTACTGCGCTCCAGAAGTCTTGAATGAATGTAGAAGATGTCACCGGGAAAAGCCTCGCGGCCCGGCGGCCTTTCCAGCAGAAGGGACATTTCCCGATAGGCCCTGGCGTGCCGGGTGAGATCATCATAAACAATCAGCACATCGCGGCCCTGCTCCATGAAATGCTCGCCCATGCTTGTGGCTGCATAGGGGGCTATGTACTGAAGGCCAGGCGGGTCCTGCTCTGTTGTGACCACCATAACTGTGTAGCCCATTGCCCCGGCTTCTTGCAGCGAGGCCTTTAGCTTGGCCATTTCCGAAGCTCTTTTGCCTATGGCGCAGTAAATGCAAAGAACGCCGAAATTCTTCTGGTTGATTATGGTGTCTGTCGCCACAGCAGTTTTGCCCGACTGCCTGTCCCCCATAATCAGCTCCCGCTGGCCCCTGCCTATGGGAATAAGGGCATCCACCACCTTTAAGCCCGTGTTGAGCGGAACGGTCACGGGTAATCTATCCATTATGGCAGGCGCACTTCTTTCAACAGGAAGAAGCCTTTCTCCGTGCACCGGGCCTCTGCCGTCAAGGGGCCGGGACAGAGGATCAACCACCCTGCCCAAGAGCTTTTGGCCCACGGGCACGGAAACCACCTGCCCGGTACGCCGCACGGGCGAGCCTGCAAAAAGGTTTTCACCCTGCCCGAAAAGCACAGCCCCCACAGAATTTTGAAAAACATCAAGCGCCATGCCGGAAAGCCCGCCGGAAAAGCTCAAAACCTCCTCGTAGCGCGTTGACTTGAGGCCTTTCACCTGCACAACGCCATATCCCACGGAGGCCACCTGACCCACATCCTCCACCACAAGATCGGCCTGCCCGCCCTTGAGACCCTCTTCAAAGGCGGATTTTTCGGTTTTCAGCAGCCGGGAAAAATCCTG
>JAGVAW010000065.1 GCA_020060085.1 Desulfobacterales bacterium
AGTCCGAGGCCTTGAAGGGCGAGATAGAATCCTCCGGCCAGGGTCATGAAGAAAACCAGTAACCTGCCGGGGGCATCCCTTCATGCCCTGCTCAAAGCTGACAGCCCCCTGCAATAGCGGATAAAGCCTGTTCTGCCATGACTTCTGAAACATGGACACCATTAAAGCTTGTCTGTTGGGCAACGGATTACTTTGCAGGCAAGGGCGTTGACACCCCCCGCCTGGATGCGGAAATCCTGCTTGCCCACGCCTTGAACTGCCAGCGCATTGCCCTTTACACCCATTTTGAAAAACCCATTGTCCCTGACGAGCTTGCCCTGTTCAAAACCCTTGTGCAGCGACGGGCACGGCGCGAGCCGGTTGCCTACATAACCGGCAAAAAGGCTTTCTGGGAAAAGGAGTTTCTTGTAGGCCCGGAAGTGCTCATCCCCCGGCCTGAAACCGAATGCCCTGTGCAATGCGCCCTGGACCTGCTGCCCAAAGACGGCCCACCAAAAAAGGTGCTGGAGCTTGGGGCCGGGTCAGGCGCGCTTGTGCTTTCCGTTGCCTGCGAGCGCCCGGTCCATGAATATACAGCCACGGATTTAAGCCAAAAGGCCCTTGACATGGCCCGGAAAAACGCAGCGAACCTGGGCCTTGACAGGATTTTGTTTGCACATGGAGACTGGTTTGGCGCATTGGCTCCAGGGCAGCTTTTTGATCTGATACTTGCCAACCCTCCCTATATAGAAAGCAAAATGCTGGCCTGCCTTGAGCCGGAAATCCGCGAGTATGAGCCGGTGACCGCCCTGGACGGCGGCAAAAACGGGCTTGATGATCTGGCTCGCATAATAGATGCTGCGCCGGATTATCTTGCGCCGGGCGGCGCGCTGCTTCTGGAGATAGGTTCAGATCAGGGACAGGCTGTTGAAGGGCTTGCCAAAAAAAAATCAGCCCGCTGGAAGGATTGCACCATTTTGCCTGATTTTGCGGGCAGAGACAGGGTCGCCCTCTTATGTTGAGAAGGGCGGCCCCAGGAAAACGATGGCTGCGTTATGCGAGGGTGCACCGGGACTCAATGCACAATGAGTACACCTCGTCCCTGCACACCCCCGCAAGCCTTGCCCTCGTTTCCCTGGAACCGCCCTGTGCGTTTGTGGGTGAAGGGGAAAAGCAGCCCGGAAGCCATGTCAAATGCTATTTTTCCTCAATGCGGTGGTCCAGGGGTGAGGAGGCTTTGCTTTTTGGGCAAAAAGCCCTGGGCAGTTGCCGTGCTTCCCGCAAGAAAGGCATATTTCATCAGCGCATCGGGCTTTTTACGCTAAACACAAGGGCTGACGCCCCAAGATAGGCAAGAGCGAAAAAGGCATAGGCCCCGTCATAGGAGCCTGTTTTGGAAAAGGAAAGGCCCATTGCCACAAAACCCAGGTTCTGAAGAATGAGGAAAAGGGCCATGAATCGGGATATGCTTGTAAAGGAAAGCCGCCCGAACAAATGGGCTGTCATGACAGGCAGCGTGGCCAGCACCCCGCCCATGGAAAAACCGTAAAGACCCACAAAAAGAGCGGCAGTAAAAAATCCCCTGGCAAAAACACCGGCCACAAGCCCTGCCGCGCACATCAGAAGCATAAACCCCACAACTTTTCTCGGCTCAAAGCGGTCGCAAAAAAAGCCCCAAAGGTACTTGGCCGCAGCCCCCAGAAACGCAGTCGCTGCCATCAGCCAAAGGGCAGCATCCCGGCTAAAGCCCACATCCGTGAATCGGGGTACAAGCTGGCTCATAACCCCCACAACGCCCATCATGGCAAGGGCGTAAACCAGCCCCACCTTCCAGAAGGCCCCTGTTCTGGCAGCCTGACGCACACTCCACAGAGGCTCCTCCATTGGAAGCCCTATTACGCTTCCATCTTCCGCCAGAAGCTGCGGGCCGTCAGGCACAAGGCCGTATTTTTCGGGCCTGTCGCGAATAACAGCAAGGCAAAGGGGGGAAAGAAGGAACAGCGCCCCGCCAAGAACCATGAATGCCCCTTCAAGGCCCAGCCAGCGGTAGAGCATCATACCGGCCACCGGCAGCAGAACCCCTGAAAGGGAGATGCCCACCTGGCTTATGCCCAAAGCTGTGCCCCGTTTTTTTATAAACCAGTTGTTAACAGCCGTGTTGGCCACTATGCCGCAAAAAGCGCCGTTGAAAATGAACAGGCATATATAAAGAAGGTAAAAGGCGTTGATGGATTGGGCAAGGCCTATGGCGGCAAAGGTAAGGCCGGAAAACACCGCTCCCACCCCCATGTAAATGCGGGGGCCAAAGCGCATCACAAGGGTTCCGTGGACATACTGGGCCATAAGGCCTATCATGCCGCCCAGGCTCAATCCGTAGTTTATCTGCTCGCGGGTCCAGCCGCGGTGCTGGGCAAGAGGCTCCATAAAGGAGTTGAACACATAAAAATGGGTGCCTGCTGTCATGAAGTTGCAGGCAAAGGCCACGGCAACAATGTACCAGCCGTAAAATATCCTTGGGGAGCTGCCTGACACGGTTTTTTACCTTTTCAAAAGAATTGTGTCGCAATCGCCAGGAAGGACTTTGCTTGACAGCCCCCCTGGGCAGGCCCTTAAGGGCCGGTTTTTTCTTGATACTCTGTTTTTGGCATAAAAGCCACTATCCGCTGCTTTTGGCTGTTTAAAAAGTGATGGGCCTGTTTAGCCCGTATAATTCACGAGCTAAAATTTGTGCGCCGGCAAGGCCGGAAAGGGGGGGGCAGGACGGGGCCCAAGGGGGAACAAAGACCCCGTCCCTATAACAACGGAGAAAAAATGCGGTAAATATACGGGGATTAGAGGTTTTAGCCAAAGCCTCCGGAAAGGCCCGCCCGACCATATGGGGAAGGTCCTGGCAGAGCGCCTGTCCGGCATGAAAACAGGTCCGGAGGGGGTCATTACAAAAAATATTTAAACAAATCTACTCGTTACGCACAGTCAAAAAAACTTGTCTTCACTCACAAAGCCCTGATGGCGGGGGCGGCTTGTCAATTTTATTCCCTTATGAAACCTGGAGCCTTGCGCCTTTGAACGCACCCTATTATGGCACGGATTATCTTTTCCTCTGCCGGTTTGCAGACATAGGCGATTACGCCGTGCTTTCTGGCCAAAAGCTCCCTTTCTCTTTCATTTTGCCCTGCCATGGCCACACACAGAATTCCCGGTGCAGCGGCCTTTAAAAGCCCAAGAAGCGAAAACCCCGGGCCGCCGGGAAGCTCCCAGCTTACAAAAGCCATATCCAGGTGCATCTGCGCCGCCATGTCGCAGGCATCCTCAATTGAGGCGGCTTTACACACATCATTACCCATGCCCTTAAGAAATTCTGCAAGCATTTGGGCGTGGGCGCTGTCGCCATCAGCAACAAGTATGTTCATAATCTCCTCTGGCGCAGCACAATTACTATTGCTCAATTACTATTCAAAAGTTGTGCCAGAAGTAGAATAAAATGATAGACTATTGATTTAACTGCAAATAAATCGGATTAACAGGGGATGGGCAAAGGAAGGCATTTGGGGCTTTTTGGCCCCAAATGCAATTGCTTATCTGCAAAAAGGGTTGCGAGGCAGGGGTTTGAACTTTTCGGGGCCTTATGGCCCCATATTGGGGTCATTCGATGCCATGCTTTTTAAGCTTTTTGAAAAGGGTTTTGCGATTTATGCCAAGGGCCTTGGCAACCTTTGTCTTGTGAAACTGGTTTGCTGCAAGGGCTTTTTCCAGAAACCTGCGCTCAAAGGCATCGCTTGCGCTGGCCAGATTCATATCCCCAACTGCAAAAGATTCCTCCTCCAAGTCCGGCTCGGACAAAAGGCCCAAACCGCCTCCAACTTCAAGGCGCCCCATTGTTGCATAGCGCCACATGGCGTTTTGCAGCTCACGAACATTGCCGGGCCAGGAATAGGATTCAAGGGTCCGGAGCATATTGGCTGTAAGGGCGGGCCTGTCGTCCCGCGTGACCGCCTGGGCCAGAAAATGCTCGGCCAGGAGGACTATGTCCTCCCTGCGCTCCCTCAAGGGGGGCATCCGCAGGGGGACAATGTGTATCCGGTAGAAAAAATCCGGCCTCATAAGGCCCTTTCGCACATGGTCGGCAAGCTCCTGGTTGGTGGCGGAGATGATTCTTAAATCAGGGTTCTTCTGCTCCCTGCTTCCCAAAGGCGTGTATCCGCCGCCTTCAATGGCCCGCAAAAGCTTCACCTGCATGGGCAGGCCTATTTCGCCTATTTCATCCAGAAAAAGAGTGCCGCCATCTGCAAGGTCCAAAGTGCCGTGGGTGTCCATGTGAGCGCCGGTGAAGGCCCCTTTTTTGTATCCAAAAAGCTCGCTTTCCATGAGGGTTTCTGGAATGGCCCCGCAGTTGACCACCACAAAGGGGGCATCCTTGCGGGCGGACAGATCGTGAATAGCCCTGGCAGCAAGCTCCTTGCCTGTGCCAGATTCCCCGTAAATGATGACGCTTGCGCTGGTGGATGCAGCATCCAGAATCAGATCGTAAATTTTCTGCATGGCCGGGCTTTTGCCCAAAAGACTGTGGAAGCGATAACGGCCCGTGACTTCGCTTTTGAGGAGCACATTTTCCCGGCGGAGCATCTGCTCGCTTTCGGCAAGGGCTGTTTCAGCGCGCTTGCGACTGGTTATATCCATGAATGAGGCTATGCTCTGCTTGTATCCGGGCAGCATTCCCACCTTGGCAAGCACATTCAAAATACGGCCATCCCTGCGCATAAGCCGGCATTCGTACTCTGTGGGTGCAGCCCCCTGCTCAAGGCGGCGCAGACGGTGGTAGCCCTGCATCCGCTCCACATCTTCAGGAAAAACAAAGGCTGCAAAAGGCATTTTATTTTCAATCTGCTCGCGCGGATGCCCTATGAGCTTTTCAAACTCCCGGTTGACCATGCTGACGGTCATGTCCTCTTCCACAATTATCATTGCAGCCCCGGACTCCTCGAAAACCGCCCGATACCGCGCCTGGGACTCGGCAATCTGCTTTTGCACATCATTTGTGGACCTGGCTTTTGCCATGATGTTAATCCCCAAAATCCAAAGGCCTTTGCAAAACATCTTTTTTACGGGAGGAGCTTTTTGGGCCGCCAAAAACGCCATATGCTGCAATGAGCTTTCTTCAAAAAAAGCTACGCCCAGTTTTAAGCATGAATGTTATTGTCTGCATTATAACCCTAAAAGGCAAATGGGGCAATAAGGCCCCAATTTTCCATCCAAAGGCAGGGCCATTGCAGCAACAAGGCCCGATATGGTAATATAATAATTCACAGGTGCAATTGCCGAAAAAGGCCGCGTGCAGCAGTCGCCAATTCTTGGTCCGGAAAACATGAAGGGAAAAGCCATGTTCACAACAAAAACAACTGCAAGATTCTTTAAAGGGTTTTGGCTTGCGGGGTTTATCGCCCTTGCCCTTTTTATTGCCAGCCCATCCAGCGCCCTTGCCTGGACAGAGCTTGCCCCCATGAACACGGCAAGGGAGCAGTTTGCCGCAGCGGTTGTAAACGGAAAAATCTTTGTGCTTGGCGGCAGGGACATCAACGGTAATCTCATAAGTTCCATGGAGATATACGACCCTGCCACAAACAACTGGACCCTTGTTCCAAATGCAATGGACAGGGGCCTTTCGGGCCTTACTGCTGCTGTTGTGAACAATGTCATCTACTTTTTCGGCGGCTTTGAGTTGATTAACAACACTCTGCTGCCCATCAACTTTGCAAGAAGCTATGACCCTGCTTTGGATGCCTGGAATGACCTTGCCCCCCGCCCCCAGCAGCTTCCCACAGCCCTGACAACAGCAGTGGCCCACGGGGGCCATATCTACCTTTTTGGCGGAGAGCTGCGGGCAGGCGGACAAGGCGGGGTGGAGCCGTATTCCGAAACATCCCCCATTGTCCAGCGCTACACCCCGGCAAACGACCAGTGGATACTGCGCGCGGAAATGCCCTGGACAGCCTCCAAGCCAGCCGTTGCAGCGGTGGGTAACACAATCTACATCATGGGCGGGGACTGGCCCGGCAATATCGGCGGAATGGTAAACTGGGTTGCTGCATACAATGTCAATGCCAACACCTGGGATGCCCAAAACGCCGGAGATCTCCCCCGTTCCAACAGCTATACTGCAAGCAGCGCAGCGCCGGTGCTGCAAAGCCCTGCCGGAGCAGGGGCAGGCGTTCGCAGGCAGATATTTCTTTTGGGCGGCAGAACCTTTCCGGGCCGTTACGCAGCAAAGGATATTATTGTTTACGATCCCCTGGTGAATGCAGGCTGGAACATTGCGCCCATGACAGCAGGCACACACGGCTTCTTCGACAACATGGCCTTAACCTCCACAGGCGGCCCGGAAGGCTACACGGTTTACATCGGCGGCGGCAGGGACGGTTTTGCCGCAGCAGACATAACCAATTCCCTTTGGGCGCATTCCTTTGACATGGCTAACGGCATAATGCCCGGCCAAGCTGTGGCCGATGATGCGGATCTCAACCAGGACGGCGTTTTCGACAATCTCCAGCCTGATGTCATCAAAAGCGTGAAGACCCTTGAAACAGATTCGATGATGGGTGTGGATCTGGGGCTGGTTGCTCCTGGCTTGAACATTGAAATCGCCATGATTCAGCCTGCCCGGCTTGGGTCCATGCAAGACCCGAATCGCCGCTTCCCCTGGGGGCTTTTGACCTTCACCCTTGATGCGCCGCCGGGTGGCGTGAGGCTGGACGAAGAGTTGACCGTAAGGGTTTACACCAGCTTTGACCTGCCTGAAAACGCCATCTGGTACAATTACATACCAGACCCGGCCAACCCGGCCTCAAGAGTCTGGGAGAATGCCTCGGCCTACACGCGGATACTGCAAGATGCCCAGGGCAGGCGCAGGATTGTCGAAATGGATCTGAAACAGGGCGGCACCAGGGATCTGGACCCCGGCGCAAGAAACATAGCAGTAATGGGAGGGCCTACCCTGCCGCCCATTCCCGCATCAAACCCCCAGATTGAGGTTAGAATTGGCGAAGGCACGGGATGCTTTGTGAACTCCCTTGCCGGGCCGCAGGCCAGATAAGCCTGCCCTGCCATCAGGCTTTGAAAGCAGGTATTTATGTTGAATGATGGCCGTTAGGTTGAACTCCTGCTGAAACTTAAAACTGCAAAAATCGGAAAACCCTTTCCGGTTTTTGCAAAATGTTTTGTTTTTTAGCCTTTCG
>JAGVAW010000088.1 GCA_020060085.1 Desulfobacterales bacterium
GCTTTTTTGCCTTTTCCTCGTTTGCAAGGATGATGGCGCAGCAGCCGTCCGAAACAGGCGAGCAGTCCAGCTTGCGAAGAGGGTCTGCAATCATCTCCGAGGCAAGCACATCATCAACGGAAATGTCCATAGGCAGTTGCGCATAAGGATTATGCTTTGCATTGCCGTGGTTTTTTACCGAAACAAGGGCTGTCTGGCGGCTTGTTATGCCGTGCCTTTCCATGTAGGCCCTTGCCTGCATGGCGCAGCCGCTTATCATGTCCGGGCCTAATGCCCTTTCATAAATGGGGTCAAATGCCGCGTTGGTGATAAGGCTTGAAATGGATTCCGATCCCTTGGTGTGGCCTGTTACAAGGGTTGTCCCATAGGAGCCTGAAAGGATGCGCGCCATGCCGTAAAAGGCCCCGAAGGTGCCGTCCCCCTCCACACAGGAGCAGTTTTTTTCGCGCACTCCAGAGGCGTCTCCAACAGCCATGCACGAAATTGTGCGGCCATCCCAGAAGTCGTTGGATGTGGTGATGACATTGTCCACATCCTTTATGGAAATCCCCGCGTCCGCAAGTGCCGCATTCACGGTTTCCCAGGCCATGTCCGCAAAGTTGTGGGTCTTGTAATTGGCCTTTATGGGGATCATGCCTATGCCGATTATGGCGATGTTTTCCATGGCAAACTCCGCAATAGGTTGCGCAAAGGCCGGATAAAATCAAAACCGGCCAAAAATGTTTCAGACCGGTTCAAAGTGCGAAATATCGCTTATGTGGCCCTTGGGGTTATCTGCAAAAACAGGTTTGACAGCCAGGCCGGTATGCACTTTTTCCGGGGCAATGTTGTCCAGAATATGAAGCATGGCCGTATCTGCGCCCTTTGGCCGGATAAGGGCGAAGATTACAGGCGGATTGCGCTCACCCAAAGCTGCAAGTTTTTTTGTTACCACGGTGAAGGTTACAACAGTTCCCTCTCCGGAAAGGCTTACCCAGCTATTGGTGTCCACAAAGCATTCCGGGCAGGTTTTGCGCGGAGGCACAAACACCTTGCTGCATTTGTCGCATTTTGTGGCAGCCAGTTTTTTGTCGTGGGCAATTGTTTCAAAAAACCGCGAGGCTGTCTGGCCTGCCCACCAGTTGTAGGGAACGCCTATTCGGCTTTCGTAAACCAGGGGCGTTACTTTGGAAAGATCCTGTTCCATTATTGGGCTTCCTTTCATTGCGGCCAAAAGCCGCGCAAAGGATTGCAGCAGGGCATTTTGGGAGGAGCTTTGTTATCGCGCCTTGCCTTTTGCGCTTCAAAAGCTGCGGATTTCCCAAAAAACCTCAATCAGGGCTTTTTAGTGAGCACGGTTCGTTGCCCGGAGGCCTTTTTGCAGGGCCGGGCTTTTGAATAAAATCTGCCAAAGAAAAACATTTTCAGCAAACCGGGTCAAGAACAATTTGAACCTGATTCAAAAATCGTAATCAGGTTCAATGGGAGGGGCTGCCCGGAAGCCTTTTTCCTGAAAATTTTTCCTGCCCTTTTTAAGAGCATGGCAAAAGGGCCTTTTTTCATCCAAAGCCTTTTTTTTTGCGTGCAAATTTGGGATTATGAGTATGTTGACAGGCAGATTCCACCCCAAAAAAAGTCTTTGAGCGGAGGAAGCATGAATTTTGAAAACCTTTCCTTGATAAAAGAGGGGTCAACAGGAATTTTGACCCTTGAAAGGCCTGACATAAGAAACGCCATAACCGATGCGCCGGTTATTGATGAGATTGTGGAGGCCCTTGCCCGGGCGGACAGCGACCAGGACCTGAAGGTGCTCATCCTCACGGGCAGGGGGTCAGCCTTCTGCGCGGGCGGCAACATAAAGCAGATGGCAGCCAGGCAGGGAATGTTTGAAGGCAGCCCAGAAGAGATAGCTCAAAACTACCGGCAGGGAATCCAGCGGATACCTCTGGCTTTTTCGCGAATAAATATACCCGTGATTGCTGCGGTAAACGGCCATGCCATAGGCGCAGGCTGCGATCTGGCCTGTATGTGCGATATGCGCATTGCTTCGGAAAAAGCCAAGTTCGGCGAAACTTTTGTTGCCCTGGGGCTTATTCCCGGAGATGGCGGGGCCTATTTTCTGCCCCGTGTTGTGGGCTGGGCCAAAGCCTTTGAAATGGCCTATACAGCCAAGATTCTTGATGCAGAGCAGGCCCTGGCCGCAGGCCTTGTGTCAAAGGTTGTGCCAGCAGAAAAACTCATGGAGCAAAGCCTTGAAGTAGCCGCCCAGATAGCAAAACACCCGCGCGCTACGCTGCGCATGACAAAGGAGCTTTTCAAGGCTGCCCAACACAAAAGCCTTGTTGATGTGCTGGATTTATCTGCCCAATTCCAGGGAATCTGCCATCATCTGCCGGAGCATCACCAGGCCCTGGCAAAAATGATAAAGGGCTGATGCCAAAATAAAAAGGGATGCCCTGGACAGTTTGAAGGGCTATTGAGGACTTATGCTCACCACAACAAAAAGGTCTCCCTTGCTCTGACCCTGTGCCCTGCCAAAGCCCGGTACGCGCAGGCGCATATTGGACCTGGCATTGGGGGGGATGTTAACCTTGATGCGTACCATAGAGTTATGGGGCGGGCTGATTTCCAGCACCTTGCCGTCAAGGGCTTCCCTTTGGGTGACACACACTGTCATGGAGCAGTCCAGGCCCGGATCATGATTGGCAGTAAAGGGGGCGACAGGTTCCGGTGGCAGGAGGGCGTTTAGCATCCAGCGCAGTGCCCTGCGGCCAAGCTTTGCTGTCCAGCCATTCCCTTGAAGGCGGTTTTTTACAGGGGGCGGCGAGTTGCCCGCAGCCCGGTTGGCCTCCTTCCAGGCAAGGCTTAAGGTCCCTAAAACAAAGAGGCCGGAGACAAAAAGCGCTCCCCTGCCTCCAAAAAAAATGCGGTTGTAAAAGTTCTGGTCCGTGCGGAAACCTGCTTTTTCAAATTCTGCAAACAGATCGTTAAAAATTTTGTTAAGATGTGGGTTGGTGAAAAGATCCCGGAAGATTTCCTCCTGGCTGTAGCCAAACCCGGCTTTTTTGCCGCCCACAGCCTGGGAAAAGTCGTACTGGCGGCGCTTGACCGGGTCCATGAGCACAGCGTAAGCTTCTGCCACCTGCTTGAAGCGGTCTTCTGCACCGGGGTCGCCGGGGTTACGGTCCGGGTGGAACTCCAGGGCAAGCCTGCGGTAGGCTCGCTTTATTTCATCAGGCAAAGCTGTGCGCTCCACCCCAAGAATTTTGTAATAGCTCATTAAAAAACCCAAAACATTTTTTTGACAGCGGTTTTTGTTGCCCGATAGAACTTTGAATAATTAAAGCCTTGCGCGCCCTTTCGTCAAGCTGTTAAGGATTTGCTTGCAGAGCAAGGGGCTTTCTTTCTTTTTTGACAGGCTTTGCCGCAGGCTGCAAATTGCGGCAGGGCTTAAGAAAGGTACTAAATATGGTAAGGGTAACCTGTCTGGGCGCTGCCGGAGGCGTGACCGGCTCCTGTTATCTTGTTGAAACCAGCCGCGGGGCAAAACTTCTTGTGGATTGCGGCCTTTTTCAGGGGGGCAGGCAATCGGAGCAGAGAAACTGGCAGGAATGGGGTTTTGAACCCTCCTCAATTTCCAGCCTTGTTCTCACCCATGCTCACATTGACCATTGCGGCAGAATACCAAAGCTTGTAAGGGACGGTTTCTCCGGCAAAATTCTCACCACCGGGCCATCTGTGGAGCTGTGCGAAATCCTGCTGCTGGATTCCGGCCATATTCAGGAGATGAACGCCCAGTGGCAGACCCGCAAAAACAAGCGCAAGGGAGGTAAGGAGACGACGCCTCTCTACACGGTGGGGGACGCCCAGGCAAGCCTGAGTTTTTTCTCCCAAATGGAGCGCGACAAAAAGCAGGAGATAGAGCCGGGTGTTTGGCTGCGCTTTAGAAACGCAGGGCACATACTTGGCTCATCCATTGCGGAAATGTGGATTGAAGAAGATGGCGATAATAAGGTGAAGATCGTTTTTTCCGGAGACTTGGGTAAGGGCGACCAGCTCATTGTACGCGACCCCCACGAGGTTTACGATGCGGATTTTGTTTTCATGGAATCCACTTACGGCGACAGGCTGCACCGCACCTTTGAAGAAAGCAAAAGGGAGCTCCTGGAGTGCATTCACCATGCCTACAAGAACGGCGAGAAGGTTCTTATCCCTTCCTTTGCTGTTGAGCGCACCCAGGAAATCATCTACACCCTGGGCGAGTTTGCCCGCGCAGGGGTTCTGCCCGATATGCCGATATACCTGGATAGCCCCCTTGCCATAAAGGCAACGGAAATTTTTCGCAAAAACAAGAAATATTTTGATGACAAGGCCCAGTCCATTATTGCCAGCGGCCATGATCCTTTGGATCTTCCCAACCTCAAGTTCACCCCGTCAACAGCAGACTCCATTGCCATAACTTTAAGCCGTGAGCCTTCCATTGTAATAGCCGGAAACGGAATGTGCACCGCAGGCCGCATAAAGCATCACCTGAAGCACAACCTCTGGCGGCCCGGAGCCGTGCTTGTCATTGTGGGATTTCAGGCGCAGGGTACCACGGGGCGGCGCATTGTGGACGGCGCAAAAACAGTCAAAATCTTCAACGAGGATGTGGCTGTCAAGGCAAAGGTCTGCACCATCGGCGGCTTTTCCGCCCATGCGGATCAGGCCGACCTTCTGGAATGGGCAGGCCATTTCAAGGAGTGCAGCCCCAAATTTTTCCTTGTTCATGGCGAGGACAGGGCCAAGGAGATTCTCGGCGGCCTGATAAAGGAGCGTCTGGCCCTTGATGTTCACATTCCGGCCTTCAAGGAAAGCCTGCTCTTAAAACCCAGGGAGGTAACGGTTGTGCTGCCGGAAGTTGTTGATGAGCCGGAAGCCGAGCCTTCCCTTGACGAGCTTCACAACATTCTTGTTGACATGGAAAAGGCGGTAAGGGAGCTTAAAGGCAAGTTGCCGGAGAGGTTTGCCCTGCAAAAGGATGGCGATCACGATATGGAGCGCATCCGCTTTGTGGCCGAAGAAATAGAAAGCATAGCTTCGGGCTGGCGTTAAGGCAGCCCTTTAAAGGCAGGATGCAGAGGGCTTTATGGATTTGGATT
Organism: Desulfobacterales bacterium; assembly: GCA_020060085.1. Taxonomy (GTDB): domain Bacteria; phylum Desulfobacterota; class Desulfobacteria; order Desulfobacterales; family Desulfatibacillaceae; genus JAGVAW01. Next base: position 5,121 of record JAGVAW010000088.1, read on the forward strand.
CCTCAAATGTAAAAGGGCAGGGCGATTCTTCCTTGGGCTTTTCATCAAGCCAGGAGGCAGACGGCGGCCTGCGCCTGATTTTTGAGGGGAATCTGGATGCGGCCTATTACAAGGCAGTGCGTAAAAAGGCTAAAAAGCTTGCTGCTAAAGCCAGAGGCAAAACCCTTTCCCTGGATCTTGCCCGCGTGAGCGCGCTGGATGATTCCGGTGTTGTGCTGCTTCTGGAAATCCGAAGAATCCACGGGGGTGAGCCGCAATCCTGCCCCATAATCGAAGCTCCGGAGAAAATCCGCGAAGTCCTGAATCTCATGCGCCTGGAGCAGATGTGCGCTGCGGCCAAGGCCCCTCCCAAAAAGGCACCCAACCTTTTTGTACGGCTTGGCCAATCCGCCTTTGATATGGCCGGTCAGTTCAAGGAGCTTGTGAGCTTTACCGGCGAAACGCTGCTCGCACTTTTTTACCTGGCAAAAAAGCCTTCATCACTTCGCCTGGATGACACAATTCTTGCCATGCGCCGCGTGGGGGTGGATGCCGTGCCCATTGTGGGGCTTATAAGCTTTCTGCTTGGCTTTATCATTGCCTTCATGTCCAGCGTGCAGCTTGCCCAGTTCGGTGCCAACATCTTTGTGGCCTCACTTGTGGGGCTTGCAATGGTGCGCGAGCTTGGCCCCATAATGACGGCAATAATCATGGCAGGGCGTTCGGGTTCTGCATTTGCCTCGGAAATAGGCACAATGAAAATCAACGAGGAGGTGGATGCCCTTTCCACAATGGGCTTCAACCCTGTTGTTTTTCTTGTTCTGCCCAAAATGATAGCTTCAGTTGTGGTTATGCCTTTCCTCACTTTGTTCTCATGCCTTTTCGGTGTGTTCGGCGGGCTTGTGGTTGGCGTCTTTGTGCTGGATCTGACCTTTGATTCCTATATTGATCAGACCATTGCCATTCTTGCCCTTAAGGACATTGTGTGGATATTCATAAAAAGCACCACCTTTGGCATACTTGTAACCTGGGTGGGATGCCTGCGGGGCTTCCAGGTCAAAGGCGGGGCAGGAGAAGTGGGCGAGGCTACCACCTCGGCTGTGGTTTCAAGCATCTTTCTCATAATCCTGTGGGATTCGATTTTTGCCTTTGTCCAGCTCTACTGGAAATGAAATGAGTTCAGACATCCTAATAAAAGTCTCCAATCTTTGGGCCGGATACGGCCGGACC
>JAGVAW010000051.1 GCA_020060085.1 Desulfobacterales bacterium
CTGCTGTGTTGCACTTCGTTTTGAAGCTTGGTCATGTACCATTTGTACACTCCCGCGCTTCAAAACTCGTGCGCCTTGCATCCGCCTCGCCTGGAACCGCCCTGTGCGTTTGTGGGAGGAAAAGAAAAAACCCTACGGCTCGCGCGCCTTGCTCTCCCTTCCCTGGGGCCGCCCCGGTCAAAACGGGGCAAATCTGATACACTCTGTGTAAAAACTCCTTTACATCTTCTTTGTTCTCCTTTAAAAATGTTTTGATTAGGGCGGCTTGGCAGGAACTGCAACCCAAATCCGCAAGGCCGCTTTTTAAGCCTTTTCTGCCCCATCCAAGGCCAGCCCTGCGCCTTTGAATTTTGCTTAAAAACAGGGGGTCTGACCAAATCAACCTTTTTGCAGGAAAAAACCATGACCGACAAAAATCTGGTTCAAAAACTGGAAACACAGGTGGCCGAGCTTTCTGCTGCCTTAAACGATTTGGAAAACCAGCGCCAGTTTTTTGAGGCCCTTTTGCGGGGACTGCCGGGCATATTTTATGTGTTTGACGAGGATTTGAACATTCTTCTGTATAACCAGAATGTTACGGAAGTTACCGGCTATCAGCCTGATGAGATTGCCGACAAGGATTTGCTTGAGCTTTTTGAAAAGCCCGACCGCGAGAGGGTTCGCCAGAGCATAAGGGATGTTTTTGTGACCGGCGGCGGAACCACCGAGGCCTGCATGGTCACAAAGGGCGGCAGCGCGCGCCACTTCTTTTTTACGGGCCAGCGCACCAACATAGACGGTGTGCGCTATCTTGTGGGCGTGGGCCAGGATCTCACCCTGGTAAAGGAAGCCCAGAAGGCCATAAAGGAATCCGAGGCCCTTTACAAGCTCTTTGCCGAGCGCATGACCGAAGGCGTGATGCTCTTTACGGGCGTGCAGATTCTGTTTGTGAACCGCGCTTTTGTGAAGATGTTCAACATGGAGTCGCCCGAAGAGTTTTTGAAGCAGAAGAAAAAGCCGCTGGACCTGGCTGCGGACAAATATACAGTTTATTTCCGGGAGCTTTACGAGGCCCTGGCAGCAGGCCTTGCCCATGAGCGATTTTTCCAGGCCCGGTGGAAGGATGCCCAGGGCCGCGAGTTCTGGGTGGAGGGCCGGGGCAACCGCATAACCTGGAAGGGCAAACCCTCCATACTGGTCACAGCGCGGGACATAACCGAGAGCAAGCAGAAGGAAATAAGTATGCGCGAGGAGGCAGACCAGCTCCGCCGCGAGAATGTGAACCTGCGCTCATCCATAAAGGATCGCTACCGCTTTGGCGACATCATCGGCAAAAGCTCGGCCATGCAAAAGGTTTACGAGCTTATTCTAAACGCTGCGGCCACGCCTGCAAATGTCATAATCTACGGAGAATCCGGCACGGGCAAGGAGCTTGTGGCCCGCGCAATCCACGCCATGAGCAGCAGGGCCAAAAACGATTTTGTGCCTGTGAACTGCGCGGCCATTCCTGAAAACCTGCTGGAAAGCGAGTTTTTCGGCCACAAAAAGGGAGCCTTCACCGGCGCTCACACAGACAAGCACGGGTATCTGGACCTTGCGGACGCAGGCACCCTTTTTCTGGACGAGGTGGGCGAGCTGACCCCTGTGCTCCAGGTCAAGCTTCTGCGGGCCATAGAGGGCGGCGGCTACACACCTGTTGGCAGCAATGTGAACAAAACCAGCGATTTTAGAATAATTGCGGCCACCAACAGGAATCTGATGGATCTGGTTCGCCTTGGCAAGATGAGGGAGGACTTTTTCTTCCGCATCCACATAATTCCCATAACCCTGCCTTCACTGCGCCAGCGCAAGGACGATATTCCCCTTCTGGCCGAGCATTTTCTGCGCCAGTACTCGCCGGACAAAAAGGCCGCCCCCCTGCCCGGCGCGGTTTTGGATGCCCTTGTGAACTACGACTGGCCAGGCAATGTGCGGGAGCTGCAAAATGTCATCCAGCGCTACCTCACTGTAAAAAGGCTGGATTTCCTCACTTCCCCATCCATGGGCCTTGCCCCCACTTCGGCCCCGCGCCTTGCGCCTGCAAAGGAGAGCTTTGCAGCCCCCGATTCCCATGAGGGCGAGGACTTTGCCCTTAAAGATGCAACCGCAGCAATGGAAAAGCGGGTGATTCAGGAGGCTTTGGATTCAAATCGCTGGAACAAGAGCAAGACTGCCCAGGCCCTTGGCGTTTCCCGAAAAACCCTTTTCCGCAAAATGAAACGATTCGGGCTTAATTAGGCCAATTTGGGACATTGCGCCCCAGTTTGTCCCATAAAATATAAATAATCTGCAAATTCAAGCTTTTGTCATGCCATAACGCGCTGCGTCACCTTCCTTTACGCTTTGCTCTGGGCATATCTGTCCCATAGCTGTTGTCGGCCAAATACGCCATCCTGGAAAACGGCGTTTTTTTAACCAATTAAATCAATGGTATTTGCCTTTGCCTCGCCCTTTGGCACCATCCTTGCTCATTCAAAAGGCACAGGGGCCTTCAATTCGCGCCCCAAATCCTGACAGAAGGGGAAACAAACCATGACCGACAACGCCAAAATCCGCGTCCTCATTGCCAAGCCGGGCCTGGACGGACACGAGCGCGGTGCAAGGGTTATTGCATATGGGCTGCGGGACGCAGGTTTCGAGGTGATTTACACGGGTCTGCGCCAGACCCCGGCCCAAATAGCATCTGCTGCTGTGCAGGAGGATGTGGATGTCATCGGCCTGTCCATCCTTTCGGGCGCTCACCTTGCCCTTACAAAGCAGTTGAAAGAGCAGCTTGCAGCCAGAAAGGGAGAGGACATTCTGCTGATTGTGGGGGGCATAATCCCTGAAAACGACATTGACACCCTAAAGCAGATGGGCGTGGCAGGCGTTTTCACGGCAGGCACCCCGGTTTCCCAAGTGGCCGATTTTATCCGCCAGAACCTGCAAAAAGCAGCTTGAGCCTTTGAGGAGCCAATGAAAGAAGACAAGAAAAAAGACCGGCTTTGCCCGCACGAGGAGCAATACCTGGAAAAGGTCGCCAAGGCCAGGGAGCAGTGGGAGGAAAAACTCATAGCCCCCAGGCTCAAGCGCTTTAACCTGGAAAAGCCCAACACCAGCTTTTACACGCCTCTTGACAGGGCTGGAAGCAATTTCCTTGAAAATGTAGGCTTTCCTGGCCTTTACCCCTTCACGGCAGGCAATTCGCCGCTGGAGTTCTGGAAGGTTCATGCCCGACTGGCAGCGGAAATGGGCTTTCGGCCCGACTGGGGCGGAACCCGCGGCGTGGGCAAGTACGGCGGATTCGGCACAGCCGGCGATTACCGGGATTACCTTATCCGTATGCACTCCATGGGCCGCAAGGGCGGACCTAACATAGCCTTTGACCTGGCAACCCAGTGCGGCCTGGATTCCGATTCCGAGCAGGCTTTGGGCGAGGTGGGCCGGGTTGGGGTGGCCATAGACTGCTTTCAGGATTTTGCCACAATTTACGAGCCTTACACGGGCGAGCTTGAAATTGACAAGGTTCCCAGCAATTTCACCATAAATGCCCCCTGCTGCGTAATAATCGCCATGTACGCGGTGCTTGCCAAAAAGCGCGGCATTTCTCCGGCTGCTCTGCGCGGCACACCGCAAAACGACATCCTGAAGGAGTTTATTGCGCGGGGCACATATATCTATCCGCCAGGTCCAAGCCTGCGCCTTTTCAGGGACAGCCTTGTTTTTCTGCGCGAAAAAATGCCCCTTTTGAATGTCAACTCCATGGGCGGCTATCACATCCGCGAGGCAGGGGCCACCCGCGAGCAGGATCTAGCCTTTTCCATGGCCAATGCTGCGGCATACCTGGAAGCAGGCGTGGAAGCAGGGCTTGATGTCAACGACTTTGCAGCCCTTTTCACCTTCAACGCCTTTGGCGGCAGCATGGAGATGTATCACGAAATAGCCTTTCAGCGCGCTGCCCGGCGGGTTTACGCCCGTATGCTCAAGGAGCAGTTCGGCACCACCAATCCAAAGGCCATGATAATCCGTCAGCCCATAACAGCCCACATCGGGTGCAGTTCCACCACCCTCCAGCGGCCCTTGAACAACTGGATAAGGGCTGCTGTGGGCGGAATAGCCGCAGGTATGACAGGGGCAATCCCAGGGGTTTTTCCGCCCTTTGACGAGCCTTTGGGCCTGGGACATTCCATTGAGGCCACCCAGATGCAGTTTGATGCAACCCGCATCCTGCTTTACGAAACAGGCATAACAGATGTGCTGGACCCCTGGGCAGGCTCCTATTTTATGGAGACGCTGACAGACGAGATTGAGGCCGGGGCGCTGGCAGAGATGGACAAGATAAACCAGATGGGCGGCACGGTGGCAGCCATAGAAAGCGGCTACATGCAAAAGGCAATAGCCAAGAGCGCCTATGAAAAGCAAAAGCGCATAGAGGCAAGGCAAGACTTTGTTGTGGGTGTCAACTGCTTCACCTCGGAGCTGGAGCTTGAAGTCTCCATAAACCGGGATGTTGAGCCAACCTACGATCCGGCTCTCATGGCAACCGCCGAGGAGCGCCAGGTCGAAAGCCTTAAAAAGATGAAGGCCTCCCGCGATAACAAGGCCGTGGCCTCACTTTTGAACACACTTAAAGCCCACGCAAAGGATAAAGACAAAAATCTCATGCCCGACATCTGCGACTGCGTGGAGAACCACTGTACGCTCCAGGAAATATGCGATGTCATGCGCGAGGTTTTCGGCGAGTTTAAGCAGGCCAAGCTTTAATTTTTTTTGAGAGCGGCAACAGGCAATAATGAAGGTCAATGACTGGGACAAGCTGGTAAGCGGAGTGAAGGCAGGAGATGTGCGGAGCCTTTCCCGCATGATAACCCGTGTGGAAAACCGGGCGGATGGCTGGAAAAAGGCCATGCAGCAGCTTTATTCCGGCACTGGCAGGGCAAAGGTGGTGGGAATAACCGGAAGCCCCGGGGCAGGCAAAAGCACCCTTGTCAATGCCCTGGCAAGCGAGCTTTCCAAACGCGGCAAGACTGTCGGCATAATCGCCGTGGACCCATCATCGCCCTTTTCCGGGGGAGCGCTTCTAGGCGACCGCCTTCGCATGGCAGAGGTTGCGGTTAACCCGGACATATTCATCCGCTCCATGGCCACTCGCGGGGCCTTAGGGGGTCTGTGCCAGGGCGCCCGCGATGTGGCCAGAATTCTCGATGCCTTTGGCAAGGATATTGTTCTCATTGAAACCGTTGGCGTGGGCCAGGACGAGATCGAGGTGGTAAAAACCGCCGACTGTGTGCTGGTGGTGTGCGTACCCGGCCAAGGGGACGGCATTCAGGCCCTTAAAGCCGGAATCATGGAAATTGCTGACATTTATGTGGTGAACAAGGCAGACCGCCCAGGTGCTGACGAGGTGGTTGCAGACATTGAGGGAATGCTCTCCATTGCAGACCAGGGCAAACTGGACACGGCCCCGGTTGTGAAAACTTCAGCCGCCACGGGCGAGGGGGTGGAAAGCCTTTGCAACACGCTTTTTGAAAGGCTTGTTCATGCCAGGAACAAGGAGCAGTGGCTGGACAAAAGGGTGCGCGAGGAGATTTTAAGCCTTGTGGAAACCCAGATAATGGAAAGCCTTTTATGCGCCTGGCAGGAATCCGGCGCTTTAAACAAAATGGTTGAGGCTGTGCTCAACAAAAAGGCCGACCCTTACTCTTTGGTGGATGCCCTGCTGCCCGACCTTTCCAAAGAAGCCCTAAACAGGCAGACGGCCAAAGCAACAAAAACAATTATAGGCCCGGAGAATTCGTAAACCATGAGCGAGCAAAATGCCCAAAAACCCGGCATGACAAGAAGGCTGGCCCAGTTTCTTTGCCAGACTGACGCAAGCAAAATCCCTGCCGATATTTACGAGCACGCCAAGGTGGCCTTTATGGATTTTCTTGCTGTGACCTACGGCGGCAAGGATGACCCTTTGGTGGGCAAGCTTGTAAAATACGCCGATAAAATGGGCGGCAGGCAGGATGCCACCCTTATAGGCCTTTCCCAAAAAAGAAGCCTGGAGCAGGCAGCCCTTATTAACGGCTCGGCTGGTCATGCTCTAGATTATGACGACACCCTGGTGAGCTTTCTTGGGCACCCTTCCGTCACGCTTTTTCCAAGCCTGTTAGCACTTGCAGAGAGCCGGGGTTTATCCGGCAGGGATTTTCTCACAGCATACTTGATAGGCCTTCAGGTGGGCGGCACGGTGGGGGCCTGCGCCGGTCTGGATCACTACCTGGGCGGCTGGCACGGCACATCCACCCTGGGGCATATTGCTTCTGCTGCGGGTTGTGCAAGGCTTATCGGCCTTGATGAGGAGCGCGCCCTTTTTGCCCTGGGCATTGCCGCAACCCAGTCCAGCGGGCTGAAACGCAATTTCGGCACAATGGTAAAGCCCTTTCATGCTGGCATGGCCTCATCAGCCGGACTTGCCTCCGCCCTTCTGGCAGAAGACGGCTTCACCGCAGCCACAGATGTTCTTGAAGGCCCCCAGGGCTTTTTTGATGCATTGAAGGGCAAGGTGAACGAGAACATTCTTGCCTTTCTGGGCCTGGGCTGGGATGTGGTCAACCTTTCCCAGAAATACCATGCCTCCTGCCATGCAACCCATTCGCCCCTGGAAGCTGCAAGGGCTGCTGTTGAAAAACACTCCCTTGCCGTAAATGACATTGAAAGCATAACGGTTTACTGCTCGGAGGTCACCTTTCAGGCAGCCAGCAACTTGAACCCAAAAACCGGAACCGAAGGCAAGTTCTCGGTGCCCTACTGCGTTGCCAATGCCCTGCTAAATGAGGTCACCGGCATGGCAGCCTTTACAGATGAAAAGGTTGCCGACCCGGCTGTGCGCGCGCTCATGGCCAGGGTGAAAATGGTGAAAGGGCAAGACAAAACCGCCCTGGAAGCCACTGTGGAAGTAACCACAAAGGACGGCAAAACCATCACCGAGTTTTCGGACATTCTCCAGCAGAATCCTCCCCTTGAGCTTAAACAGGAGAGGGTTGAAGCCAAGTTTCTGGATCTGGCAGGTGCGGTTATAGGCATTGAAAAGGCAAAAGACCTGGCCGGGCGCATCAGTACCCTGGAAACAGAAGGCAACCTGGCAGAGTTTATCGCAAAACTGTGAGGCAGGAAAATGGACTTGAAATGCCATTCATGCGGGCTGATTGCACCCAAGGTTGAATTTCGGCACCTCAACATGGCCGATTCTGCTGGCGCTGCCGCCTATCGTCAATGCCCGGCCTGCCATGTTGCCGTTTACTGCGATGAATCCGAAGACGATTATGCTACGGGCAAGGTGTGGGGCACATCCAACCTGCGGGGCAAAACCTTTACCAGGGCAAACCGCCCAGGCAGAAAAACAGAGCAAAAGGCAAAGGGGGCTGCTGATGAGTGACACCTGTCTTGTTACCGACATTCAGAAATTTGCCGTGAATGACGGCCCCGGCTTTAGGACAAATGTTTTTTTGAAGGGCTGCCCCCTGCGCTGTACCTGGTGCCATAACCCGGAGACCATTGCCAAATACCAGGAGCTTTACTGGAAAAGACGGCTCTGCGTGCAATGCGGGGCCTGCCTTGAAGCCTGTCCGGAAGATGCCATAGAGCCGCCCGTTGACCCGGCCCTTACCCAGTTTGCAGAAACAGCCTACCAGAAGGTGAACCGGGAAAAATGCACCCGGTGCATGGAATGCGTGAAGGCCTGCATTTACGGCGCGCTGGAAGTTACCGGCAGCCCCATGAGCGTGGAGCAGATTCTTGACGAGGTGGAGCAGGACAGGCCCTTTTACGACAATTCCGGAGGCGGCATGACGCTTGGCGGCGGAGAGCCCACAGCCCACCCGGAATTTGCAGAAAAGCTCCTTGCTGCGGCCAAAGAGCGGGGCCTCCATGTGTGCCTGGACACCAACGGATTCTGCGAATGGGAGACATTGAAAAGGCTTGCCGATTACGCAGACATAGTTCTTTACGATTTAAAGCACCTGGATCCTGCAAAGCACAAGGAAATGACCGGCGTTGATAACGCCCTTATCCTGGAAAATCTCAAAAAGCTTCTGGCAGCCGGTAAAGAGGTCTGGATTCGCGTTCCGGTCATCCCCGGCTTCAACGACTCCTTGCAGTATCACAAGGAGGCCGCAGAGTTTCTGGCCGCTCTTCCCCAAAAGGTCGCCAGAATCGATCTGCTGCCCTTTCACAACTGGTGCCAGGACAAGTACGCCTGGCTCGGCAGAACCTGGTCCCTGGCAGATATTGAGGCAATGGACCCTGGAATGCTTGAAATTCCTCTGGATTTTTACAAGGCCAAGGGCTTGTTCGCCTCTGTGGGCGGCTCCGGCTTTGAGGATGCCAAATCAGCGTGAAGCCAATAAACAAGGTGTGGGGTAATTAATGGAATTTGCACCTGAAAAAGCCTTTGGAGTTATAAACGACATCCAGCGGATGTGCGTTAACGACGGCCCTGGCTTCAGAACCACGGTCTTTCTCAAGGGCTGCCTTCTGGACTGCAAGTGGTGCCACAACCCGGAAGGAAAGCGCAGATACCCTGAAATAATCCCCTATGTCACCAACTGCAACTTCTGCGGCAACTGCCTTCTGGCCTGCCCCACAGGGGCCATAAGCCTTGTGGAAGGCCTTGGGCCGCGCATTGATCGCGCCCTTTGCACAGATTGCATGCAGTGCGCCGGGGCCTGCGATAATGACGGCCTTGTGCGCTGGGGCCGCATAATGAGTGCAGGGGCCGTGATGGAAGAGGTGGAGTCGGACAAGGCCTTTTACCGCAATTCCGGCGGCGGGCTTACGGTTTCGGGCGGAGAGCCAATGGCCCAGCCCGACTTTGTGCTTGCCCTTTTCATGCTGGCAAAATCCGACCCTGACCAGACCAACCGCATCCACACGGTGCTGGATACCTGCGGCCAC
>JAGVAW010000047.1 GCA_020060085.1 Desulfobacterales bacterium
CTGTCCATCAATGTCAAAAGCGCCACCACGAGGGAACTGGGGCTGGAAAGCCCGGACCATGTCAGGCAGGTCCGTTCGGACCTGAAGAGCAGTGGCTACACCGGATAGGATGTTTCTCTCCGGATTCAGGAGAAAGGCTTTAACCGAAAGTTCAGCAAAAAAAGGAGTTCAAAACCCACTGTTGGTTTTGGACTCCTTGCATTTATATTTGCAGGCCAAAGACTGACAGGCGGCAAAAACCTTGTCTTATCGAGCCAATTGCGAAACCCCTGATGAGTCAATAGTGCTATTTCCTGATAGAACCCATCTCAAACTCCACACCAGACAACATCCCTTTAAATGGCTGGCCCTTGTTTTGCGTGCGACCTGCAACAGGCCGCCAGAGCCTCCGGCGCTTGTTTTGCCTTAATCGGGGCAGAAGAAACCCGCCTTTTGCCATTGTTGCCGTTCAATTTGTGACTCCTTTAAACCACCTTAATATAATGGGTGATTTTTTTGAGGCCATTCCTCCCGATCTGTTGCCTGCCGGTAATTTTATGCCCGTAAGTTCTTTGTCGCGCCCTGCGGATTTCTTCGTTCCGCCTGCCTTTCCATTGGAATAAAGACCTTTTTTAAAAGTCATTATAACTGCCTGCCCAAGCCTTTCCGCAGGGCGGCATATCCCTATGTCCTGCCCGCAGGCCTGAAAATTATTGAAAAAGCATAAGACATCTTTGGCTGCCGTGCGCCTAAAGGCAGGGCCACGCGGCTGTGTTCTGCCTTAACACAATAAACCTTATCGGAAGGCACAAAAAATTAGAGGCGTTATCCTACAGAAAAATAGGATTTATCCTACATACAGCATAGGGCTATATTTTTTAATAATAATCAGCACATTATAAAATCATACAAAACATTATTGGGTTTGCTTGTATTTTCATGTTTTGCTTTGGCATTGACTTGGCAGCGATTCGTAAAGTAAGTTGCATTATTAGTGTTAACCGAGGTGTATTTTGCGCCTTGCGGAAACACCACTTCAGGATGCCGTTTCGGGGGAATCTGCATCCTCGGTTCTTTTCAAAAAAAGTCTTTTTATTTGCATAGAAGCTCATCGCGGTGAGGCGCATTGCCTGGGCTGTACTAAGGAGGCTTGGTTTAGGGGACAAGCTTCAAAGGTGTTGTCTGGCTTAAATTTGATAATGATAATCATTTTCTATTAATGTCGTTAAGGTATCGCCGGGTATTTTAAGTTACATGGCCTTCTGCAAGGAAGCCAGCCATCAAGGCAGCGGGGGATTTTTCAGATAAGTTCAGTTGTCCGGCAAAGGGGAAGGCTTTTTGCTCTCAACACGGCCAGCAAAAGGGTAATGGAGAATTTATGCCCTGGGCTGTGTGGCGGAAAATGCTGCTCATATTCTCTATCGAATTAATAGAGATTGTCTCTGCATCATCGGGGATTTTTTTTGAACGAGGCTTTACGGGCTGCAAGCTCCGGCTCCTGGACAGTTAAAGGTTGCAGGAAATTTCCTGGGCTTTTTTAGCAGAGAACACTGGCTACTCGTTGAAGGCAGCCTGCAATGAAAAAAGATTTATCATGCATACACCAATTCCGCCTCAAGTCCTTTGAGAAGTTTGAGCCTTGCCTTCAACACCGTCTTTTTTGTTTTTACTACGATTTACGCGTTTCTCCCCACAGGCCCCATATCAGGGGCAGATGGAGCAAGATCCGCGCCCCTTCCCTTACATGGCGATTCCAGAAACAGCGGCTGGAAGGCCTTTTTATATTCAACAGCAAAACCCCAACAAAGGAGAAAGAAAGATGATGCGTAAAAAAAACCTATTGGCGCTTTTGGCTTCGCTTGCGCTGATTGTGTTCGCTGTGACCGGGCTTGCTCCGGCTTATGCGGCCACACCGGCAGGCACTGTCATCGGCAACGCGGCAACCGCCACTTACCGTGATGATGACAACAACGAATACACCACAACCTCCAACATTGTGCAGTCCGTGGTCCTGGCAATATGCGGCGTTGATGTGACGCCTTCAGGGGCCATGAACTACCAGGCAATTCCCGGCCAGACCGTTTATGTGCCAATAACGGTCACCAACACGGGTAACAGCCTTAACATCTTCACAGTAGGGCTTGGCGGCTTTACCTATTCAGGCAATGTTTATGTTGATGAGAACGGCAACGGCCTTGTTGACCCCGGCGAGCCCCTTGTGGGTGCAGGTGTCGAGCTGAACATGGGCGAGACCAAAGAGCTTCTTATTGCCCTCGTGGTGCCTCCCACGGCCACTCCGCCCACTTCTGACACCGGCACAGTCACGGTTACCGGCACTGCTCCGGCAGGCTGCTCCGACACCACCGGCAACATAACCGTAAATGTGGTCAACGATGCTGTGATCATGGCCACCAAGGATGTTGACAGGGACACCTCCGTGCCCGGCGGCACCCTGAACTACACCATACGGTTCAAGAATATGGGCACAAAGCAGGCCTATTCGCGCGTTGACGCCTACAGCGTGGATGTGAACAACGATGGTGGCCTGAACGCTGATGTGGACGGCATCCTGGTTTATGACCAGATTCCCGCAGGCACAAGCTATAATGCCGGAACAGCCTCCGGTGCGCCCAGCTCAACTTCGGTTTTGTGGTTTACTCGGCAGACGGCACAAACTGGTGGCGGGCAGAGGGCAATGTGCCCGGCGGCGCGGCAGCCATCAGCCATGTCGGCTACTTTCTGCCGGACAACGACTGGAACGGCGCGGCCTATACCGCTGATGCAGTCTCCGAGCCGGTTCTTGATGTTGATCAGCAGGGAAGCCTTTCCTATGCGGTTACTGTTAACGATCCCTTTATGATCGTGAGCGGGCTTGTGGTGAACAGCGCCACGGTTTACTACCGCACCCAGGGCGGGGTTGATAGTGAAGTTACCACCAATACTGTTCACACAGCTATCCCCCTGGCCATTGCAGCCGATGTTGCAGTGAGCAACCGGGTGGTTGATCCCTACACCAATGTCGAAGAGGATGTGGGCAACAACTATCAGGATGACAACACCAAGGCCAGCGTGCCGGCAGGCTCCTGGGTGGTTTTCACCCATTCGGCTGCCAACCGGGCCACCATAGCTGATGTCATCAACCTGGACGCCATCAATGTGCCCGCAGGCTGGATAGTGGAGTTCTGGAACTCCAACGGATCTGCCAAGCTCATTGACAATGACGGGGACGGCAAGGTGGATCTTGGAACCGTGGCCGGCGAGACCCGCAGGGACTTCACGGTAAAGGTATTTGTTCCTGCAAACACGGCCAATGCAGCATATTTCTTTGATGTAAGGGCCACAAGCGGCAACGACCCCACCGAGACGGACCTTTCCCGCGACAACATCAGCGCAGTTGTTACCGCGGCTGTTGATATTGCCCGCTGGGATGTTGCAGGAGACGGCGTTAATGATCCTTCTGACGGCAACACGGACGGCGTTGATGACTCTGACGATGTTCTGCCCATCCACACCGCACCCGTAAATCCCGGGAGCAGCGTTTTCAACCGCTTGCAGGTGGTCAATGTGGGCGGAGCCGCTGATGCCTATGCCCTGGCTGCAACAGGCAACCCTGCCGGAACCCAGGTGATCTTCTACCAGGACACCAACTGCAACGGCGTGCTTGACGGGGCTGATGCCCTTATCGCCAACACCCCGCTCTTGGGCGGAACAGTTGTGGAAACCGGCGGCGTTCTTAACGGCGCCAACACGGACATTGTGGTTTACAGCGTTGCCAGCTTCATCGCAGGCGACACGGTGCGGCTCAACCTTACAGCCACGACCACCATTGTGGCGGTTGACCCGGTCACCCGCACCATCACCCTGGCAGGCGACCACACCGGTGCCAACACCGCGCAAGGTGTTCTGGTTTCGGAATCCTACTGCGTTATCATGGAAATCCGCACGGCAGCCAACGCTCCGGCAGGCGAATACAACATTGTTGTAAACATTGCTTCGGGCGCAAGCGGCTCATCAGATGACATGGATGTGTATTTTTCCATCAACGAAATCTGCGCCATAAGCATTGCACCACCGGCTTCGGACCAGATTCCCGCTGGCGGAACCACAACCTATGTTCACACGGTCACCAACACCGGTAACTCCACCAAGTATGTCAAAATCGACATGAACACGGCCGGGCTGAAGCTCACCTACCTGTTCATTGCAGAAGGCGCCAACTGGCTGACAGTGGGAGCAGACGGCATTGCAGGCACGGGTGATGATGTTGCCCTTGCTGACGGCGACCCCGCAGCTTTGGGAACAACTTACACATCGTTGGCAGCAGGAGCCTCCGAAAGCTTCAAGGTGAAGGTCTTTGCACCTGCCGGCACAACTGTCGGCACGGTGGAATCCGCCACAGTCGGGGCCATTGCCGATTCTGATGGAGACTTTACAACCCTTGGCGACCAGTGCACAGCCTCCACCAGCGAAACCACCACGGTCATTGACGGCTTCCTGCAGGTCACCAAAAGCCGCCTCCACATTGACACAATGGCTGACGGCATCACTCCGGGCCCTGGTGACACAATCACCTACAAGCTGGAGTACAAGAACATCGGCGACAAGAATGCCCTTAACTGCATCATCATAGACCCCATTCCCAACCACACGGATTTCGTGGCTGGCAGCCTGTACCTGGACAACAATTGCGATGGATCCATTGATGGCGGCGACACCAACCTCACCGATGCTTCCGGCGATGACACGGCAGAGTACGATGCTGCCAACTCGCTGGTTCGCTTCCGGGTGGGAGTCGGCGCAGACGCCACAAGCGGCGGCACGGTAGCCCCGGGTGCATCTGGATGCGTCATCTTCCAGGTGCTTATCCGCTAACAGCATAACCCTTCCTGCGCTCTCTTTTTTCGGGCGCAGGAAGCAATTAGCAGCAAAAGGCAAAAAGCCCCGGCCTTGAATACCCAAACAGGTTCAAGGCCGGGGCCAAACAAAAAAAATGATTGAAGAAGGCTTTATGGCAAAAACGGCAAAAAGGCTGGCTGCAAACTTTAAGGCTGCATGGCCTGCATGGGCGGTTGCGGTTGCGCTGGCGCTTGCCGTCTGCCCTGCCAGCCTTGCCGCCGTGCCCGCCGTTATAACAAACCAGGCCTGGGCATCCTATCAGGATGAAGCTGGCCGGCCCTTCACCACCCTTTCCAATGTGGTGCGGGACCACCTGGCTCCTTCCTTTGGCATAAGCATAAGCCCGGACGGAACCCAGGCCGCTCCAGGCCAGACAGTTGAAGCCCAACCCCTAACCTGGGTGAATTTGCCCTATCTTCTGCAAAACACGGGCAACAGCCCGGATCAATATTCCCTTGCCCTTACAAATTTAGGCGGGGATGATGGGAATCTTTCCGGGGCTGCTCTTTATATAGATACAAACGGTAACGGAAAATTTGACGCAGGCGAGCCGGTTTACGACAACCTCAATCCGCCCCTTATTGCTCCTGGGGCTTTTCTGTCCCTTGTGGTTCGTGGCCAGGTTCCCCTTGTTGCGGGCAGCGGCAGGGTGGATGTGAATCTGGCGGGCTTCTCCATTTCCGATTCAACAAAGCAGGACAACCAAAATGTTTCGCGGGTTCTGGTGTCTGACGAGGGATCGATCTCTGCAAGCAAGTCTGCGGATATTTCTTCTGTAAACCCAGGCCAGAGCGTCAATTTTACAATTTTGTTCTCATCCCAGGGCAGCACCCCTGTCATGGGGTGGGACTTTTTGCTTGATCTTCCGGGAAATCCGGCCCCCCAGGCGGAAAACGGCATCCTTGTTTCCGACAACCTGCCCCAGGGCATGACCTACTCGCCGGGTTCCATTTCCTTTTCCTCCTCTGTTCCCAACGCTGTTGCCGTTTTCGCGGGGGCCGATGGAATCTGGCGCAGCCCGGAAAGCAAGGTGAATGGGCCGATTTTGAAAATCGGCCTCTTTCTGCCCCAAAACAGCCAGGGCAAAGCCTTTGCCGAGCCGGTCAACGGCTCAGTCTCCTTTGGCGCAGTTGTGGATGCGGCCCAACTGCCCGGCGTGCTCAAAAACAGGGCCCAGGTGGAATACGCCGGGGTTTCGGGCAAAAAAACAAGCCTTACCAATGAAGTGCCGGTTATGGTGAATGCGCTTGTCCGCATTGTTGTGGATGACACGGATGATGACGGTGCCCATACAGGAAGCGGGCTGTTGGGCGACCCTGACGACACCATGTACATAAGCCATGCTGCGGCAGGCTCCACAGTCAGCGCTGTCAACGAGGCATGGAACCTTGGCAGCACGGCTGATGCGGTAAACCTTGTTGTGGATACGGCATCGTCTGCTAACTGGGTTCCGGGAATT
Source organism: Desulfobacterales bacterium (assembly GCA_020060085.1). Classification (GTDB taxonomy): domain Bacteria; phylum Desulfobacterota; class Desulfobacteria; order Desulfobacterales; family Desulfatibacillaceae; genus JAGVAW01. The sequence continues at coordinate 6,335 of JAGVAW010000047.1, forward strand.
GTCGTTTCCTTTACGAGCCTTGCCGGTGTTGCCCTGCCGGATACGGACGCAGACGGCCTGCCGGACACGGGCCTGCTTGCCCCTGGCGAGCGCCGCGAGTTTATTACCCAGATCAGCCTTCCCGCCAATTTTTCCGCAGACAGGCTTGTTATTGCCATTAAGGGCATTTCCAGCCTGGACAATGCTGTTACGGATCTGACCTTTGTGCAGATAGACAAGGTTGAGCCGGTGGGAATAAGGGTGGAAATCGGCGTGAGCGTGGCGGCCCAGGTGGGGGCCAGCGGCGGGCTTAAGCGCCAGGGCCTTGCCAATGTGCCCATAAAGGTTTACGAGTACGCAAACGCTCAAAACTCCAACCCGCCCCATCCCCAGGTGGCGGGTGGTCAAAACTTCCCGGCTGCTTCAAACCCGCCTGCAACCCTTGTGCGCAGCAAGGTTTTCCGCACGGATGATCAGGCAATCATCAGCCTGGATGAATTCGGTGCCCCCTTTCCCCTTTTCAACTGGATGCGGGACGGCTATTCCTACACCATCCGGCTTGGGGGCGATTACAACGGCTACAACTATTACGGCACTCCGCCGTTTTACCCGTCAGACTTTCTTGCGGTTTCCGCTCCCGGCGATATTTTTGTGCGCGGCAGCATAACCGTCAAGGCGCTGGCGGACAAAACCAAGCTTCTCATTGTGCCCCTTGACCCTGCGGGCTTTGTTTACGATGCGGTCACGGGCGCGCGCATTGACGGGGCCTGCGTTACCTTCTACCGCTGCAACGGCCCGGCCTGTGACACATATTCCGCTGTGGATGAAAGCCTGCTGGACTTTTATCCGGATGGCATAACCCTTCAGGAGAACAACCAGATTTCAGGGCCAAGCGACCGGACCGGGCTTGTGAACACGGGCAAGGGGGCTGGAGCCTTCGAGTTCCAGTACGCCAATTATCTTTCAAATTATGACGGCTGGTACTTCATTGGGGTTGACTTTGCCTGCAACAGCCCAGGCGCAGACCCCACCCTTGCAGACAAATACGCGCCAATAGGCCTTAAAAAGGACGCTGTGTGGAACCCCTATTCCGGCAAGTCCTATCTGGGGGAGAAGTTCTACATTGACAAGGACTTCCCCGGCGCAATCCTGCTGCGCGTGCCTTTGATGCCAGCAGACTTTTCGCCCTTGAAGGTAGAAAAGGCTGTCTCGCCAAACAGCGCGGAAATTGGCGATGTTCTCAAATTTACGGTGAGCATCACCAACACCAACACAAATTACTCAATCTTCGGAGTCAGGCTGTCTGACACCCTGCCAAAAGAGGTGCGCTATGCCAAAGGCTCCACGCGCATAAACGGGGCAAATGCGCCAGACCCGGAGATTTCCGCCAACGGCCTTTCCCTTGCCTGGAGCCTTGGCAGCCTTTCCCCCGGCCAGAAGCTTGAGGTGGTTTATTTTGTGCGGGTGGCGGCCAACGCAAAGGAAGGCACAAAGAAAAACATCGCCTTTGCAGAAGGCGTTTCCGATGCAGCCCAATCCGTAAGGGTAGGCTCCAAAACGGCGGTTGCCGCCTTTGAGATTGTAAAAAACCTGTTTTCCGAAAAGGGCATAATAATCGGCAAGGTTTTTATTGATGACAATGACAACAGAATTCAGGATGAAAACGAGCTGGGCCTTGCCGGTGCCAAGATTTACATGCAGGATGGCCGTTTTGTGGTAACGGATTCCGAAGGCAAGTACCACATGGACAATGTTGAGCCTGGAACCCATGTTTTAAAGCTCGACAAATCATCCCTGCCCAAGGGCGCTGTGCCGGGCGTGGTGGACAACCGCAACATGGCCGATGCAGGGTCTGTTTTTGTGGATCTTTTTCCGGGCGATCTTTTCAAGGCCAATTTCCGAATTGTTCCCCAAACCGCAAGGCCTTCGGTTAGCCTTGAGTCAGAGGAAATTGCAGGCAGCCTTCTTGTTTCCCGCAGCATTGAAGACATTCTGGTGGATGCGGGCAGCGGCCAGACTTTGCTTGTCCACATTGTTGCCCTTGAAAACAGAAGCGACCTGCCCCTTTACGAGCTTGTTTACAAGGAAAGCTCGCCCTACCTGCCTGAAAAGGGCGCGGTTACAATGGACGGAGCGCCCTTTGAAAACCCGCTTTGGGCAGACAGCGCCGCCTTTGGCTGGCACCTGCCTCTGCTTGCCCCTGGCCGGAAAGCCAATATCCGCTTTTTCTCGCAAATTCCCGGCCAGGGCCGGGATGCCAATGCAAGCGTGAAGTTTGTGGTGGAGCCGGCAGGCAAAGAGACGGCAATGGAAGTGCAGATGCCTGTTTCTCTGGCCCTTATTGCGCCGTTGGAATACCGGGCGGTTGTAAACTTTGCCTTTGGCGCTTTTGAGCTTTCGGACCAGGCCAGGCAAAGCCTTGCCGCGTTGGCAGACCACATGAGAAAGACCGGCTTTGAAAAACTGGTTGTTGAAACAAAAGGCCATGCAGATGCAGTTCGGGTGATAAGCGATGCAAAAGGCTATGCCGACAACCTGGAATTGAGCGGCAAAAGGGCCAAGGCTGTGGCCGATTTTCTGCGGGAGCGGCTTGTTGACCTTGCGCGGGTGGAGTTTGACCAGCCGCAGGCCGAGGAGGTTCTGGCCCCGCAGACAAGCTATGGAGTATTTGCCGGAACCTTTGAAAACAGGGCACAGGCCCTGGATGTTGGCAAGGCCTTGAGCCAGCAGACAGGCTTTGACGCAAGGGTTGAGGAGCAGGTGGCCCAGGGCCGGAACAAGAGCTATGCGGTTGTTTTAGGCCCCTTTGACGGCCAGGAGAATGCCCGCGCTGTTGCTGACACCCTGCCGGAGGGCAAGGCAAGGGTGCTGCCCGTGGAGATTACCCAGGCCCAAAAGACAACAGGCGAAAAGCAGCAGGCTGTTTTCACCCAAAAGGCGGCTGGAAGCAGCCAGCCCATAGAGGAAAACAGGGCGTCCCTTTCCGGCACCCCGGCCAACCGCAGGGTTGAGGTGAGCGTCTTTGCTTCAGGCAGAAGGGGCGTTGACGCGCAAATTCCCATCGGTGCAAAACTGGCGCGAGGCATTTACAGGCTTACAGTTTCCTTTGCTGCAAACTATCCGGCAGAGGATTTGTCAGACCCCGCGCTGTTTTTGGGCCTGCCCGAAGGGCTTTTTATTGTGGGCGGCACGGCAAAACTTGGGGAAAAGGCCGTCAATCCGATGAGGGAGGGCGACTATTACAGGATTTCCCTTGAAGGTCAGGATCTGACTTCCCCCCAGACCTTTGAGATGGATTTCATTGCCTCAATGGACGCCATTCTGGAAGAAGCAGGCGTGCTGGTTCTGGCAAAAACAAGCAAGGGCCGCTCAATAATACTTGTCTCCAGCATGGAAAATCCGGGCGAGGCCGCCAGAATCCGGTCAATCTACGAATCAGCCGGTCAGGATGCAGCAGCAGGCCCTGCCCTTATGGATGTGCAGAAGCTCAAGGAAGCAACGCGGCTTGGCATAATTTTCCCGGAAGCTGACATGGTGCTTTCCGGCTCGTCTGCCCGCATCCGCATTGCAACGGCAAGTGACGACAAGTTTGAGCTAAGCATAAACGGAATTTCCGTGCCCGAAGGCAGGCTTGCATCCACCACAAGGGATCAGGCTTTAGGGGTAACAATCCGCGAGTACATAGGGGTGGCCCTGGAAAGCCCGTCAAACAAGGTAGAGCTTTTTGTCAACAGCGAGCTTTTGGAAAGCAGGGTCATAAAGCTTTCCGGCGAGGTTGCAGCCATAAGCCACGCGGTGTGGCCAGCCCGGCCCCCGGCAGACGGCAGAACCCCTGCCTATGTGGAACTTATGCTGCTGGACAAAAACGGAAACCCTGTTGCCGAAGATGCCTTCCTTGAAGTGAGCGTTGACAAGGGCGATATTTTCGACAGGGAAACAGGCGCATTCAAACGATTTGCCCATGACGGCTTCAAGGTGAAAACAATCGCTGGAAAGGCTGTTGTAAAGCTTTCGCCGTCTTCCGTAACCCAGGTGCGCAACCTGGTTGTGAGCTTTGGAGGCAGGGAGCATAAAGTTCCCGTTCGCTTTTATCCGGAAAGGCGCGAGTGGATTCTGGTGGGCGCGGTGGAAGGCTCTGCCGGTTTTGGGGATGCCAGCCAAAAAGGCCTGGAAAAAGGCCCGGAAATGCCCTTTGACCATTCCAAGGGCGACAGCCGCACCCAGGGTAGGGCCGCGGTTTTCGGCAAAGGCTCTGTGGGCGATGTGACCATGACCCTGCGCTACGACACCCAAAAGCCCGCGAATGACAACACCCTTTTGAAGCAGAACACGCCCGGAACTGAAGATGAAAGCCTTTATCCTGTATATGGGGATGAGTCCGAGCAGTTTTTTGAGGCCCAGAGCGCCGAAAAGCTGTTTTTGAAGGCCGAAAAAGACCTTTCATACGGAATGTACGGCGATTTTGCCACGGAAATGGGTTCCTCCCTCACCTACAACAGGTACTCGCGCACCCTCACAGGCGGTCTTATCAACCTGGAAAAGGAATCCGCTTACAGCCTCAAGAGCTTTGTCTCCCGCAACCGGCAGACAATCGTGAGGGAAGATCTTCCCGGCAATGGGCTTTCAGGCCCCTACTTTTTGGGCAGCAGCCAGTTGATTGTCTTTTCCGAAAAAATATCCATACAGACCCGCGACCGCAACTTTCCGGACAAGGTTCTTTCCGAAAGGTTCATGATTCGCTATTCGGACTATGACATTGACTACGAAAACGGGGTCATCATCTTCTTTGCGCCGGTTTCGACCTTTGACCGGGATTTCAACCCCCAGGTCATCAATGTGATTTACGAGACAGATAACCTTGAGCAGCAGCACCACCTTTACGGCGCGCGGGGCGAGCTTTTGCTGCTGGACAGCAGGCTCAAGCTGGGGGTCATGGGCGTTACTGAAGAACACCCCATTGACGACAAGCAGATTTCCGGCGTGGACATAACCTTTGATGACGGCAAACACATTAAAATAACCGCAGAAATTGCAGCCACAAGCGGGTACGGCCCTGACGATTTTGACCAGGCAAGCGGCACGGCCCGCAGGGTGGAAGCCCATGTGCGGGATGTTTTTGGCGCACAATTGAAGGCGGACTATAAAAATGTGGATGAAGGCTTTGAAAACCTCTCTGCCGCAACTGTTGAGCAGGGCATTGAGTCCTTAAGCGCATCGGCCAGCCGCCAGTTTGGCCAAAGCGGCAGCCAGACCACCCTTGAGGCTGGGTTTACCGGCGAGAGCAGCCAGTTTTTGGACAGGAAGGAGGCCAACCTTCGCCTGGACCAGCAGTTGGGAAACAGGTTCTCCCTTTACA
>JAGVAW010000338.1 GCA_020060085.1 Desulfobacterales bacterium
GTGCCCAGGGAAACGATAGCTGCGTTGCGCTTCGCCGTGCAGGAACTCGATGTACAAAAAGTACACCTCGTCCCTGCCCGGCTCGCGCGCCTTGCTCTCCTTTCCCTGGACCCGCCCTGTACGCTTGTGAGGGGGAAGGGAAAAGCCCTCTGCCTCTGGACGCGCCCTGTGCGTTGGTGGTTGAAGGAAAAAGACGGGTAAAATCCGTAGGTTGGGATAGAAAATCCCGGCCAACAAGGGTTTTTGGTAAGATATGAGGCTGTTCCGGGGTTTTCAAAAGCCCAACAAAAACCAGGCAACCCCGGTGACGGCGATAATCGAAAAAACGGCATCATTGTTGGGACAGGCAAACCCGGACTATTCTTATGCGTCATAAAAGCCTCTCCATAAGCCTTTTTGTCGGGGTTCTGCTTTCGGCTACGGCTCTTTACTTTGCACTCAAGCCTGTGCCTTTCGGCGAGCTGGCTGGCTATGTCCGCACAGTCAATTACTGGTGGATAGCCCCGGCCCTGGCTGTTGCTGTTGTCAGCTTCGTGTTGAGGGTCATCCGCTGGCGCATCATCCTTTCCTCGTCTGTTAAAATCGGCTTCTGGGACGCCTTTCACCCCATGATGGTGGGATTCATGATGAACTGCGTGCTGCCCGGAAGGGTGGGCGAGCTTGCCAGGCCCGTCATACTGCGTCAGCGAAACCGCGCAAGCTTTATGGCCGTTCTTGCAACCGTTGCCGCAGAGCGGGTGTTTGATCTGGTCATACTCATGGGTCTTTTTCTTATTGTTGTGACCAACGTCCCCATTGATCCTTCCTTTGGAATGCAGTTTGGCCAGTACACCCTGAACAAGGATGCCTTGGAGGCTATCGCCCTCTCCCTGGCCCGCCTTATGGCTGTTCTGATTTTTTTCATTGCGCTTCTGACCATAAACAAAACCCGCCTGCTTATGGAGCGCACTGTCATGGCCGCTCCCGGCTGGCTTTTTTTTCTGCCCCAAAGGGCAAAGCAGTGGTTAAGGGAAAAAGCCTGCGTGTTTGCGGTGGGCACAATGGAGCACATGGCAAAAGGCTTTGATGCGGTTAAAAGCCTTGGCAGGCTTTCTGCCTGCATACTGCTCTCGGCAGGTGTCTGGCTTCTTACGGTTGTCTTTCACATTGTTCTTGCCCAGGGCTTTTTGGGCTTTGAGCTGTCCTTTCTTGAGTGGACGGCTGTAATGGTGGTGGTTTGCTTTTTCATAATGCTGCCCTCTGCGCCGGGTTTCTGGGGCCTGTGGGAAGCAGGCGGCGTCTTTGCGCTTCTGCTTTTTGGCGTGGGGCACAAGGAGGCAGCGGCCTTCACCCTCATAAACCATGTGGTGCAGATTCTTCCGCCCATTGTCCTGGGCGCAATTTCAGCAGGCATTTTGGGTATAAGCATAACCCGCCTTGCAAACGAAAGCCGCAAGGTCAAGCTTGACGAAAATCCCCCCTCCTGCAACAGCCCTGACAATTCCCAAAATTAAGCCCCATCCCCAAAAGTATTTCTGCCGGATAAAAACCCCTTTTTCAGCGCCTCAACGCAAAAAATGTCAATTTGCCATTGGCTTTTGCGGAAAAATTTCTTACTGTTATTTTGGATTTGCCGCGTGACAGCGGAATTTGTTTACTGCAAACTTTCTGGAAGAGAAAATGGCCATACTTTCCATAAGAACATATCCCGACCCCATCCTTGCAGGAAAGTCCGAGCCTGTTACTGAATTTGACGACTCGGTGCGCAAAATAGTCGAAGACATGAAACAGACCATGCAAAACGCCCCTGGAATAGGCCTTGCAGCCGTTCAGGTGGGCATTGCAAAGCGGATACTCATTTTTGATGCAGGCCAGGCCGGGCAGGAGCAAGAGCAGGATGAGGGCTTTGAGCAGGACCAGGAAAAGGAATCCCCAAGCAGCATTGTCGTGTGCATAAACCCGGTAATCATTGCCAGCGAAGGCTCGGTGGTCAGCGAAAACGAGGGCTGCCTCTCGGTGCCGGAATTAAGGGCCAATGTAACCCGCAGCGCCTGCGTGCGGGCAAAGGCTGTTGATGAAAATGGCGCGCCTTTTGACCTGGATCTGGAAGGCATGGCTGCAATAGTTTTTCAGCACGAGTTTGATCATCTTGAGGGAGTTCTTTTTCTGGATCGCATAAGCCGCCTTAAAAGAGACCTGTATAAGAGAAGGGTCAGGAAGTGGCAGAAAGAAGTGTGAGGAGGGCGGCCCCAGGGAAACGATAGCTGCGTTGCGCTTCGCTCGGAATTTCGGTCATGTACCAACTGTACACTCCCTCATTCCTCGCTCGCGCGCCTTGCTCTCCTTTCCCTGGAACCGCCCTGTACGAAAGGTGGTTAAGAAGAAAAACAACGCCTTGCCCACAACTAAAACCCACGGGTGAGACAGCAAAGCCCAGGCCCTTTGGCGCCGACCAGAAAAGATCAGGAGTTTATTTATGGAGCTTGAACAGTTTCACTCAATTTTTCTCAACCACCTTAATAAAAAATCAGAAGATGTCGCCCGCATAATTGCCCTGGAAACCAGTCTTGAAAAATGGTTTCAAGGCGAAATGGCCATCGCCATCACAACAGATGATGATAATTATAAAATTATGTCCAGTTGCGATTACAATGAGTGGGATCAAGAAGATTCAGAATATGAGAAATTAATAGGTAATAATGGTGTTTTAATTGCAGAAGGATGGGTTTACAAAAGAAAACAAATCAGCGGTATGCCTAAATGCGATATATTATTTGAAATTGATGGCTCTATGTATTTGGTTGAAATAAAGTTACACTGGTCAAAAGGGAGATTAAAAACTGGTAAATATTTGGACGATATTTATAGATTAAAGTTTAAAACCTATAAAGAATTAGCTGATTATACTCATATACATAATTATATTACAATAATATATGTTGATGAGAAAGCTGATTTTGATGAAAATGCTCAAATAGATTTGAAAAAAATAGTTGATGATGCAATTAAGGATTTTATTAACAAAAAGCGTGGTCAAGAATTTGATAATATTAAAATATTTGTTGATAAAATCGAAACCACAAACAGCCATAAAATCTGCATAAAAAAAGAAAACACAGATAAATTAAATAGAATATATTTGATATCTATAAGCGTTTAGGGTGTACATACTTCGTCTATTGTACAAAAAATTGTACAGTAAAAGATTCGTTGCCCATCAAGGTACAGGTCACCCAACAAAAGCCTTTATTTTTCTAGGCTATCCCTATCTCCTCATCTGTCAGGTAGCAGGCCGGATCCGGTGCCCAAAGATCGCCGGTGAAGGCTTCTGCCCTTACACGGAAGTTGCCGCCGCAGATGGAAAGCCAGCGGCAGGCGGCGCAGCGGCCTTTCACAAAGTCCTTTTTGTTCTTGAGTTTGGCAAGAACCGGGTTGGAGAGATCTGTCCAGATTTGAGAAAAGGGCTTTTCCCGGACATTGCCCAGGGTAAGATGCCGCCAGAACTGATCCGGGTGGACTGCTCCGTCCCAGGACACGCAGCCTATGCCCCTGCCGGAATTGTTGCCCTCGTTGAAATTCAAAAGCTCCATCACCTGTTTGGCGCGGGCCGGGTTTTCCTTTAACAGGCGCAGGTAAACAAAGGGGCCGTCCGCATGGTTGTCCACGGTCAGCACTTCCTTTGGCTTTGCGCGCTCGTGCAGGTCTTTTGTGCGGTCAATGATAAGATTCACCACCTGGCGGGTCTGCTCGTGGTTTAAATCCTCTTCCACAAGGTTGCTGCCCCGGCCTGCATAAACAAGGTGGTAAAAGCA
>JAGVAW010000244.1 GCA_020060085.1 Desulfobacterales bacterium
AAAAAGGTCTGGGTGGCGTTGACTTCAAACTCGCTGCTGACGGTGTTGTCAAAAACAACCTCCACAGGCAGCATACCTGCCTTCACTATGTTGAAACCGAAAACCCCGGCAGCCTCTTTTTCATCTGCAAAGGCCCGCGAGCCAAGCTCCAGGCCAGCCACCACCGTGTAATTGGAATGAGCCGAAGGCGCCCTGAAAGGTAGGGGTGTTGCCTTGTAAGCTGTTGAGCAGGCAGCGAAAAGCAAAAGGGATAGAATCAGGGCCAAAGCCAGGCAAGGCAGTGGGCGAAGTTTTGTTATCATGGATTTTTACCTCCTTTTTATAAAGGCATCCCTGCGACATTTCCTCCGAGCCTGCCAAGCCCGGCAAGGGACTTTACTTCAATGCCTCGTAAACATCTTCAATTATTTTTGTTGAAACTGTTGACATGGCACGGCTCATGGCTTCTGCCACAGACTTGGGGGTTTTGAGCTCTGCAATTTGGGTTTGAGCGTATGTTCTCTGAAAAACCACCTGTTTTGCAGGATTGGGCTCCTTTTCCACAGTCAGAACCACGGAAATCTTTAAAACCGCCTGCCAGGGGTCTGAAATGCTGCTCTCGTAAAAAGCGTCCACCCTGCCTTCCAAAGCATGGGTGGGGGCAGCATAAGCGTCTCCGTAAAGGGCTGCGCCAAAAAGGCCGGAAGCATCCATGTCCCTGGCCAGAAAATAACCCACAAGCTCATCGGGCTTGGCCCGCCAGCGATGATAAAAGTACTCTTTGGCAGCAAAAGGGGCGTCCTTGTAAATTATCCTGGTGGTGGATATTTCAGGCGAGGATGTGAATCTGGCAAGCCTTAACACAACAGGAATAGCATCCCTGCCCTCAAAAAGCCCTGTCTCGTATTCCAGGGTATAATAGTTCGTGTCGGGCTTTGGGGTGCGCGCACCCAAAGAGCACCCGGCAAACGCTGCCGCCATTACCAGCATTAAAACCAAGGCAAGGCAACACCGCGCTTTTTTAAAACTTTTTGACAAACCCATATAACCCATTGATAGCCCCTTGATTTTATTTTGTGGAGCCGGTTGACGCCATCTTTGTTTTACGGAGATTTTTTAAAAAAGGCCCGGCTCTGCACACAGCCTCTTGCTAGTGGCCTTCAAAACTGCGGGGCCGTGGCGGCTCTCCACGAAGAAGAAGCGCCGGATCGCGGGAAAGTTCTTCAAGAAGCTCATCAAGGTTTCTACTTGCCCGCTCCACATTCTGGGCTGCTACCGTGAGATGTCTGGCAAGCTGGGCCACACTCTGCTCGGTGCTGGCAACCAGTTTGGCGCTTTGCTGAGCTGCTGCTCCGGCCTGCTCTGCAAGCTCTTGAAGATGGGCCACAGCCAGTCGCACGCTCTGCCGGTTTTCCTCTATCATGCTTCTTGCCTCGCCAACGGTTCCGGTAACCGCATCAAAGGTTTTTCCGGCCTCTATTGCAGCCTTGTCCACATTCTGCCCGGCAACTTCAACGCTTTCCAGAATACGGTCCCATCGCTGGTTTTCAAGTATATTGTTAAGGTTGTCCAGACCCTCCTTGAAACGCGATGAAATGCCTGCAACATCAGCAGCAGCAACAGCAGCGTGAAGGTCATCAAGGTTTTTCCTGAATCGTTCTGCTATGCCCTCGTAGTCAATGCTTCTCACCCGCGCAAAAAAGGCTTCCGCCTCGTCGAAAATCTGCTTGAACTCTGAAGGCCTTGAAGGAATAACCGGATAAGGCGGCTTGAAGTCCAAATCAAGGCCCACCACCTCTGTGCGGGGCGGCAGGCGGTCAAGCTCCACAAATCGCAGGCCGGTTATGCCCACATTTTTTATCTGTGCGTAAACCCCGGTGATGTCGTGCCTTTTTACAAGAATTCCATCCTTTTCCACCAGCAGGCCCGGATCCATCCTTTCAGGGTCTATTTTGAGAATTGCCTCAATGAGTATGCCATCAGGCGCAACCTCCAGCCGCTCCACCCGGCCCACATTCACACCCCGGTACTTTACAGAGGAATCCCTGTCCATGCCCTGAACGGATTCATCAAAATACACGACAAAGAGCTTGCCTTTTTCCAGATAGCCGCTCATGCCCACCCAGATGACCGCGGCCACAGCCAGACATACTCCTGCAATGAGGAAAATGCCCACGGAAAATTTTGTGCGGTTGCTTGCCATGACTAAACCCTGTTTTTTTTTGCGGCCCTTGCCGACAGCGCTGTTCACCGGGCTTTTGCTCTGCCGTACCAGGCAGCCGACCCCGGCCGTATTTTCCTTAATTTTTGATACTACCAGAAAAAAAAGGCATTGTAAGCAAATACCGATTGTTGGCCTGCCCAAAGCAAAAGTCTATTCAGATCGGCGGCCTTCCACCTTTGGGTTGAAAAAGCGCTTCACAAGAGGGTCATCGCTGTTATCGCGCAGGTCGGCGGGCTTTCCTATGGCCACGATTCCCTGCTTTGACTTGTCGAGCATAATGGCCCTGTCCGCCACAGCGAATATACTTCGAAGCTCATGGGTTACAATGACCATTGTGGTTTTGTAGATGCGGTTAAGGGTAAGGATGAGGTGATCCAGGTCCGAGGCGGTGATGGGGTCAAGCCCGGCCCCAGGCTCATCAAAAAAAAGGAATTTGGGGTTTAAGGCCATTGCCCTTGCAAGGCCCGCGCGTTTTTTCATGCCGCCGGAAATTTCCGATGGCAGATGATTTTCATATCCATCCATGCCAACACTTGCAAGCTTTATGCTGACAAGCTCATCCACTGCACGGCGGTCCAGATCCAAATGCTCCAAAATGGGAAGGGCCACATTTTCGCCCACGGTCATGGAGCCAAGCAAAGCCGAACTTTGGTACAGAATGCCGATGCGCTTCAAGAGGTTTCGGTACTGGCTTTCGGAGCAATCTGCAACATTGACCCCGTCAATTGTTATTGTGCCTGAAATGGGCGGCAGAAGGCCTATCATGTGCTTTAGGATGGTGCTTTTTCCGCAGCCGCTC
>JAGVAW010000199.1 GCA_020060085.1 Desulfobacterales bacterium
AAAAGCTTCAAGCCTTTTATCTCAAGGCTTTGACTTTTTGCGTAAAAATTCGGCAGCCGTGGACAGCAAATCAGCATACCCAACAGCAGATTAGCGGGATTCAGGCATTTTTTTGTTGTGCGTTTAGTATTTCGGAAAATTTTTGCTTCAATCCTTTTTGTTTTAATTGAAAAAAGCCGCTGACCAGGAGGGAAAATGAGCAGATTTCTTGCGGTCGAGGACCAGATGATCCGAATGCAGCGCGATTTAAATCGCGCCCTTGATGGGGATCCAAAAAACATCAAGTGGGGCATGGTGATTGATCTGGCAAAATGTATTGGATGCCATGCCTGCACGGTTGCCTGCGTGGCGGAAAACAAGCTGCCCCCAGGGGTGGTTTACAGGCCTGTGCTGGAAAAGGAGACAGGGCGCTATCCATCTGTGGGCAGGCAGTTCATCCCCCGCCCCTGTCTGCATTGCCAAAACCCGCCATGCACCAAGGTCTGCCCTGTCAAAGCCACCTATAAGAATGAAGCCGGGGTGGTTGTGGTGGACTACAAGCGCTGCATAGGCTGCCGCTACTGCCTTGTGGCCTGCCCTTACAGCGCAAGGACAGCCGACTTCGGCGACTGGTACACCTCCGGCGCCACAAAGAGCCAGGGAGTTGTTCAGGGCCAGGAAACAGCAGGCGCTTCTTACGAGGCCATGCCTGCCGCCGAATACGGCAAAAAGTGGCCTCCGCGAGGCAAGGGCTCGCCCGTGGGCAATGCCAGGAAATGCCACTTCTGCGTCCACCGGCTTTCCGTAAGAATGCTGCCCGCCTGTGTTACCACCTGCATAGGGCGAGCCACAATATTCGGCAACCGCAACGACCCCAACAGCATGGTTTTCGAGATGATAGCCTCGGCCCGCACATATCAGCTCAAAGGCGAACTGGGAACCAATCCGGCAGTGTATTACATGGCATAAAGGAGGACTCATGCAACAGAGAATTTTTCCTGCTTTGATTGTTCTGGCTCTGGCCGGACTGGTGATAGGCAGCTACGGGATGTTCGACCGGCTGGTTAACGGCCTGCAACCCGTGGCCTTTGGCAGCTATGTACCCTGGGGGCTTTGGGTTTCTTTTTATCTTTTCTTTCTAGGCCTTTCGGCAGGAGCCTTCCTGGTCACCATCCTCACATATCTGTTGGGGATAAAGATTCTTGAGGGAATAGGCCCCCTTTCGGGCTTCATGGTTCTTGTCTGCCTTTTTTGCGAAATGCTCTTCATCCTTCTGGATCTTGGATACATGAGCAGGGCCTTTTACCAGTTTTTCCTCACACCAAGCTTTACCTCCCTGCTCACCTGGATGTTTTTGCTGTTCAACGCAATGGGCATAATCTACACTTTAAAGACATACTTTCTCATCCGGGGGGACATCATAACAAAGGCCCCTGATAAAAAAGGGATTGTGGGCCTTGTTTACCGCCTTTTGTCATTTGGCAAAAGCCAATACAGCAAGGAAATGGAAGAATCTGACAGGCACAGGGTTCATATTCTTGCCTGGATAAGCCTGCCTGTGGGCCTGCTGTTTTATGCCACAAACGGCGCATTTTTTGCCGTGCTCATAAACCGGCCCATCTGGAACAGCGCCATGACCCCCCTGCTTTTCGTGGTGGCCGCACTTTTAAGCGGCGGAGCACTGGTTGCCTTTCTAACCTTTGTTTATGTGAAAAACGGAAACGGGCTGCGGGACAACCTTGTAAAGTACCTGGGCCGGGCCGTTCTTTTTCTTTTGTGCACATTCCTTGCCCTGGAGGCCATGCAGCTCTTTGTGGGCTACCAGACCGGCCGCACCGACATCATCACAAGCCTCAACCACATCATAAAAGGCCCTACATGGTGGATATTCTGGATAGGGCATCTTGGCATCGGAAGTTTCATTCCGCTGATTCTTCTTGTCTTCCTGGCCAACAACCCCAACGCAGTGGCAGCAGCCTGTTTTCTTATTTTCGGCACATTTCTTTCCGTGCGCTACAACTTCATCATACCGGATCAGGCTGTTTACAAGCTGGAAGGGCTGGAATTTGTTTTCCGGCACGCCCGCCTGTCAACCGACTATGTGCCCAATTTGAATGAGTGGCTGGTAAGCATCTGGATAATGTCTGCCGGACTGCTCGCCTTTTTGCTGGGAACCCGCTACCTGCCCATTGCAAACGCCAATTTCGGAGGAATGAATCATGCCTCATAAGAATTCAAAAGTATTGGAGATGGACTGCGATAAACCCCTTAACGGAGTAAGCCGCCGCAGCTTTATCAAAACCTCGGCCCTGCTAGGCGGCTCTGTGGCGTTTTCCGGCGTGGCGGGCAAACTTATGGCAGGCTCAACCAAGCCGGAATGGATGGATGGGCTGGGGCGTGAATATACTCATCATCTTATAGAAAACCAGATTTTTTCCGCCTGCCAGCAGTGCAACACAAACTGCGGAATGAAGGTTAAGATAGTGGATGGTGTTGTCGCCAAAATTGACGGCAACCCATACAACCCCTGGTGCATGACCCCCCATATTCCCGAAGACACGCCCATTGACAGGGCGGCAACAGTTGAAGGCTCTCTCTGCCCCAAGGGCCAGGCAGGCATACAGACCCTTTACGACCCCTACCGCATTGTAAAAGTGCTGAAACGCACGGGCAAGCGGGGCGAAAACAAATGGCGCTCCATACCTTTTTCCCAGGCTGTTGATGAGATAGTCAATGGCGGCGATCTGTTTGGCGAAGGCCCTGTGGAAGGCTTGAAAGACATTGTTGTCCTGCGGGACCCGGCCATTGCCAAGGCCCTTGCCGATGATGCAGCTTTAGTGGCCTCCGGCAAAATGGACATTGATCAATACAAGAGCAAGCATGCCGAAAACCTGAAACACCTAATTGACCCGGATCACCCGGATATGGGGCCGAAGAACAACCAGTTCTGCTTCAACTGGGGCCGCATAAAGAATGGCCGCGGGGATTTGATAAAGGACTTTTTCAGCAAGGCCTGCGGCTCGGTGAACTACCACGGCCACACAACGGTCTGCCAGGGATCCCTCTATTTTGCAGGTATGGCCATGAGCGACCAGTTTGTGGAAGGCAAATTTACCGGAGGCAGCAAGTTTTACTGGCAGGCAGATACCGGCAACAGCGAATTCTGCATATTTGTTGGAGCAAACCCCTTTGAGGCCAATTACGGCCCTCCCCTGCGCGCCCAGAAGGTAACGGAAGGCACTGTGGATGGCCGCATGAAGATAGCGGTCATTGATCCGCGCTGCTCCAAAACCGCATCCCGCGCCTGGAAATGGCTTCCCGTGGAGCCGACAAACGGCGTTCCGGCCATTGCAATGGCTCTCATAGGCTGGATAATAAACAACAACCGCCATGATAAAACCTACCTTGCAAATGCAAGCAAGGCCGCAGCAAAGGCAGACAATGAGCCCACCTGGTCCCAGGCTGCCTGGCTGGTCAAAATAGGTGCAGACGGCTCGCCGGGCAAATACCTGCGCGGGTCTGACCTTAACAGGCCGGTGGAAACGCGCACCAAACAGGACGGCTCAGCCTGGGACTTTGACGCCTTTGTGGCCAAGTCCGGCGAAAACTACATTTCCTTTGACCCCAATGACGAAAATAAAGCTGTTGAAGGCGAGCTTTTTGTTGATGGCACGGTTGAGGGAATCCGCGTAAAAAGCGTTTTGCAGATAATCCGCGAAGCAGCAGAGGTGAAAAGCTTTGAAGCATGGTGCAGGCAAGCCGGAGTTAACGCCACGGACCTTGAGGACATTGCCAAGGAGTTCACCAGCCACGGCAAGAAGGCAGTGGCAGATCTACACCGGGGCGTGTCCCAGCACACAAGCGGCTTTTACAATGTAACAGCCTGGTACACGGTCAACCTGCTAATAGGCAACATCGGCTGGCAGGGCGGGCTTTGCAAGGCCACCACATGGAACTACACGGGCAACTCGCCGGGCAAGCCCTTTGATGTGACAAAGCGTTTTGCCGGTGGAATCAAGGCCTGGGGAATCAACATCATCCGCCACAGCGCAGTTTATGACAAAACCACCATGTTTGAAGGTTTCCCTGCAAAGCGGACCTGGTATCCCTTTTCAACAGACATCTACCAGGAGGTCATACCAAGCATAGGAGACCAGTACCCATATCCGATAAAGGCCCTGCTCCTTTATATGGGGTCTCCGGTTTATGCCCTGCCCTCCGGCCACACCCTCATTGACATTCTGCGGGACACAAAAAAGCTTCCGCTTTTTATCGCCTCGGATATAGTGGTGGGTGAAACCAGCATGTATGCGGACTACATTTTCCCTGACACCACCTATCTGGAGCGCTGGGAGTTCCCCGGCGCACATCCAAGCGTATCGCCCAAGGTATTTCCCATCCGCCAGCCTGCGGTGGCCCCGCTTGTGGAAACCGTGAAGGTTTTCGGGGAAGAGATGCCCATGAACATGGAGGCCATGATAATGGCCTTTGCAGAAGCCCTTGAGGTGCCGGGATTCGGCGAAAATGTATTCGGGCCTGGCCAGCACATGAAAAGGGAGGAGGACCTCTACCTGCGCATGGTTGCCAATGTGGCCTTTGGCGACAGGCCGGACGGCTCTGACCGTGTTCCCGCAGCAGGTGCCCGCGAAATGGAGATATTTGAAAAGGCACGCAAGCATTTGCCCAAAACGGTTTTTGATCTTGAACGCTGGAAGAGCATTGTGGGCGAAGAGATGTGGCCCTTTCTTGTTTATGTGTTAAACCGCGGCGGGCGCTTCCAGAGCTATGAGAAGGCCTATAAGGACAATCAGCTTGCCAATGCCTACAACAAGATGGTGGGCCTGTATTTTGAAAAGCTTGTCACCACAAACAACGCCATGACAGGAAAGCCCTACCATCCCCATGCCGACTTTGTGCCCGGCCCGGCAGACTGCACCGGCAACCTGATAAATGACAGGGAGCTGGGCTTTGACATGACCCTTATCACCTACAAGTTCATCACCCAGACCAAGAGCCGTACAGTCGGCAACTACTGGTTGAGCGCAGTTTATCCTGAAAACTATGTGGAAATCTCCGTGGCAGATGCAAGACGGATGGGCCTTAAGTATGGCGACAAGGTTCGCATTGTTTCCGCCAGCAACACGGATGGCGTCTGGAATCTGGGCAGCGGATTAAAGGTTCCCATGGAAGGCAAGGTAAAGGTCCTGGAGGGAATCCGTCCGGGGGTGGTGGCATTCTCCCTTGGGCACGGACACTGGGCGCAGGGGGCTGTACCCTTTGAGATAGACGGCAAAGTGCTTACAATGGACAAGCGCCGCTCAAAGGGCTTTCATGCCAATGCAGCCATGCGTGTTGACCCTGTTGTCAGAAACACCACCTTGAGCGACCCGGTGGGCGGCAGTGCGGTATTTTACCAAAGCCAGGTGAAACTGGTAAAAGCATAAACAGGGTGCGGGGTGCAAAGGCTGCATCCCGCGCCCTTGCCTGAAGGCAGCAGCAAAAAACCTTAAACAGAAAAATGAGCTATGAAGCCTTTTTCCGAGCTTTTGACCCAATCCGCTGCTGCCCACGGCCACCTTTGCCCCGGCCAGGTGGTGGGGGTGCGGATGGCCATGCTGGGCTGCCGCCTTATAGGTCTGGATGAGCCGACCCGGATTGACCAGATTAAAAAGCTCATTGTCTTTGTGGAGATGGATCGCTGCACGGCAGATGCCGTGGCCTATGTAACCGGCGCAAAGCTTGGCCGCCGGAGCCTGAAGTTTGCTGATTACGGCATAATGGCTGCAACCTTTGTGAACCTTGAAACCAGTAAGGCATTCCGGGTGCTTTCAACCGAAGAATCCAGAAGCCTTGCATCTGTTTATGCCCCTGATGTTGCACAAGAGCGGGAAAGGCAGCTTGCTGCCTACAAAAGAATGCCCGACAGCGTGCTCTTTAAGGTGCAGAAGGTGCAGGTGAAACTAAATGAATACGATATGCCCGGCCCCACCAGGCGCAAGGTTGAATGCAGCCGCTGCGGCCAGGTTGTCCGGGATGGCCGGGAGATCTTAATCGAGGGCCTGCCGGTTTGCAAACCATGCACTCAAGGCTGCTACTTTGGCCACGCCCGTGAAGTTTCATGGCCGCAGATGGACTGGGCTCCGCCTTTAACGGAGCAACAAGACGAAGCTGATGAAGCATAACTGACCATGCCTTTTTTGCCTGCACAAAGCAGGCCCTTTTCCATGCCTTTGTGGCAAAGGAGAAAACCAAGTGCTAAAAAAAATCGCCCTCAAGGACGCCGTAGGTACCCAACTGGCCCACGATATAACCGAAATCCGCCCTGGCGGCCAGTTCAAGGGGCCTGCCTTTAAAAAAGGCCACACAGTGTGCGATGAGGACATCTGCCGCCTTGAGCGGCTGGGCAAAAATCATCTTTATCTTATTGATCTGGCTGATGACGAAATTCATGAAAACGAGGCCGCCGCCATGCTGGCCGCCGGGCTTGCCGGGCAGGGCATTGTCTGGGAAAACAACCCAAAAGAAGGCAAGATTGGCCTGCACGCGGAAATTGACGGCATTCTGACCGTTGATTCGGCCTCTCTTGCAGCATTTAACATGGTGGATGAGGTGATGTGCGCCACCCTGCACAGCGCCACCCTTGTAAAAAAAGGGGAGCTTGTGGCTGCAACCCGCGCCATCCCGCTGGTGATGAAGCGCGCACCCATTGAGCGGGCCGCTGCCATTGCCGGGCAGAACGGC
>JAGVAW010000196.1 GCA_020060085.1 Desulfobacterales bacterium
CAGATGGCCCTGAAGCCGTCCTTCCAGTTGATTTTCTTGCCTTCCTGGTAAGTCCGGCCTGCATAGCTTATGCCTACTTCATATATGCGGCATCCGGGTATTCTGGCGATTTTGGCGGTTATTTCCGGCTCAAAGCCAAAGCGGTTTTCCTCAATTTTTATGGACTGGAGAATACTTTTTTTGAAAACCTTGTAGCATACCTCCATATCCGTGAGATTCAGGTTTGTAAACGCATTGGACAAAAGGGTAAGGAATTTGTTTCCCAGAGAATGCCAGAAATAAAGCACCCTGTGGATTTCACCGCCTGCAAAGCGGGAGCCGTAAACCACATCCGCCCTGCCCTCCACAATGGGGGCAATAAGCTTGGGGTACTCGGCAGGGTTGTACTCCATATCCGCATCCTGAATTATCACAATGTCTCCGGTGGCTGCGCCAAATCCGGTTCGCAGGGCTGCGCCCTTGCCCTGGTTTTTTTTGTGGAACAGGGCCGCAACCCGCTTTTCGGAGCTGGCTATCTGCTCAAGCACCTTTCCGGTTCCGTCTGTTGAGGCGTCATCAACAATCACCACCTCCATATCAAGGCCCAATGTTGGTTCAGTTTTTAAAACCCTTTCCACCAGGGCTTTTAGGGTGGCGACCTCGTTATAAACAGGGATTACAACAGAAAGCTTTTGCATGATTAAGGCACCTTGACCGAAATTTTAAGGCAATCCTGCTGGTATTTCATATTATATCAGAATATAGCCTTAACGGGCCTGGGTGCAAGCATTTCCCGCATTTTTGAATGGAAAGGAAAGTTGTGGGGCTTTTTTGCTCTTTGGAGTTAAGGCCTGTAAAAGCGGGCTGAAAAAGGCAGATTAACTCCCTGGCAGCAAAGGGACCAGGCTCTGGCAGTGTAGGCCGCGCCATTCAGGATGTGATCCGTAATATCCACCACCTTGCGGCAGGAAGGCTCTTGAAGGGCCGTGCCCTTGGCCCAGGCATTGAAAGACCCCATTGCAGGGCCGCACCATATTTGGTAGTCCATCTCGCGGCCCTGCTCGCCCTGGTTGGCCCAGCGGGACGAAAGCCCTAAATACCAGCGGAAAACAAGTGCCATCTTGCGTTTGGGGTTATCCTTTGCCCTTTCCAGTTGGGCAGGGTCGCGCTTTGAAAAAAAGGCGCAGGTTTCATCCCAAACCTGGTCTATGCTTTTTTGGAAGAACTGCCCTTCCAGTTTCCGGCGCTCTTCAGCAGGGATTTCTTCAAGACAGTTGCATGAATTGTAGATTTCATAAAGCTTCTGGGCGCGCATGGCAAAAAGGGTGCCGCGCTTTAACACCTGAACCTTCACGCCCATTTCAAACATATCTGCCGCGGGTGCCATTATCACATCTGCCATGTCTGCCTGGGCCAAAAGCTTTTTAACTTGCGGGCTGCTGCCCGATTCAACACAGGCATGGTTTATGGAGCCTGTCACAATATAATCTGCACCCATTGCAAAGGCTGCTGCTGCTGCCTGGGGAGTGCCGATTCCCCCTGCCGCGCCCACCCTTACCCGATAACCGCCAGCGGAGTATAACTCATCTCTCAAGGCAAGTATGGAAGGCAGGATGACAGTCAAGGGGCGGTTGTCGGTGTGGCCACCGGAATCCGCCTCAACGGTTATGTCGTCAGCCATTGGGATTTGCAGGACAAGCCGTGCCTGTTCTTCGCTGATAAGATTCTGGCTTAAAAGGCTTTGCACGATTTTTTGCGGAGCAGGTCCTAAAAAACGCCCGGCTGTTTCCCTGCGGCTTATTTTGGCGATTATGCGGTTGCCAATGCAAATGCTTCCATCCGGGTTTGAGGAAAGCCCGGCAGCTCTGTAGCGGACCACAGAAGGCGTTAAGGCCATGAAGGCCGCGGCCTCAATGGTTCTGACACCGTATTTTAAGTACATATCCACCAGAGCCTTTTCCAGTTCAGGCTCATTTGGGCTGTGTATGAGGTTTATGGCCCAGGGCTTATCTGGCAACCGGGCGCTCAAGCCTTTAACAGCCTCCTCTACGGTTTCCAGAGCAAGACCTGCTGACCCGAAAGAACCCATGTAGCCAGCGCCTCCCAGGGCTGTAACCATCTGTTGGGAGGCAATGCCGTTTGCCATTGCTCCTGCATAAAAGGCAGCCTTTGTGCCGTAGGTCTGGCAAAAGGAATTGTCTCCAAGGCTGCTTACCGGCATTGGCGCGGCAAAGGCTGTTACAGGCAGATATTGGCCGAAGGCAAAATCCGGTTTGTCCTTGGCATTTGAAGATATCCAGCTTTGCCCATTGTCTGAACCTGCAAACAGGGGGGCCTCCAGATTCCTTATAAGAGCCGCCATTTGGGAAGGCTCTTTTGCAGCATAAGACTCACAAACACCAAGTTGCCTCAAATCAAACACAGCTCTTTTCCTTCCTTGCATTGTTACAGGGGTTTATTGGCCATTTTAGGCAAAATCGCATACAGCCACGCGGGCATCGGTTATTTCATAAATACGGATGTTTTCCTTCCAAAGGCTTGCATCTGCACTGATAACGCGCAGTCCTGCATGGTCTGTTACGGATTTTATATGCACCTCAATGCTCATGAGTTTATTTGCCGGGGTTATCTGCCCCCGGTATTTCCACACCGTTGTATCCAGGGCATGGGTGAAACCCGGCGAGGCCATGTCCTTGCCCAAATTTTCTTCAAGGGCAAAAACCTGCATGGCTTCAAGGATTGCTTCCACCCCCAAAGAGCCGGGCATTACCGGGTCGTTATGGAAGTGGCAGGGGAAAAACCAGTCATTGCCATTTACCTGTTTTTGGGCATACACATAGCCCAGAGCGTACTTTCCGCCTTGCGGCACAATCATCACCTTGTCCAGAAAATTGAGCATGGGGCCGGAAAGCCGCCAATGGGGCTTGCCCTTTGGGGCTGTTAATAGGCTCTCGTATTGATCGCCGGGTGACAGGCCGATAATTTTGACGCCCTCTTCCAGGTTTTGGGGAAGAAATTCGTGGGTGTGCATGGGGTGGTTGTTCTGCCCTCCATCCAGCCCCACCTGGTTAGTAAGGGAGCCTTTTGTGAAATAGCCGAAAACTGCGTTCCCCTCATAAAAAACCTCGCCATCTGCCTCCATTACAAAGGTGAACTTCTGAATTATGGCCGTTTTTGTGGAAACCGTTGAAAGCAGGGCGGATTTGTTGACAATGGTTTTGCCTGCCAGGGGGATCAACTTCTTTAACCTGCCGGTTCCATCAAGATTTCTGAAAAAAAAGTCC
>JAGVAW010000178.1 GCA_020060085.1 Desulfobacterales bacterium
AAAACCTTTATGCACAGCACGGTCTTTGCGCCAGAGTTATCCGCAACGGTCAGCCTTGTTTCAGTCTGGATCATTTTTCGCCCCTCCCGCGCCTATACGGCTTTTTCAAGTATGGCGGACACGCGCCATCTTTTGTCCTTGGAAAGGGGCCGCGCCTGGGAAATAAGAACCTTGTCTCCCACCTTGCAGGTATTTTGCTCGTCATGGGCCTTGTAGCGGGCTCTTTTGCGAACAAACTTTTTGTACAAGGGGTGTTGAACGGTCCGCTCAATCAGAACCACCACGGTCTTGTCCATTTTGTCCGAGACGACCGTACCCGTCATTGTCTTGTGAATGCCGCGCTCTTTCATTGTCCGCCAATTTCATCTTTCGGACCGGCGCAAGAAACGCCGTCCCGGCTGTTAAACACTTTGTTTCTGGTTTAAAATGGTCTTGAGACGCGCCACTTCCCGCTTTGCCTGCTTAAGACGCATGGGGTTTTCCAACTGCCCCGTGGCGTGCTGGAAACGGAGATTGAAGACTTCCTGATATGCGTCTGCAATCTTGGCACCAATCTCGTCAACTGTCATTTCACGGATTTTTTCTGCCTTCATTTTCAGTGGCTCCATACCACAATCTTGGTCTTAACGGACAGCTTATGCCCAGCCAGGCGCAGGGCTTCACGCGCCAGAGACTCATTTACGCCATCCATCTCGTATAGGATGCGGCCGGGCTTGACCACTGCCACCCATGCCTCGGTCGGCCCCTTGCCCTTGCCCATGCGGACTTCCAGGGGCTTTTTTGTGATGGGCTTGTCAGGGAAAATCCGAATCCATATCTTGCCACCGCGCTTTATGTGACGGGTCATGGCAATACGGGCGGCTTCTATCTGCTTGGAAGAAACCCAGCCGCACTCCATAGCCATAAGCCCGTATGTGCCAAAGGAAAGGGTGTTGCCACGGTTCGCGGCTCCTGCCATCTTTCCCCGCTGCTGTTTGCGATATTTGACCTTTTTGGGACTTAACATGGGTCATCCCTTCACCGGCGCATTGGAAAGGGCTTTTAAGCCCCCACCTGCTCCGCCTTGTCTTTCTTTAAAATCTCGCCTTTGAAAATATACACCTTGACGCCTATGATGCCGTATGTGGTGTGCGCCTCGGCGTAACCGTAATCAATGTCCGCACGCAGCGTGTGCAGGGGCATACGGCCTTCCCGGTACCATTCCCGGCGGGCCATTTCCGCTCCGGCCAAGCGTCCGGCTGCCATTATTTTCACGCCCAGCGCCCCAAAGCGCATACAGCTTGTAACAGCACGCTTCATGGCGCGGCGGAAGGCAACGCGGCGTTCAAGCTGGGTGGCCACGCTTTCCGCCACAAGCTGGGCGTCTATTTCGGGCTTGCGGACCTCCTGAACCTCAATCTGGACCTCCTGGTCAAGCATTTTCATCAGCTCTTTTTTGAGAACCTCGATTTCGGCTCCCTTTTTACCGATGACAATGCCCGGCCTGGCGCAGAAGATTATCAGGCGGATGCGGTTTGCGCTGCGCTCTATCTCCAGCTTGGAAACGCCCGCATGGTAGAGTTTCTTTTTGAGAAACCTGCGGACCTTGTAATCCTCGTAGATATAGTCCGCATACTTTTTCTTCTCGGCATACCACCTGGAGTCCCAGGTCTTGATGATGCCAAGTCTCAATCCTATGGGGTTGACCTTCTGACCCACTGGGGTCCTCCTTTGTTCTATTCCGCCAGAATAACCGTTATGTGGCTGGTCCGCTTCAGAATCCGGTTGGCCCGGCCCTGAGCCCTGGGCCTCCATCTTTTAAGAGTGGGCCCCTGATCCACAAGTATGTTCTTTATCTTGAGAACATCCACATCCATGCCCCCGTTCTGCTCCGCATTGGCCACCGCGCTTTCAATGACCTTTTTGATGACAGCGGCGGGCTTTTGGGGCAGAAAGGCAAGGGCGTTAAGACCCGCCTCAACCGGGTTGCCCTTGACCACATCCGCCACCCGTCGCGTCTTCTGGGGCGAGACGCGAATAAACCTGGCTGTTGCTTTGAACTCCATGTATCACCCCATGAAAGGACAAATCTGCCGCAATGGCTGCTGGATGATTGTCCTTTTGCCCGTGCAGAGGCCTGAAGCGGCCCTGCCCTTAAAAATAGAAAAACCGGGTTTTCATTTTCGCAAATCCCCGAAGCATAAGCCCGGTGATTAACGCTTTCCCTTTGCCTTCCTGTCGCCTGCGTGCCCGTAAAAGGTGCGCGTTGGCGAAAACTCTCCAAGCTTGTGGCCCACCATATTTTCCGTAACAAAGACCGGAATGAACTTCTTGCCGTTATGAACGGCCAAAGTCAGCCCGACCATTTCGGGAATAATGGTGGAGCGCCGCGACCATGTTTTAAGCACATGCTTGCTGCGCGTCTGCTGGGCCTGCTGCACCCTCAACAAAAGCTTTTCTTCAATGAATGGGCCTTTTTTTAATGACCGTGGCATGCTTTCTCCTGCCTTGCGCTTACTTGCGCTTCTTCACAATATATTTATCGGTTCTCTTGTTTTTGCGGGTCTTGTATCCCTTGGTGGGCCAGCCCCACGGAGAGCATGGATGCCGCCCGCCCGATGACCGCCCTTCACCGCCGCCCATGGGATGGTCCACAGGGTTCATGACAACTCCACGGACGCTTGGCCTGATGCCGAGCCAGCGCTTGCGCCCCGCCTTGCCAAGGGAAATGTTACCATGCTCCACATTTCCCACCTGGCCGATGGTTGCAGTGCAGGCAACCAGCACCATGCGCACCTCGCTGGAAGGCAGACGCACCTGGGCGTACTTACCTTCCCTTGCTACCAGTTGGGCAAATGTGCCCGCGCTGCGGACAATCTGCCCGCCTTTGCCGG
>JAGVAW010000061.1 GCA_020060085.1 Desulfobacterales bacterium
GTGTATCCGCCGATTCCTCGAACGAAACATAGACGACCCGCTCCTTGCGGTCGCAGGCAGCCTTGGCAAAGGTGCAGGCAATGGTGGTCTTGCCAGTACCGGTCGAGCCGGAAACCAGAACGCAAGTTCCGCGGCGGAGAGGGCCTCCCAGTATTTCGTCCATCCCGGCGTGTCCTATGGAGATGGTACCGGATTGAACGCCAAAATCTAGAGATGTGGCTGAAAGGGGAGTGAATTTCACGCCGTCATCAATGATGATGAAGGGGTTTTCGTTGCGACCGAAGTCGGATCCCCGGTATTTGATGACTAAAAGCAGCCGGGTGGCTATGCGGTCCTCGACCTTCTGCTCAAGGTTGATCACGCAGTCAGCCAGATAATGGAGGAAGTCATAGTGGCCGCTTAAATGACTGCCCTCGTTTATTTTGGCGGTTATGACGGAGGTCACTCCCAGATTGCATATCCAGTCGTTGAGGACATACAGTTCGTCCTGCTCGCGATGGTAGTCGTGGTAGATGCGCATGAGCATATCTATGGCATCAAGGGCCAGGCGTTTTGCCTTCATCATCCGGGCCTTGCCTGCTATTATGGCGAGAAGCCCGGAGATGTTGAAATCTCCGGTATTCAAAGCCTCGCGGGGCAGACGGGCCTCGAATATGAAAAGTTTGCCGGAGGCCTCAAGCGCAGCCAGGTCCCAGCCCAGGGTGGCTGCATTCTCCCGCACCACATCAGCGCGCTCCTCAAAGGTCACAAAAATACCAGGCTCGCCCATGAGCGCGCCACGGTAAAGAAACTCCAGCGCCAGCACACTTTTGCCTGTTCCAGGGCCACCGCAAAGCAGTGTTGCCCTGCCTGCAGGCAGGCCACCCTTCAACACAGAATCAAGGCCGTGAATTCCGGTGGCTACTTTTTTGAGCTGTGTGGATGAGATGGCTTCATCCCCTTCCAATAGCTTTTTACGATTTTTGGGCACTTTTGGATGCTCCTTATCCTGAAGCTTCACGCTTGAAGGCGTAAGCCTCCATAGCAGGAAACCTAGCGCTTGATGCGTTAATGAACCTCCCCGCAGCAAGCTGCGGGTTACTGACCCTTGAAAAAGAATAAAAGCTGGTCTGGAGTCACGCACACCGGCAGAGCCAGCGGCCTGAAAAAAAAGAGCCTCTCAAAGCAGTTTAATGGCAGGAGCCACCTAAAGGTGGCTGTTATTCAAAATATCTTGGTAAACCGTGAATTGGACAAATCCGGTTCACGGTTAAAATGCCCTGCGAAAAGCGACTGGGGCCGACACGCAGGTGCATGAGTTTTAAGCGTGGGGGCCATCATCCGGCGAGGATGGGACACGACTTTTCGGCCACACCCCTATCGCTTTCTGATAAACCCAGACTGCTGCTGTCTGCAAAATGCCAATGGCATTAAGGAGCGTCTGGATTCAAAATGTTAGGCACCATGCATAATCCACTATCTTCTAAATAACAGCATTCCCATTTTATTTCAAGCGGTTTTTTGGCTGTTTCCGGGTATTTTCAGCATTTTCCCAGCTCTCCACCTGCAATTCCATTCCTACCATGTGTCCTGTTATATATATTAAATCCAAAGGCTTGACCTCACTTCTTCCCTTGTAAACGCCCGTTTGGCAGCATTCAACCCAAAAAACCGCAAAGGAGATGCCCATGACTTTTGTACCCCCAAGACCACACAAACCCTGTTGAAGGCCGCAGTGGAGGTGACAAAAACCGTATTTTCCATTTTCGGGAGCAGCTCAAAGGCATGGAGAGAAAACTATGCCAAAGACAAGGAGCCAACAGCCTTTTCGTCTGCCCAGCTTGCAGCAAGATGCAAAAGCTGCGGAAGACAGCTTCGCTTTAAAGACCCGTACTCCATAAAGGCAGCCATAGACCAGATATGCAGCGCGCACGCAAAACAGGGCCAGCATGCGCTGGCAGACGGCAAACAGCAACGGCTCTTCCAGACAAAAAGCCGTCTGGAAGAGCCGTCAGTCAAACCAAAACAAAGTGTCGAAAGGATAGCTGCTTGATATTTTTGGTAGTCCCAACGGGACTCGAACCCGTGTCACCGGCGTGAGAGGCCGACATCCTAGACCGCTAGACGATGGGACCACACAAAAATTGCCGACTGTTTAAGCCCAAAACCTAAAACAAGGGCCTAGCCAGCCGATGAAAAAGCACCTTATTCAATTTTTCATGGCATTGTCAAACAATTTTGTAAAAATTCCATTTTTGCCCGGTGCAACAAATGGCTGCAAACAGGGCAGGAAGCGGCTTTGGGGCCGGGGCCGCAGATTTCTTTGGGAAAGTTGAAGTCAAACTGCTCCCATCTGGAAAATTGATCCGGCAAATGCCTCTGCCGTAGGCAAGGCTTTGGGCCGCTACTTGCCTGGCTTTTCAGCCATTCGCTTTTCCATGCGGGCCATTGCCCTGTCTTTGTCTGGTGCCATTGTTCCCTTTTCAAAGAGAACCCCTTTCAGCCATTCATGCCCCACGCGCATAAGCTCAACATCATCGGTTTTTATTGCCTCAAGGGTTTTTTCATCCAGGGGATTGAGCGAAAGGAAGCTGCTTTCCAGCACAAAGCGCCGGAAGCGGTCCATATCGTAGCTTGCCATGTAAAATAGCTTTTTGGCATCTGTTGAAAAGCGGATGTTGGGCGGAAAGGAGCGCTTGCGAACCATAAGCTCTATCCAGCCCTTGTTTGCAATGTCGTGCTTATCAACGCCCTGATCCTCGCGCCAGGAGGCCACGGTCCATTCCTTTTCGGATTCAAATCCCTTGCAGTGAGGCTCCCGCACGAAAAAATAAAACTGCTCGGAATCATCCCCCTCCTTGGGGCGCAGGGTGGCGTGCCCCACAGGATAGTACCGGCAGGCAGAAGGCCTGTCTTCGTAGATGATGCAGCCTTCCCCCTCACGCACAAAGGGGCAGGACTGCTCCTTGTCATCCAGCAGCCTTAAGGATGGAACAGGAAGATCCGTTTTCTCCAGAAGCTGAATCTCCGTGTAAATGGCCAGAAACTGCTCGGAATCAAGCCCAAGGCGCTGTTTCATTCGGATTACATCATAGGGCGTTAGCACTATGTTTATTCCCCGGCAGCAGCGGGTAAAGCATTCCAGGCCCTTGTGGCAGGAAAACTTGAAACGGCTGTCCAATGTGAGCTGTCTTGGCTCGATGCGGGGCATGTTGTCGGCTGATTTTTCCATGAAAACTCCTTGAAAAGGCCCTTAAGGGGCCGTTGGTGCAAAAGTTGGCCATTTTTTTGCGCAGGGGCGGCAACCCTTCTTGCCCCAAAAGGCCATTGACCTTATATTGGTTGACAAAAGCGGCAGGGCAAAAGGGCCAAAAAAGCCTTGCACGCCCTGCAAGGGCTGCATCCTGTCCGCTATGGGTCATCCCCCAAACAAGGAGAAAACCATGAGCACCTTGAAGGACTATTTTGAAAAGGTCAAGGGCAAGGGTGTGCTTTGCACTTCCGGAAAGGGCGGCTCGGTCAATGCCGCTGTGTTTGCAACCCCTCATTTTATTGAGGATGGATCCCTTGCCTTTATCATGCCAGAGCGCATGACCTACGCAAACCTTGTTGAAAACCCCAATGCCCACTACCTTTTTATGGAGCAGGGTGCGGGCTACAAGGGCAAGAGGCTTTATCTTAAAAAAATAGGCCAGGAAACCGACACGGAGCGCCTCTATTCCCTGCGCCGCCGCCAGCACCCGGACAAGGACAGGCCCAAAACAACCCGCCATCTTGTATTTTTTGCCCTGGAAAAAGAGCTGCCCCTAATCGGAACCGGGGATGAGTGACAGCCTGCCTTTAAAATAAGCGGCAATGGCATTTGCCTTTTACACAGGCAGCCGGAAAAAAGCAGGGGGAATGGCCTGTTAAAAGCCTTCCCCCTGCTGGCTTCCATGCCGCAAGTTTTAAGCGGCCTTTACGGAGATTTTCCTTGGCTGGGCTTTGGCCACCTTGGGAAGAACAAGGCGCATGACCCCGTTGGACATGGATGCCTCGATTCTGGCCTGGTCAATGGAATCGGCCAGGGTGAACTGGCGGAAATACTTGCCTGTCTCAAACTCGCGGACAACCGTCATCTCGTTTTCTTCTTCCGCATCCTTTGTGAGGCCTTCCAGGGTAAGGATGTTGTCTGCAAGGCCTACATTGAGGTCATTTGCTGCAACACCGGGCATATCCGCCAGGATAACGATCTCGTTTTCCTTTTCAAGAATGTCCACTTCAGGGGTGAAGGTCCGGCCCGGACGAGTGGTTTCCGCTCCTGTCACCTCCTGCTTTTCCCTGGCAACCATGCTCTGTTTATCCTTTTTGTCCATCGCGCACCTCCTTTTGAACTATCTTCAATCTCAAGCCGTTTTTAAGGCTGTTAATTTGTTTTCACCTTTATCTGCCTGGGCTTGGCGGCCTCGGACTTGGGCAGGGTGACCGTGAGCACGCCGTTGACACTCCTGGCGGATACCTTTTCCGTATCCACATCGCCGGGCAGGGTTATCATGCGGGAAAAGGCACCTGCCTTGCGCTCCCGGCGGTGATAGCTTGCCCCCTCCTCATCGGGGATTGCCCTCTGCCCGGAAATGGAAAGGGTGTTTCCGGTGATGGATATGTCAATCTGGTCTGCGCCAAGCCCCGGGAGCTCTGCGCGCACAAAAAAGGCGTCCGGCGTTTCGGTTACATTGGCAAGGGGAAAAACCCCTGAAACCGGAGCCCAGCCAAAAAGCGGCCCGCGCTCGCCTGTCAGCCCATCAAGCTGGCGGCTCAAACGCTCAAGCTGCGAAAGGGGATTGCCTGCCCCTGACCACGGGAAAAAGGTTCTTGTAATCATTTTCCTTACCTCCTTGTTTCCGGTTTTGTTTTGCTGCCTGCAAGCCAAGCGATTGTCTTGCCTGCCAAATAAGTCCCAACCCTTCTTCTGTTTATCCATTTATTTAATGGATAACAGGAAGTTATCTTGCTTTTGGACAAAAATTAATACCCAAATTCTCCTTGTCAAGGGCAAGGCGCGCTCCAGAAAAAAGGCCCTGCATCTGTCCCTGCAAAAAGGTTTTTGGGGGGGGTTGCCCTGGCACGGACAAGAAAAGAGGTTGACGAAAATGGGTTTATGGACAATAAATTATGGTTCTTTTACTGTGCAAAGTTTTTGGGCTGCTGTTTGCCTGCACAGGCTGCACATTAAAAGCAGGACTGATAAACAAAAACCCTTCGGCGCGCCATGCGCCTTTATTGCAAACATTAAAAAAGGAGAATTCAACCATGTCAGCAAAGCTTATTCTGGGAACGGAAATCCGCGAGCAGATTCTTGAGGAAATCACCCAGGAAGTTGCCCAGATCAAGGAAAAACACGGCAAAGTCCCCGGTCTTGTGACCATCCTGGTGGGTGCAAACCCTGCATCCATGAGCTATGTCACCTTAAAGATTCAGACCGCTCACAGGGTGGGCTTCCACGAGGTTCAGGACAGCCAGCCTGAAACCATAAGCGAAGCGGATCTTCTGGCGCTCATCGACAAATACAACAAGGATGAGAACATTAACGGCATTCTTGTTCAGCTTCCCCTGCCCAAGCACATTGATGAAAAGAAGGTGCTAAACGCCATTGACCCGGACAAGGATGTGGACGGTTTTCACCCTGTCAATGTGGGCCGCCTGATGATTGGCGGAAGCGAAGTGAAGTTTGCACCCTGCACCCCGGCAGGTATTCAGGAAATGATTGTGCGCGCAGGCGTGGAAACCAAGGGCGCGGAAGTTGTGGTTGTGGGCCGCAGCAACATTGTGGGCAAGCCCATTGCCGTGATGATGGTGCAAAAGGGCCGCGGCGCAAACTCCACGGTAACAGTTGTCCACACCGGCACCAAGGACCTGGCAGCCCACTGCAAGCGGGCAGATATTCTTATTGTGGCAGCAGGCGTGCCGGAGCTGGTAAAGCCCGAATGGATCAAGCCCGGCGCTTGCGTCATTGATGTGGGCGTAAACCGGGTTGGCGAGAAGATTTCCGAGAAAACCGGCAAGAAAATCGCCATCCTGCGCGGGGATGTTGACTTTGAGAAGGCCAAGGAAATAGCCGGCTACATCACCCCTGTTCCCGGCGGTGTTGGCCCCATGACCATTACCATGCTCATGCTCAACACCTTGCGGTCGTTGAAGTACAAGCTGGGTCTCATGTAGAAAAAGCCTGCCCGGTTTCTTGCAAAAAGCCGGGTCTGCAAGGGTAAAAGCGGGGAAAACCTCAAGAAGACAAAGGGTTTTCCCCGCAATGCTTAAAGAGTATCTGGCCGCCGGAAAGTACCTCTTTAGTTCAAGGCTGCCCGGCTGCCTTAAGGGGTGGGGCCTTGCCGCCAACAAGTCAGAGGCTTAAAAAATGATAGAGCTTGATTTTGAAAAGCAAAATGGCCTTTTGCCCGCCATTGCGCAGGATGCGGAAACAGGCGAAGTGCTCATGCTGGCCTATATGAACCGCCAGGCATTTGAACACACCCTTAAAACGGGCCTTGCAACCTATTGGAGCCGCTCCCGAAAAGAGCTGTGGATAAAGGGCAAGACTTCAGGCAATGTGCAGAAGGTCCGCCAGATTCGAGTTGACTGCGACAGGGACACTATTTTGCTCAAGGTTATCCAGGTGGGGGATGCTGCCTGCCACACGGGCCACAGAAGCTGCTTTCACCTTGTTGTTGAGGGCAGCGAACTGGTTGTGAGCGGCAAACCCCTGTTTGATCCGGAAAAGGTCTATAAAAAATGAATGAAAAGCTTAAACTGGGCATTCCCAAGGGAAGCCTTCAGGACGCCACCATCGCTCTTTTCAAGCGCAGCGGCTGGCGCATTTCCGTTGCCAACCGCAGCTATTTCCCTGAAATTGATGACCCGGATATAGATTGTGCCATCTGCCGCGCCCAGGAGATGAGCAACTATGTGGCGGATGGAACCCTGGATGCCGGGCTTACAGGCAAGGACTGGATTGCGGAAAACAATTCGGATGTCCATGTGGTCTGCGACCTGGTTTACTCCAAGGTAAGCTCGCGGCCTGCCCGCTGGGTCCTTGCCGTGGCATACGACAGCCCGGTTAAAAAAATTGAAGACCTGGCTGGCAAGAAAATCGCCACAGAGCTTGTCAACTTTACAAGGCGCTATTTTGAAGAAAGAAATATCCCTGTTGATGTGGAGTTTTCCTGGGGCGCAACAGAGGCCAAGGTGGTTTCCGGCTTGGCAGACGCCATTGTGGAGGTCACGGAGACCGAAAGCACCATCCGCGCCCACAGCCTGCGCATTCTTGAAGTGATGATGGTCACCAACACCCAGCTCATAGCCAATAAAAAGGTCTGGGAAAATCCGGTGAAGCGCGCCAAGCTCCAGCAGCTTGCCCTGCTTTTAAAGGGTGCCCTGGATGCTGAAAAGCGCGTGGGGCTGAAGATGAATGTGCCAAAGGACAGGCTCGAATCTGTCATGGAGGTGCTGCCCAGCCTGGATGCGCCCACAGTGGCCTCCCTGTACAAGTCTGATATGCTGTCCGTTGAAACGGTTGTCAGCGTTTCAGCAGTGCGGGATCTGCTTCCAAAGCTTCTGGAAAGAGGCGCAAGGGGCATAATCGAATTTTCCTTAAACAAGCTGATCGGCCCGGAAAACGGTGCCGGATGGTAGGCCTTTAACAGGTTGGGCAGATCCATGGGACAAAAAAGAGCAAGCGAAAAGGTGCGCTCCATCAAGCCATTCATTGTAATGGATGTGCTTGAGCGGGCCAAGGAGATGGAGCGCCAGGGCCAGGAAATCATCCACCTTGAAGTGGGCGAGCCGGACTTTGACACGCCCCAGGTGATTGTGGAGGCAGGCATAACGGCCCTCAAGCAGGGCCATACCCACTACACCCACAGCATGGGGCTGCCCGAACTTCGCCAAGCCATCTGCAATCACTACAAAAAAACCTACTCCGTGAGCGTGGAGCCGGACCAGGTAATTGTCACCAGCGGAACTTCTCCGGCCATATTCATGGTTTTTGCGGCCCTGCTTCGGCCCGGAGACGAGGTCATCATCTCGGACCCCCACTATGCCTGCTATCCCAACTTCATTGAGTTTGCAGGGGGAAAACCCGTGCGGGTGGAGGTTTTTGAGGAGGATGCCTTCAACTTCCGGGAAGAAAAGGTGGCTCAAAAAATAACGGAAAAAACCCGTGCCATATTCATCAACTCGCCAGCCAATCCCACAGGCACCCTGCTTTCGGCAGACTGCATGAAAAAGCTTGTTGGGCTTGGACCCATGGTAGTTTCAGACGAGATCTACCACGGCCTTGTTTACGAGGGCAAAGAGCACTCCATACTGGAGTTTACAGATGATGCCTTTGTGCTTAACGGTTTTTCCAAGGCCTATGCCATGACAGGCTGGCGGCTGGGATACCTAATCTGCCCCAAAGATTTTGTGCGGCCCCTCCAGAAGCTGCACCAGAACTTTTTCATCTGCGCCTGCGCAATGGCCCAGATGGCAGGCATTGCAGCCCTGGAAAAGGCCGGACCGGCTGTGGAGAAGATGCGCTCCATTTATGACGAGCGGCGGCGCTTCATGGTGCGCAGATTGAAGGAAATGGGCTTTGGCATTTCTGTTGAGCCAACCGGCGCATTCTATGTTTTTGCCAATGCCAAGAAATTTTGCTCGGACAGCTATGCCTTTGCCTTTGATATTCTGGAAAACGCAAGGGTGGGTG
Source organism: Desulfobacterales bacterium (assembly GCA_020060085.1). GTDB lineage: Bacteria > Desulfobacterota > Desulfobacteria > Desulfobacterales > Desulfatibacillaceae > JAGVAW01. The sequence goes on from JAGVAW010000061.1 coordinate 8,699, forward strand.
TAACCCCTGGGGTGGATTTTGGCAAAAACGGCGAGGGCTACATCCGCTTCTGCTATGCCAACTCTCTGGAAAACATTGAAAAAGGCATGGATCGCCTGGAAAGCTTCGTGAAAAGCCTCTGACCCTTTACCAGCCTTTTCCGGGAGCAGGAATGATTATAAAAAGCGCCGAATTTGTCACAAGTGCAGGCAGGCCGGGGGAATATCCCCCTGTCGGCCCACCGGAAATAGCTTTTGCCGGGCGCTCCAATGCAGGCAAATCCTCGCTTGCCAATGCCCTGCTTAACAGGAAGAGCCTTTTCAAGACCTCGTCCAAGCCCGGCCTCACCCGGCGCATCAATTTTTTTAAAATCAACGAGGCGCTTTACTTTGTGGATCTGCCCGGATACGGCTATGCCAAGGTCAGTAAGACAGAGCGGGTCAAGTGGGGGCCGATGATAGAAACCTACCTCATAAACCGGGCCTCTCTGGCGGCTGTTGTGCTTGTGCTTGATGTAAGAAGGCAGCCCGGAGTTTGGGAAACCGAACTTTTGACCTGGCTTGCCTTTCACGGCACACGCTGCATAGTGGCTGCCACAAAGGCCGATAAGCTTTCGGCCAACAAGGCGGCTGCCGGGCGGGCGGCAATTGCCAGGGCCTTGAACCTGCCAGACGATGAGGTTACTTTGTTTTCTGCAAAAACAGGGCTTGGCAGGGAGGCCCTGTGGAAGGAAATCACCCTGGCCGCAGAACTGGATACCCATGATTAGCAACCAGGACCAACCTTTTCTTTCGGGCTTTGCAGCCCTTGTGGGTGCGCCCAATGTGGGCAAGTCCACTCTTACAAACCGTCTTCTGGGCGAAAAGGTGAGCATTGTCTCGCGAAAACCCCAGACCACCCGCAACAGGATTCTTGGCATAGTCCACAGGCCAAATTCCCAGATAGTTCTTGTGGACACCCCAGGCGTGCATCAGGCCAAGGGGCTTTTAAACCGCTTCATGGTGGACACGGCTTTGTCCGCCCTGGCAGATGTGGACCTTGTGCTTTTTCTGGTGGATGCATCCAAGCCTGACCCGGATTCCGAAGCTGCCGTTACCAGCGCCCTGGCAAAGCGCTCCTTCCCTGTTTTTCTGGTGTTGAACAAAATAGACTTGGTGGAAAAGGAAGCCCTTTTGCCCTTAATGGAAAAATGGGCCTCTGTGCGGAATTTTGACGAGGTCATTCCCATATCTGCCAAAACCGGCGCACAGGTGGATATTCTTTTAAATCTCATTGAAAAGCGCCTGCCAGAAGGCCCGCCCTATTTTCCGCCGGATCAGCTCACCGATGCGCCGGAACGATTTCTGGCCGCAGAATTGATAAGGGAGCAGGTATTTGCCCAGACCGGCCAGGAGATTCCTTATATAACCGCCGTGACCGTGGAGGAATACAAGGAGCAGGAATCGCCGCCCCTTATACGGATTTCCGCTGTTATCCATGTGGAGAGGGAATCCCAGAAGGGCATACTCATCGGCAAAAAGGGCGCTGGCCTAAAAAGAATAGGCACGGCTGCGCGCCTGGAGCTTGAAAAGGCCCTGGACATAAAGGTCTTTTTATCCCTTTTTGTGAGGGTGGAAAAAAACTGGTCCAAAGACCCCAAGGCAATGCGCAGGCTGGGATACGACACAGCCCGGTAGAGCAGGGCAATAACAGCAGCGGCCCGATGATTCTTTCCTTTAATCCGGTATTTGTGGGGGACAAAAACCTGCTCTGCGCAGGGCGCAGGCCAGGGCCAAAAGATTTGTCCGCCATGAAAAAGGCCCGTGCCGTTATTCTGGGCCAGGGTTGTTCAGAAGAACTTTACCGGATGGCACAAGCTACTGCGCCACGGGTTTTTCCCAATTACGATGCCAGGTTTGACTTCCCTGGCAAAACCGGCCAGGCAGACCTGTTTTTAAAATCCAAGGCCCCCTTTCCCAAAAGCCTTGTTTTTGCCAGCGCAACAGACTGCCGCAAAGGCCTTGTCAAATTGGGCGGCTCGCCCCCCTTTGCCCTGCCCTTTGTGTTCAAGTATGATTGGGGTGGAGAGGGCCAGACGGTTTTTCTTGTGCAGGGCCTCCATGAGCTTGAAAAAAGGCTTGATGATGCCGAGCTTTTTGAAGCCACCGGCCAGAGAGGTTTTCTGCTTCAGGAGTTTGTTCCCTGCAAAAACCGCAGCCTGCGTGTTGTGGTTGCCCACAATGAGCTTGTGGCATACTGGCGCACAGGCCCGCCGGACAAAACCATGATGGGCGGCCTTTGCCAGGGGGCGACCCTGGACAGGGAGTCGGACCCGCATCTGATGGATGCGGGCAAGGCCGCGGTGAATGATCTCTGCCGGAAAACAGGCATTAACCTGGCAGGCTTTGATCTTGTTTTTGATGAAAGGCAAAAAGGCCCTGCCCCGGTTTTTCTGGAAATAAACTGGTTTTTCGGGCGCAGGGGGCTTGGCGGTTCCAATGCCTATTACAAGCTTTTAAACAGGGCCATTGACCGATGGCTGAAAGACTCTGGCAGTTAAAAAAGGCCCCATAAAAACCGCAAAAGGGAAAGAATGGCCAAAACCCGCCGAAAAAATCTCTCCAGGCAAAAAGAGTCCCTGGCTTTTGAGGCTTTTTCCGGAGATGAGCAGGACAAGCGCAGGGAAAAGAATCTTGCACGCGATCTGCGCCGGACCCGTTGGTGGAAGGAAAAGCTTGCCCAGGGAATCTGCCATTACTGCAAGGGCACCTTTGCCCCGGAAGAGCTTACCATGGATCATGTTGTGCCCCTTGCCCAGGGCGGCAAAAGCGTAAAACAGAACCTTGTGTGCGCCTGCAAGAACTGCAACACCGAAAAAAGCTATCAGTATTCAATGGATTTTGAAAACTCCCGCCAGGAAGAGCAAGGGCCGGACCCTGATCAGGATGAAAACTCCTGATTCAAAGGCCCGGCCATTTTCATTACAAGCCTTTGGCAGCATTCAGCCAGATTTTGCCGCCTTTGCTGTTTCTAGTCATCCCAGCCCGGCACTACGCCAGGGCCACCAGGACCCATGCCCGGTCTGCCAGGCTTCATCATGCCAGGACCCATGCCCGGCCTGCCGGAATCTGCCTCAGGTCCACCAGGACCTCTGCGCACGGAACCATCCTTCCAGCCCTTCCGGTAATGACGGAAACCGTTCTGAACCTGGTTAAAACGCTCGGTTCCCACTTTTTCGCGTACTGTCATAAGGAAGTCAAAGCGCTCCTGGGCAAGCTCATCCTGTGCCTTGCTCACCTTTTTATGCTGGGCGGTGATGGCGGATTTGGATGCATTGGCATCCTGAAGAAGCCTGTCCAGCTCCGCCCGCTCGGTGTTGAGCCTGTTCCGAAGCTCCTCACGGGTTTGGAGGCTCTTGAGATGGGCCTCATCCAGTGCGAGTTTCTCCTGCTCGGTGAATTCAACCTGGGGGGCAAAGCGGTCGCAATGCCACCACCAGCCCTTTTCCCATTGCTGGGCCAGGGCAAGGGCAGGAATTGCCAAAACGGCGATTACTATAATTGGAAGCAATTTCTTAAACATGGCTTGTCTCCTTTTGCTGTATGCGTCCCTGAAAAAAGGGGTCATCTCCTGCAAGGGGCGCGATAAAGTCCAGAAAATCCTCAAAAAAGTTGTCTTCGTCATGAGTTTGGTCGCCTGAAAGCAAATCCATCTCGCCTGCAAGGATAAGGTAATCCTCATTCAGGATATGGGTTTGTCCAAAGGGGTAATCACCAGGGGCGTTTTTATCACCACCTGCAAGCTCCGCCACCAAAGGCGCGCCCGGGTTTTCAACAGCAGGCGGGCCGCCGGTTTTCAGTATGCCCATTCCAACTGCAAGGCCAAGCACCAGAACAAGGCTTGCGGCAAAGGCCAAAACTGGCCTTGGCCCAAAACCCCAAAAAGGCTTCTTTGGGCTTGCGGCAACCGGCAGGCGCACCGGGCCGGGCATGGTTGGCGTGTGCCGCAGAGCAGCCCTGTGCAAGGCAGCAAGGTCGGCTTCCAAAGCTTTGGCAGCCTTTGCACAGTCCGGGCAGTCTGCCAGATGCCCGCCGGGCTTGCCGCTTTGGTCCGCCACCTTTTCAAAAATCTGCTGGCAGGCCGCCTGGCCGCAATTTGTAATGGACTCCTGCTTTTTCACGATGCCTCCTTGCGGATGTACTCTACAAGCTTTCTGTCGCTTTCAAACTTGGCAACAGCCCGGTAAAGCAGCGTTTTTACCGTGCTCTGGCTCTTGTTGAGTACCTGGGCTATTTCCGGAATTTTCAACTGGTCCAAAAATCGCAGAAAAAAGACTTCCTTTTCACCAGTTGAGAGCTTTGCTGCAAAAACATCCACCTGCGACCAGAACTCCCTGCTCAAAAGCCCGTCAAGGGCAGTTTGTCCGCCCGCTTCTTCGTCAACCTTGTCGGCTGCGGGAAGAACTTCATTGGAGCCGCCCCAAAAAAACAAAAATCGCTTTTTTCTTTTGAAATCCGTAACCCGGTTTCTTGCAATGGAAAAAAGCCAGGGCACAAACTTTTCTGCCTCATGCAGTTTTGCCATATTTTTGTATGCCCGGATAAAAACCTCCTGGGTAATATCCTGGGCATCCTGGGCGTTTCTTACGCGGGCATAAATCATGGCAAAAATGCGCTCCGAGTAAATTTGGACAAGCCGGTCAAAAGCCTGCCTGTCTCCATTGCGGGCCTTTTCCACCAGCTCCGCATCCGGCCCGGCATCAAAAGAGTTTCTGTTAAAAGAGGCCATTGCCTCCATAATTGGCCCTTATCCGCCAAAATCCTTTATTGGACAGCATCCTGGCAAAAAACCTTCCCCAAAACCGGCGGCGCCATTCCCGGCAGGGGAAAATCTCTGCCGCTGTTGATCATAAAGACGCATCTGCCTCAAAAACAGTTTACAAAAAGTTGGTCTATAAGGCCTAAAGGGAAATTTCAGGAGAGGTGATGATTAAAAAAATGCTTTTGGCTTTTTGTATTGGGTTTTGCTCTGGCTTTAATAGGTTGAAAAGGGCAGTGCCAGTTTGCCCAGCCAGGGTACGAACTGGGCCATGATGGCTTTGCGGACCCACTGGGCATATTCCGTGGAGGCCGGGTCCATGCCCATGCGCCGGGCGTGGGCCGCTGGAGCACCCAAAAAGTTGACAAAAGCTGCAATAAGGCAGGAAAAAAACATATCGATCTCGTCTTCGGGCGCAGAAAGGGGAACCTTTTTGCGGAAGGACGAGCCGATTCTTGCAAAAAGCTCCGGCACCAGCCTGTAACCGGGCAGGGCGTCCAGGCGGTCCACCTGGGCTATGTTCTGCATTATTATGCAGGTGCCGTGGGGATACTGCCTGTCATAAACCAGCACCCTGTCCACCAGCAGGCCAAGCCCCTGGGAGGGTGAAAGGGTATCAAGATCCTGGAGCCAGATGAGGTGTGCATCGCCGAATTCCAGCACAATGCGCTCCACCACCGCGGTAAAAAGGGCTGCCTTTGTGGGGAAGTAATAGCGGATAAGAGGGTGATCAAAGCCGCCCTGCTTGGCTATGGCCCTTAAGCTTGCTGCATGGTAAGGCTGCCTGGAGAAAACCTCTTTGGCAGCCTGGAGGATTTTTTCCCTGGCAAGTTCGCTCTTTTTCGGGTCAGCCCCGTTGGAGTTTGCCTTAACCCTTTTGCTTGTTTCCTTGCTCGCTTCCATATACTAGTTTTTACTCCAGGCTTCTAGCAATGTCAACTGGTTTTACCATTTGTAAAAAAATATTCCCCACCCCTTCAATTTTTTTGTTCGCTCCAAATAAGGCTTTGTTTTTATTTTTTTAAAAGATAATGGCTTTAATTTGCGGATTGCTTTACGGCTGTATTGTCAAACAGGGCAGGCATTTTTTCCTGATAATTAAATATCCTTGTCAAGGGGCAGGCGGCTGCGGCGCTCGAAATGGGACAGGGAGGGATTGGCCAGGCTCAAAAGCAGAAGTGCGGGGAAGGCACCGATAACCGCGCTGGTGTTAAGGCCCCGGATAAGGCCCTCCGTGATGGGGCCGTGCACGGCCTTTAAGCCCAGAATGCGCCCGCCCTGCCTGGGAAGGCGATAGGCCCTTTGGCAGATAAGCCGCAGAAGGGCCATGTTGGCAAAAAGGGATTTCAGGCTTTTTTCGTAAGCAATGCGCGCCTTTTCCGGGCTTGAGGCAAGCGCAGCCAAAGCTGCTGCATGACCTGTGTACAAAGCATGATAAATGCCCTCTCCGGTCATTGGATCTGCAAAGCCGCCTGCATCTCCGGCAAGGATAAGGGGGACTCTGCCCGGCAGAAAATAGCCTCCCCAAGGGATTGCTCCGCCGGTTATTGTGCCGGGATTATGCTCTGCAAGCCTCTTTGCAAGATAATCTGCCAAATCCCGGCGCATCTGCCCGCCTGAAATGTCTGCAACACTGTAAACCCCGGCATTTGCCCTGCCATCCCCATAGGGAAAGACCCATCCATAGCCTGAAGGTGCCATGCCTCCGTCAAAGATAATCCTGGGCCTTGCGCCTGGGCTTTTAAGCTCATCGGCCATTAGCGCCAGAGCATGGCAGCGGATTGTTCCTCCAAAGCTTCGGCGCACACGGCTGGCAGCCCCGTCTGCTGCAATGAGCCGGGGTGATTTTAACGCCTTGCTGCAATGGGTTTTAAGTGTGAAGAGCCGCCCGTCCCAGGATGCACCGCTTATTGTGCCAAACACAAAGTTTATGCCCATTTTTTGCGCCATGTCCCGCAGGCTCTGGTCAAAAAGCGCCCGGCGGGAAATGTGCAGGGCAGGTTTTTTAAGGAAAAAGCAGTTGTAATGATGTGGCGGGGCATTTCCTTCCAGATAAAAGACAGGATGCCCCAGGTGCGCGTCAAATTTCAGCCTGCGGATAAGCCTTACAGCCCTTGGCGTAAGCCCCCCGCCGCAGGCCTTGTTGCCTGCAATCTCTTTTTTTTCAACAACAACAACGCGCGCTCCTACCCTGGCAAGGCTTATGGCAGCAGCCATCCCGGCAGGCCCGGCCCCGGCTACAAGGCAGTCTATGCGCTCCATGCTTCCTCCTGCTCTTCCGCTTCCCTGGCAGCCTTCTCCCCGGCCTTCACATCCACGCGGCTCAAAAGCAGGCCTCCGGCCACAAAGAAAAAGATAAGGGCCACAATAGAAAAGCGCGCCTGGCCTGTCACCTGGGCCACAACTCCAAAAACAAGCGGTCCGAAAATGCCCGCCATTTTGGCGCTTGTGGAGAAAAATCCGAAAAACTCCGCAGCCCTGTGCCGTGGAGTCATTACAGCAAAAATGGAGCGCGAAAGAGCTTGGCATCCGCCCTGAACCGTGCCCACCGCAGCAGCCAGAAGAAAGAAATGCCAGGGCACAGTCATCCAGTAGCCTAAAATGCAGATGACCGCATAAACTCCAAGGCCTGCCAGCACGCAAGGCTTGGCCCCGAACACACGGGCAGCTCTACCAAAGAGCAGTGTGCAGAAAATACCCACAAACTGGGTTATGACCAAAGCCCCTGCCATGTGGCCCACGCCTATGCCTATTTCACTTCCATAGGCTGTGGCCATTTTTATTATGGTGCTTATGCCGTCATTGTACAGCCAGAAGGCGGCAAGAAAAAGCATAAGCTGCCGGTAGAGGCGGATTTGGGAAAAGGTGACAACAAGCCTTGCAAAACCGGCGGATGCAACTTGGGGAAAGGAGCTTTTTGTTATGGATTTTCCCCCCGGTTCAGGCACATTTTTGAGCAGGGGCACAGAAAAGGCCCCCCACCAAAGGCTGACGGAAAAAAAGGAGGCTTTAAGTGCAAAAAGCGCGCTGGGAAAGCCAAGCGCCTCCCATTTGAGCACCATTGCCATGTTTATGACAAGAAGCAGCCCGCCGCCCACATAGCCTAAAGCATAACCCAGGGCCGAAACCCTGTCTGCATCCCCATATTTGGCAACA
>JAGVAW010000121.1 GCA_020060085.1 Desulfobacterales bacterium
ATTTTCGACCCCAGTGGCGGTGACCCGCCACCATTTGTGATAAATCCAGCGGGCAACAGGACGAAGCTGCTCAAGAATATCCATGTCAAGACCGTGCTCGTCCACATCATACTTGCCTGTTGACCGTCGGCGCAGCAGCTTAAAAAGCTCGCGTAGGCTGGAAATGGTTTCAGGCGGCCATTCTTCCGGCTCCTTTACCGTACCCGGACAAGGGGAATCCTCCTTGTGATCATGCATCTTGCAGTACCGCTGTCCTGGAAGGGCCTTGTTTTTGCACAGTTCGCCCTTTAGGGTTGTGCCCTGGCACTGACCGGGTTTTTTTTCCGGTTTGTCGCTGGGAGTGCTACTGGTCATGCTCTTCCGCCTTGTTAAAAGTCTCGATTAGATCCGAAAGATAATCCTGGGCATGCCTTCTTACGGTGATCCATTCCTGAAGCTTTTCGCTTGAAAGGGGATCCGAGCGGATGGATGTTCGCAAAGGAAGGTAATTTCTTACGCGCAGGTTTTCAAAAAAGTCGTTCACCGTATGCTTTGAAGAAAAACGGGGCATGAAATTGAGCCATTCCTTCATGCGGGTTGTGTCTCCCAGACAAGCATATTTGAGATACCCCACCTCAATGGGAATGGAATTAAGAAGACCTTTTTTGCCTGTCCTGCGCCACAGCGCGGAAGTGAATTTAAGAAGGCTTGCGGGCAAAGGCAGATTTGTGACCCCGCCGATGCGCAGAACCTGCGACAGAGGAAGCGCCCCTTCTCCGGCAATGTTAAAGATTCCCGTAACATCGCTTTTGATGGTGTGATACAGGCAGGCCAGCACATCCTTTTCGTGGGTGAACTGGAAAAGCGGATCAAAGCCTGCAACTGTGGGCACAATGGTCGAATCCAGATAACGGCTCATGGGGGTCTGGATTGAGCGGCCAAGAATATTGGCAAAACGCAGTATGGTGAGACGCGGGTTCACATTCTGGCGGCTGAAGCGATCCACAATCCTCTCAAGCTCCACCCTGTCCTGAATATAGCGGTGCTGATGCCGACCCTGAAATTCCGAATACTCGGAAAGATAGTTGGGGTGAAGGTACTGGCACCCGTAAACCTTTGTGTCGCTTTTAATGATAACCCTTTTTATGTCGGACGCTGCACAGGCCGCCAGAAGATCCATGGCACCCATGACATTCTGGTCAAAATACTCCTCATTTGAAGCATAAGCATCCAGAAAAAGCAGATGGCATACCGTATCCACATTGGCCACCTGCAACAGTTCGGGGATAAGCGGATTGTGCAAGTCCACCTGAAAGAAATCCACCCGCTTGAAAGGGGTTTCCGGCTTTTTGAAGTCAACGCCTATGATGGGGTCGAACTGCTCATCTTCTTCCAGCAGGGGTATCAGATTCCTGCCCCAGGGATGAGCCGCGCCCGTAATCAGAACTCCCCGTTTTTTGGCTGCCATGAAATAAGGACTCCTTCATATGCAAGAGCTTTTAAACACCAAAAACTCATAATCTCCGCCCTGATGATCCAGGGCTTATAGCTTTTGCGGCAACTGCCTGAAATTTTCACCAAGCCTTTAAGGTTGAGGCGTTTACCCCAGCCTGTTTTTTGCTAAACCTTGAAATTTGCGGAAAACAAATTATAGTCACCACTAGACAATGTGTCAATTGCCAATAACCCAGGACGCCCATGAAAACCTGAAGGAAGGAAAAAAACATGCAAGGCATCGCAATTCGATGGGTTGTGCTAACCGTGGCCATCACGGCTGCATCCTACCTTATGGACGGCATTGCGGTAAGCAGTTTCGGCTCGCTTTTGGCGGCTGCCGCCATTCTTGGAATCTTAAATGCCCTTTTCCGCCCGGTTCTGATTCTTCTCACCCTGCCCCTTACGGTTTTAACCTTTGGCATTTTCATCCTTGTCATCAACGCCCTGCTGCTGATGATGGCTTCCGTCGTGGTTTCCGGCTTTCATGTGGATGGCTTTGGGTCAGCCTTCTGGGGTTCGCTGGTAATAGGGATTATAAGCTGGGTTTTAAACAGCTTTGTTACAGACAAAGGCCGCATAAGGTTTGTAGAATACGAATACCGCAAACCCCCAAGGCCTTAAAGGCCCAAACGGCATTGAGGAGGCGGCAGGGCCGCTTTATGAAAAAAGGCCCTGCCCAGACACCTCTTTATCAGGCTACCTTCCCTTTGCGCCAAGCAGAAACTGGGAATAATCAACACCCCTGGCTTTTCCTCTTTCCTCAAACCAGGCATCCTCATTGGCTGGCGGAAGCTCCACGATTTCCCTTTTGACAAGGCTTATGGCCTCGGTGGGGCAGGTGGAGATGCACAGGCCGCAGCCGATGCACCTGTCTATATCCACCTCATAGAAATCCCCCTGTTCAGAAATGGCATGTACCTGGCAGCGCTCCTCAGCACATAGGCCGCAGGCGGTGCAGGCATCTGCATCAATTTTGGCATAGTAATGGGCGTTCACGGCCCCGTTAATGCCCAGCTCGGTTATGGAGCGCAGAACACCGCAGCAGCATCCGCAGCAGTTGCAGATAAAATAGTGGCCGTTCTGGATATTCCAGGTAAGATGCACAAGGGCTGCTTCTTCGGCGATCTCCAGAACCTTGTACGCCTCCTCTTTTGTTATGGACCGCCCCCACATGTGATTGTCGAACACATTGGGCACAGGGGCAATGGCAAGGCAAACCTCCTGGGGCCGCTTGCAGGGGTTGTCCAGCAGGTTCTGCTCCTTTTTGCATATGCACTGGGCCACTGCAAAGGAAAGGCCCTTTTCGATTATGCCTGAAACAGTGTGATAAGGAAGGGTCTCGTGGGAGGCGGTAATATCTGTGTCAACAGGAACAACCTGCATAAGCTGGGGCTTGTTGCCAAAAAACTGGGGGGCGTAATGCAGGCCGTACTCCTCGCAAAGTTCGGCAAACTCCCTGTCCATGCGGTTTAATTGGAATTCAAATATTCCAAAAACCCAGGGGAGCATTTTGTAAACCTTGGCTGTGCCAAAATCCACCCGGAAAAGCTGGCCGTGCTCGTACATCTGCTCAAGCATTTTTTCCAGATAATCCTTGTCCCGGCCCGTGCGGGCAGCCACCTGCTCCGCTGTTTCAAAATCCAGAGTCATGTCGCAGAAAAGCTCTGCCTCTTCGGGCGAAAAAACCTTTCGCAAAAGTTTTTGCTCCACGCCGGATTCGGTTTCCGGAAAGCCGTTTGGAAGTGTATCCAGAACCCTGGCAAGTTTTTTGTACACATCTTCGCTCATGGGAAGCCTCCAAAGTTTGACGCAACTGGTTATTTGGCCACAAGGTCAGGCTTTGTGCCAATACAAGTCTGACTGGTATTTATGGACACCCGCCTTGCTCCACCGGGCAGGCGATTTTCCACAGGATAGATTTTTCAAGGACAAAAAGAACGGCCAGATTTTTGATCTGGAGCAAAAAAGCTCCGCCCGAAGGCAAAAAAGAATTCTCTTTTATTTATCATAAGCTTTTGGGGTAAGGCAATAAACAATGCAGCAAGGCAAGGAGAAACGCCGCCAGATGGAAATCTTGCCGCCAAAGCCTACCTGTGTTAAGTGGTTTTATACTGTGTTCATAAATCGGCAAATATCTTTTTTTGAAGTCTGCTGCAAAGGGGAAATAAAATGGCCAAAACGGTTCAAATAGCAGGCGCTGGGCTGGCCGGATTGACAGCAGGCATCCTTCTGGCACGCCAGGGTTACGAGGTTACAATTTTCGAGGCTTCCAAAAATGTTGGCGGAAGTCATTCCTATGCAGATTCTTCCTACATTGACCCAAACCACATCCGCAAATCTTTAGGCCTTGAAATTGATGACGCCCTGGAACCCTGGCCCCTTACCCGAATATGGGCCTATGGAAAAAAATTCGAGTTTCCCCACCCAAAAGGCGTATCCGCCTTTACCATTGAAAGAGGCAAGGGAAAGACCTCCCTGGAGAATGTCCTTTACAGGCAGGCTCTTGATGCCGGCGTAAAAGTTGAGTTTGGCGCAAAGCTCAACAAAAAAGAGCTTGAGGGCCTGCCGCCCGGCTCCATAATCGCCACGGGCCTTTCCAAAAGCGTGTTCGAATCTTTGGACATCCCCCACAAGCCCTTTTTGGGAAGCCTGGCCACAGGCAAGGGCGACTCTTCCCGGCCAGGGGTGATTGTTTATTTTGATTCCTTTTGCCGGGAATTCGGCTATTACTTTCAGGCCAGGGCCGCAGCCGGTGCTTTGGTATTCAACATCCACAAGCCCCTGGCCGCTTCCGCCATACAGGAATTTAAACAAAAGCTTGAACAAAATGACGGAATTGTCTTTAAAAACTGGGATGACAACCTTGGTAACACCCTTGCCTGGCCCATGGCAAGGTGGAACAATTACAACCTTTTCTGGCAAGACAAGATTCTGGCTGGAACTCTTGCCGGGGCGGTAAGCCCCGTGCTTTTGTTCGGTGTTAATGGCTCTCTTTTTTCCGGCAAGGTGGCGGCCCTTGCGGTGACAAATCCAAAAGAAGCGGCTTTGGCCTTTAAAAAGATTGCTCCCTGGCATTACCACTACCCGCAGTTTGCATTCCGCAGGTTGCGGGAAAGAGCGCCCCATGCTCTTCTCAAGCCCCTGGTCAGGGCTGTCTGCCGGACATACCATCCTGAAAAGTTTCCTCATCTCATGCGCTTTACCATGCAGCCGCCCGGCGCGGGGCTTTAGAGGGGTTGCGGGTAAGATCTCATGGATAAAGCTTCTGCTGTTCATCTTTGTCAGGCAGATGGGTCGATTTCGTGCGGGGCCTGCTGCGGCCTTTACAATGTGGTGGATTCCTCGCAAAAAAACCTGGAAAGCCTTCTTTTGCAAAGAACTCTGCTTTTTGAGCAGACCCCACGCACCGCAGACCATATTGATGACTTCGGACGAAAAATAAAATCCGCAATGCCGCGCGGGCGGCCCTATAAGGAGTTTCACCATTGCCCTTTTCTGGGGCTTGTGGGCGAAAACCGCCAGCGGGTGGGCTGCCTGTTGCACCCCCTTTCCAATGGAAATGAAAATACGGACTGGCGAGGGCTTTCCTGGTATGGTGCCCTTGCCTGCCGCACCTATTTCTGCCCTTCGCATCACAAGCTGGCAAATTCATACAAGCTCATTGTGCTGGCAGCATCAGACAACTGGTATCTTTACGGGCTTGTAATTACGGAAACAGACTTTTTGGAATGCTTTTTTGGGCAGGTGGAAAAGCTTTTGGGCAGAGAGCTGACCCAAAACGATGCAACTCTCACAAAGGATGGCAAAAAAGCGGTTGGAGATTTTCTTAACCTTAAACTTGTTTGGCCCTTCAGGCGCAAAAACTCCCCCCTGGCCCACTATTTTTTCAGTGACGGGCTTTATGCCCCGCTGCCAGCCATCTACCCCGGTCATAAAGGGCCTGCCCCTGCCCTTGACGCCATATTCCGCGCCCTGCATTCGGAATTTAAAAACAGGCAGGAGATAAAACAGGCAACTGACATTGTTGAGGGCATGGCAGGTGCTTTTGCCAAAAGCCTTTGCAGATGAGAGTGCGGGCAAGGAAATTACAAGCCGGATTAAAAAACGGGATATTTAAAGCGAGCAGAGGGAAAGGACCAGAGTTTCCGTGAGCAGGCGGGGATTTTGCCCTGTGCTTTTAATGGCTTTATCCGCATCACGAAGTAGCCAAAGGGCCTTGTTAAGCTGATTCATTGAAAAATTTTGGGCCTTGCCACAGGCCAGATAAAGTACATAGCTGTTCATCTTTGAAATTCCAATATCTGCAACCGGCTTTTTTGCTTTGACTTTTTGGGCAGGAATTTCCTGTTTTTCTGTTTCATCTGCATCATCCTGCTCGCCGGTTTCCTCCTCATCTTCTTCCTGGGACCATGCCTGGCTCCACTGCAAAAGAGTTTCGTTTAACTGGGCATCAAAGGCTGCCGGCGCATTGCCAAGCCTTTTCTGAAAATCATCATATCGCATACCAGGGGCATAAACCCCTTTTCCCGGCCCTTCCAAAAAGGACTTTATTACAACAAGCCTCCGAAACTGGTTGATAGTTGCCGCGGCAACCGCAAGCTCATGAAAACCGTCATCAAACAAAAAATCTAAAAAGACAAGAGCCTTGTCAGGCTTTCTGCTGGTAAGGGCATCAGTAAGAAGGTAAACCGGGTCTTTGCGGGTGCGGGAAACAATGGACTGAACATCCCTTGCGGTAATTGCGGGCCTTTCGCCCACATAAACGCCAAGCTTGGCAAGGTTGCTCTCCAGTGCCCTGAAGTCTGCACCCAGTAGCTCCAAAAGGGCGGTCACAGCCTTTGAATCAACCTTCTTGCTCCAGGCTTTCTCAAACTGGCTCACAATCTGGGCGGCAGATTCCTCAAGCCCCCTCTTGTCCGCAGCACTTTGACCGGACTTGACAGTGCAGTCCACCACCGCGCCATTACTTTCAATGTGCTTGTAAAGACGCTTGCGTTTATCGGCAACCACTGTTGTTACGACAAGGTGGTTTTCCGGGGCAAAGCCTTTGTCCATGGCCTGCATAAGCAACTTGGAATCGTCAACATAGGGCGGGACCCTTACCCCCTTTGCCTTAAGTTCAGCAACAAGCGGTTTTAGCTCGGAGCTGAAATCGCCCAGATATTCTTCAAGATTTTCCGGGTCAAGATTTTCAAAGGAGAGCTTTTTCATGCCCATGAAGGTCAGCAAAAAGCCCCTTGCCTTTTCGCGTTTGTTCTCTTCAAGGGCCCCGACAGCCTTTTCAAGAAAATCCTCTGCATTGACAACAGAAGCCAGTAGCTTGTCATTGTGCCAGACCACAACCTTTGCTTCAGGAAAAAGCCCGTAGGTGTTCAGATTTTCCAGCACGATGCCGATACCGTGATTCTCTGCATCCATAAACTGGCAGTTCAAAGACTGCTTTTCCTTTTTCACGATGGCATCCAGCACCTTCTTGCAGGCCTTTTCCACCAGAAGCTCATCGCCGAAAATCAGCCAGACTCCGTCAAAGCCATCCTTCCTCCCCTTTTCAAGCAGGCCGTCAACTTGTGTGAGGACATCTTTCATTGGATTGGCTGGTTTTTTCTCAAAAAGGCGTACAGCAAAAAGGCTGCAAAAAACATGACTGCCGCCACAAGCTGTGATGGGGATAGAACTCCCAAAAAGAAGGCCCCCCGCTCATCACCCCGCAAAAACTCAATGCAAAACCGGAAAACAGCATACAAGGCAAGATAGGACGCCAGAATCTGGCCGTCCCACTTCTTTCTCTTTCTCAACACCAGAAAAAGAAAGAGGAATATGCCCAAATTTCCGGCAGAAGAATAAAGCTGCGTGGGATAAAGGGCCACAAACTGCGGGGCAATGGAAAGCGGGTGGGTGAATGTTACAGAGCAGGCGCTGTCTGTGGGCGCTCCGTAGCAGCAGCCTGCAGAAAAGCATCCAAGCCGCCCAAAGGCATGGCCTAAAGGAACCCCCAGGGCAAAAACATCTGCAAGTTTAAAAAAGGGCATCTGATATTTGCAGGCAAAAATCACAAACACGGCAACAGCCCCTAAAAAACCGCCGTAAAAAACAAGGCCCCCATCCCATATACGCACCATTGCAAGGGGGTCGTTTGCAAACTGCTCATTCCAGTTAAAGGCCACATAGGCTAGCCTGGAGGCAACAATGGCTGCAAAAAGGGAGTAAAAGCAGATGTCGAGCACCTCTTCAGAATCAAAACCCTGGCGCTTTGCCTCCCGCATTATCACAAACATGCCAGCCAAAAAGCCCAGGGCCAGAAAAAAGCCGTAGGTGCGGACTGTGAATGGGCCGATTTCAAACAAAATTGGATGCATGGCCTTTTTACCCCAAAATAAGAGTTGTCCGGCAGGGTTATTTTGGCGCTTGAAAAAAAGAAGTGTGCAACTGGTAAAACCGGGCCTGGACTATAAATACAGTCCTGCTGGCAACTGAAAATGCGTTGCCCGGCTGACAGCCCTTATGAATTTTTGAATCAAACCCAATACCTTAAAGGGGATCTTTTCCTAGAACAATAAGAACAAGCAAAAGCGCCACCCCCACGGAAATGGCTGAATCCGCCACATTGAATGCAGGCCAGTGCCATTTTCCCACATAAAGGTCAATAAAATCCACAACAAAACCAAGCCTTGCCCTGTCAATTATGTTGCCCACCGCACCGCCCGCAACAAGTGAAAGGGCAAGGGAGAAAAGGCGGTTTTCCCCCGGCGTTTTTGCAAAAAGGAAAATAACCACACCCAAAGCCAGTGCAGAAAGCGCCAGAAAGACAATTGTCTGGAGGCCGGTGGATTCCCTGTTGAACATTCCAAAGGCAACCCCGTAATTGTGCACCATAACCAGATCAAAAAAACCTGGTATTATATTGATTGACTGGCCAGGGGCAATGCTTTTGACCGCTGCAATCTTGGTGGCCTGATCTACAAAGGCCACCAGGATTGCGGTGAGGGCAAAAAGCTTCCAGGCTGGTCGCTTGCCGGAATCATTCATCTGTCTGGCCTGCCAGTTGACCCAGGGCCGTGCAGCAGCGGCTGCACACACCAGGGTGATTAGCGTTACTGCCCACACTGGTGTCATAAACCCAGCAGCGGACGCATTTTTCACCCAAGGCCCGGCCCACACCTATGTAAAGGCCCTCAACGGTTCCTGCAGCCAGAGCCCCCTCCGGTGCAGGCTCCTGCTTTAAGTCTGCCTGGGAGACAATGAAAACGGTTTTCAGCTCATCAGCATAAGGCAGCAGTTTTTCATAAAGATCCTTCTGGGCATAAAGCGTCACAGCAGCATCCAGGGGATGGCCAACAAGCTTTTCGCTTCTGGCCTGCTCCAGGGCCTTGGTAACATCTGCGCGAACCCTGCGCAAAAGGTCCCACCTGGAAGCAAGGTCATCATCCAGAAAGCTTTCATCCACCTGGGGAAATTGCGCTGCGTGCACGCTTGGTTCCCTTTCAGGAACCTGGGGCAGATACTCCCATGCCTCTTCGGCGGTAAAAGCCATGACAGGTGCCATGAGTCTTACCATTGCCTCAATGAGGTGATGAAGAACCGTCTGGGCGCTGCGCCGATCCTCTGACTCCGGCGCGTTGACATAAAGCCTGTCCTTCAGGATGTCCAGATAAAAGGCGGAAAGATCCACTGCGCAAAAATTGTGAAGTGCATGATACACCGCGTGAAACTCGTATTCCTCATAAGCAGTCCTTGAGCGGCGGATGAGCTTCTGCAGACGGTGCATGGCATAGCGATCTATTTCAGGCATGGCGTCTTTGGAGACCGAGTGTTTTTGCGGGTCAAAGTCCCCAAGGTTGCCCAAAATAAAGCGCCATGTGTTGCGAATGCGGCGATAGGCATCCACAAGCTGCTTTAAGATGTTTTCGGAAATCCTTATGTCATCGCGGTAGTCTGTTGCAGACACCCACATACGAAGTATTTCAGCCCCGTATTTGTCAATCACTTCCTTTGGGGCCACAATATTGCCCAAAGATTTGCTCATCTTGCGGCCATTTTCATCCACCACAAAGCCGTGGGTCAGAACCGCCTCGTAGGGTGCCCTGCCCCTTGTGCCGACAGCGGTTAACAGGCTGGAATGAAACCAGCCCCGATGCTGATCACTTCCCTCCAGGTAAAGCTGGGCAGGCCAGGAAAGGCTTTCGCGCCGTGCAAGTACCGCTGCATGGCTCACCCCGGAATCAAACCACACATCCAGAATGTCTGTTTCCTTTTCAAAGTCGGCCTTGCCGCATTGAGGGCAGACAAAGCCTTGCGGCAGAAGCCCTGCCTCGTCCCGTTCAAACCAGACATCCGCGCCGTGCGCTTCCACCAGAAGGGCCACATGCTCCACCGTGTCCTTGTCGTTTATGAGCGCTCCACAGTCCTTGCAGTAAAAGGCCACAATGGGAACACCCCAGGAGCGTTGGCGGCTCACGCACCAGTCCGGGCGGTTTTCTATCATTCCGTAAATGCGCTCCCTGCCCCACTTGGGAATCCATGTCACCTGGTCTATGGCCTCAAGGGCTTTTTTACGAAGCCCTGTTTTGTCCATGGAAATGAACCACTGGGGGGTTGCCCGGAATATGACCGGCTTTTTGCAGCGCCAGCAATGGGGATAAGAATGGGAAAGAGTTTCCGTTTTGAGAAGGGTTCCGTCAGATTTGAGTTTTTCCACAATTTCGGCATTGGCCTTGAAGACAAATTTGCCTGCAAAAAAGCCCACATCCTCTGTAAAGCAACCTCTGTCATCCACCGGCGAATAGGTTTCAAGGCCGTACTGGAGGCCCACCTCGTGGTCCTCGCGACCATGACCAGGGGCTGTGTGAACGCAGCCCGTTCCTGCCTCCAGGGTAACATGGTTGCCTAAAGTGATTATTGAATCCCTGTCGTAAAAAGGATGCCTTGCCTTTCTGTTTTCCAGAATTTTTGCGTTAAACCGGGCAAGAATACTGTACTCGTCAAAACCAAAGGCTTTCATGCAGGACTCTGCAAGGTCTTTTGCAAGAATGTAAACCTTGCCGGAAGCCTCCACAGCCGCATATTCAAAATCCGGATGAAGGGCTATGGCCAGGTTTGCAGGAAGCGTCCAGGGGGTTGTTGTCCAGATGACTACTGAAACGGCCTTGCCTTTAAGTTCAGGAATGATGCTGGAAAGATCCTCCTCCACAGGAAAGGCTACAAAAACCGAAGGTGTGGAGGCGTCCTCGTACTCCACTTCAGCTTCAGCCAGGGCTGTGCGGCAGGAGTTGCACCAGTAAACAGGCTTTTTGCCCCGGAACAGTGCGCCGTTATCTGCAAACTTGCCGCATTCGCGCACAATGTCAGCCTCATAGGCATAGGCCATTGTCAGATAGGGGTCATCCCACAGGCCAAGCACACCAAGCCGTTTAAACTCGCTTCGCTGAACATCAATAAAGCCCTCTGCATATTCCCGGCAGCGCCGCCTTATCTGCACAGTGGTCATGTCAGCCTTTTTGTCGCCAAGCTGCTTGTCAACATTGTGCTCAATGGGCAGGCCGTGGCAATCCCATCCGGGTACATAAACCGCATCGGTTCCCGCCATCTGGCGGGAGCGCACGATAATGTCCTTCAATATCTTGTTCAGTGCCGTGCCAATATGGATGTTGCCGTTGGCATAGGGGGGGCCGTCATGGAGGATGAACTTTTTGCGGCCAGCAGACTGCTTGCGCAAAAACCCGTAAAGATTTTCAGAATACCATTTTTCCAGAATTTGGGGCTCCCGCCGTGAAAGATCTGCTTTCATGGGAAAGGCGGTTGACGGCAGGTTCAAGGTCTTTTTGTAATCCATTTTTATTCTCTCCGGAGCAAGAAATTCCATAATCAGCACAACCGTAATCTTTTTTAGTATGCCAGCAGGCTGGTCAAGTCAATATGCCTGTTTGTCCTTACAGAAAAAAAACCATAAATAACCTTGACATATCCTGCAAGGCCATGTAATGAAATTTTCTTTCCAGGGTGCCGCAAGGGCGCCTGCATACTCCTTGCTCCGCGCAGAGACGCGGGGCTTTAAACCGTGAGGAGGCACAATGAAACGGTACGAAACCATTTTTATCACTGATCCTGATCTCCCTGATGAGGACCGCAAGGCTGTTGTTGAACGCTTTGCGGGCATTGTCGAGGGCGAGCAGGGCTATTGCGTCCGTTTTGACGAGTGGGGGGCGCGAAAGCTTGCCTACGAAGTCAAAAAACGCAAACGCGGCTTTTACATCCTTGCCGACTACTGTGCCACGGGTGCCGTGGTAAAGGAGTTGGAGCGCACAATGCGCATTGATGAGCGGGTCTTGCGGTATCTCACCGTCAAGCTTGCCGACAATGTTGACATTGAGCAGCTTAAAATCAAGCTCGCAGAAGAAGCTGCCGCCAAGGCCAAGGCCGATGACGAAGCCGAGCGCGAAAAGGCCCGCAAGGAAGCCGAACGCATCAAGGCAATCGAAGAGGCCCGCGCAGAAGCGGCCAGGGATGACGATGAACCGGACCAGGATGATGAGTCCGGGGATTCTGATGCCGATTCCGATGAAATGGATTAACTTTTTTGCAAGCCCTGTCAGGAGGTAACCATATGCAACGCCCCTTTAAAAGGAAGAAGCGTTTTTTTCACAGAAGAAAGGTCTGCCGTTTTTGTGCAGACAAAAATATTGTCATTGATTACAAGGATCCCAGAGCCTTGAAATACTTTACCACCGAGCGCGGAAAGATAGTGCCCCGCCGCATTTCCGGCACCTGCGCCAAGCACCAGCGCGCGCTCACCCAGGCCATTAAACAGGCTCGCGCCATTGCCCTGCTGCCCTTTGTGGGCGCAGTGCCGGAATGAGCCATGCAACCCAAGCGGCTATAAATGTTTACCCTTTTTGCCGGAGTGGTTGTCTGAATTGGTAAATATGCCGTAATGTGCCAGGGAAAATGGCGGCCAAAAAAATGAGGCCGCCTTTACACCGCAGAAAGGACCGGAAATGAAGGTCATACTCACAGAAACTGTTGACAAATTGGGCATTGTGGGCACCGAGGTAAAGGTGGCACGGGGATATGCCAGAAACTATCTGCTGCCCAAAAAGCTGGCTGTTCTCTCAACAGAGGCCAACAAGCTTCTGCTGGAGCGCAAGCGCAAGGAATATGAAATAAAGGTTGCCCAGTTAAAGGAAAACGCACTTAAACTGGCTGGGCTTCTGGCTGAAGTGAACCTGGAAATAAAGGCCAAGGTGAGCGAGGAAGGTCGTCTCTACGGCTCGGTATCCGGACGCCTTGTTATTGAAAAGCTTGCCGAGCTTGGATTCGAGATTGAGCGCTCCATGATCCGCATGGATGAGCCCATCAAGGAATTGGGACAGTACAAGGTCCCCATCCATATTATGGGAGACATCAAAACCAAGATAGGCATCACGGTTTCGGCCCAGGAATAACCTGTCAGCCTTATAAAAAGCATTGCGGGCGCGGCCTTAAAAAAGGTTGCGCCCGTTTTCTTTTTTTTCAAAAATATCTTCTTTTCAATAAGTTAAAACACGCTGCACTCTTTTGCTTGCCAGAATTTTTTCTATGACTTATCGTGAAATGTAAAAAAAGTGTGTCATTTGAGGGGTCATAGTGTCTTGCCGCCGGTTTGTTCTACCAGGTCATTGACAAGACAGGAATGTTAAATCCAGCCAAAGCCTCTCATGAAGGTTAAGGAGTTTCCATGACCGCCACATCAAAAGAGCCCTCATTTATACGCCTGCCGCCCCAGAACATCGACGCCGAGGCATCTCTTCTTTCTGCCATTTTTCATAATGATGAGGCGCTGCTCATTGCCCAGGAAAAGGTTAGGCCCGAAGATTTTTATGTGGATGCCCACCGCAAGATTTATCAGGCCATGCTGTCCCTGTTTGAAAAAAGTGAGCCTGTTGACATTGTAACCGTCTCCAACTGGCTGGAGCAGAAAAATCTGCTTGAGAGTATTGGCGGCTCTGCTTTTCTGGGCAAGATTATCCACGAGATTCCCATTGCGGTGAATCCGGCATCATATTCAAAAATTGTCAAGGAAAAGGCGGTGTTGAGGCTTCTTATTGAAAAAGCCTCCTCCATAGCCCAGCGCTGCTACGAGGACAACGATGATTTGGCCGAGGTGGTTGACTTTGCCGAGCAGGAAATTTTTGCTGTTTCAAGCGAAAAAGGCTCTGCCTCATATTTCGGCCTTTCGGAACTGTTAAAAGACACATTTCTGTCCATTGAGAACCGCTCAAGAGATCGCTCCCCTGTAACGGGTGTGGCAACGGGCTTTAACCGTCTGGATATGCTTACATCCGGATTGCAGCCCACAGATCTTTTAATTCTTGCTGCCAGGCCTGGTATGGGCAAAACCGCCTTGGCCTTAAATATTGCCCGGTATGCGGCAGTAAAGGAAAGTGTGCCGGTGCTTGTCTTTTCCCTTGAAATGTCCAAAGAGCAGCTTGTTACAAGAGTGCTTTGCGCCGAAGCCAAGGTCAACTCCAAAAGAGTGAGGGATGGCTTTTTGGGGCAGGAGGAATTGCAAAGGCTTGCCGATGCAAGCGACAGAATCCATAATGCACCCCTTTATATTGATGATTCAGGCAAACTCACGGTCATGGATGTGCGGACAAAGGCAAGGCGCATGAAAAAGGACAAGGGACTTGGCCTTATTATAATTGACTACCTTCAGCTTATGACCGGGCCAAAGGATGCTGAAAGACGGGACCTGGAATTAAGCTACATTTCCCGATCCCTAAAAGCCCTGGCAAAAGAGCTTCATGTGCCTGTTCTGGCACTCTCCCAGTTGAACCGCAAACTTGAAGACCGGGGAGACAAACATCCCCAGCTTTCAGACCTCCGCGAGTCCGGCGCACTTGAGCAGGATGCTGATGTCATAATGTTCATTTACCGGGAATCGGTTTACAGCCAGATTGAAAACAACCCGGACCAGTCTGCCGAACTCAAGGTGGCCAAGCAGAGAAACGGCCCCACAGGCAAGGTCATGCTCACTTTTGTGGCAGAACACACCAGCTTTGAGAATGCAGATACCATTTATGCAGCCAACTGATTTTACGGCACCCTGCCTTTGGTAAACTGTCGCAGCTCCAATATACCCCACGGAAATGGCCTATGCAGAAAATCCAGGGCAACATAAGCGGCCTTAAGGCCTGGCATCTTAAAAAACTCGGCAACTTTTTCAAGCGCAAAATCCCACCGGAAATGCTCATTTCTCCGGAGCTTGCAAGGGACATGGGGGAGATTTCGCTTGAAGCCTACCGCCAGATAGGCCTTTTGATTGACAGGCCCGGAATCATCCGCCATGTGATTGTGGGGGATGACAAATCCATTCTCCTGCCCAACCTGGAGCATTACCGCTACGGGCCGGGCCGACTCAAGGGCCTGCGCCTGGTGCATACCCATCTTAAGGGGGAGGGTCTTGGAGATGAGGACATCACCGACCTCATCTTTCTGCGCCTTGATCTAATGGCTGCCTTCACCCTTACCAAAGACGGCCTGCCGGACAGGTTTTTCGTGGCCCACCTTCTAAAAAGCCTCAACAATAAAGAGCCATACATCAAGATGGCACCCTTTGGCCTTTCCGGCCTGGATATGGCGGCACAGGATTTTATTTTAGAACTGGAAAACGAGCTTGTTGCAGGAAGGCCTGTCAAAGAGGCCGGGGCCGATTTACCGCGCGCCCTTTTGGTTGGCGTTTCTTCCGGCACAAAGGCCCAGGCTGCACAATCCATGGCAGAGCTGGCTGAGCTGGCCCGCTCATGCAGGGTTCATGTGGCTGGAAGCATGATTCAACACAGAAAAAAGCCTGACCCCAGATTCCTGCTGGGCCGGGGCAAGCTGGAGGAGGTTGCGGTCATGGCCCTGGTAGAGGGGGCGGATATGCTCATCTTTGATTCCGAGCTTAACCCCTCCCAAATCCGCGCCATAACAGACCGCATAGAGCTGCCAGTAATAGACCGCACCCAGCTCATTCTTGATATTTTCGCCCAAAGAGCCGCAACCCGCGAGGGAAAGCTGCAAGTGGAGCTAGCCCAGCTTAAATATATGCTGCCCCGACTGGTTGGCAAAAACACGGCCCTTTCGCGCCTTGCAGGAGGCATAGGAGGCCGTGGGCCTGGAGAGACAAAGCTGGAGATGGACCGCCGCAGGGTGCGCGAGAGAATCCGCCTGCTGGAAAAACAGCTTTCCAGGGTGGCGGACCGCCGGGCCGTGCAACGCTCCCGCCGCGATAAAAAGGGGCTTCCGGTTGTCTCCATTGTGGGCTACACCAATGCTGGCAAGTCCACCCTGCTTAACACCCTAACCCATGCGGATGTGATGACCCAAAGTTTAATGTTTGCTACCTTGGACCCCTCCAGCCGCAGGCTTCGATTCCCTCAAGACCGGGAAATTATAATCACCGACACAGTAGGCTTTATCGAGGACCTGCCCAAGGACCTCAAGGTTGCATTCCGCGCCACATTAGAGGAGCTGGACAATGCTGACCTGCTTCTTCATGTGATGGATGCTGCCAGCCCCAGACTGGAAAGTCAGATTGCTTCTGTTGAAAAAATACTCGATGAGCTTAAACTCTCCGGCAAAGAGACCCTGCGGGTGCTGAACAAATCAGACCTGTTATTGCCCGAAGAGGTGGAGGCCCTGTCCCGCAGGCTGGACGGATTTCCTGTTTGCTCGTTGGAAAGAAAAACCCTGACAGGGCTTATTGCTGCCATTGAGGACGCCCTTTTCAACATGGATATGGTGACCAGACCTGATGAGGAAAATCCGGATTTTTGAAAAAGTTGCGGGGAAATATTTTTGAAAATTTTCCCTTTGTGCATATCCAGGTTTTTCAGGGCGTGTATAGCACCACAAGGCAGCGGGTTTCTCCGTCTGAAAGGCTTCTTAACTTGTGGGGGATTTCGGAGTTGAAGCGCAGGCTTTCCCCCGGCTTCAAACGGTTGGGCTTGCCTCCAAGGGTAAGCTCAAGTTCGCCTTCCATGACAAATACAAACTCCTCGCCTTCGTGCTTGTAGGCAAGGGGTTTGTGGGCGCAGCGGGGCTCAATGGTTATCAAAAAGGCCCGCAGATGCTCCTCCTCTGCGCCTGGGGTCAGCGTCTGGTAGGAATAGTTCTGGGTGCGCTTGATAAAGGCCTTGGCCCGGTTATCCGCCAGGGCTGTCTTTTCCTGCTGTCCCAGAAAGGTGGCCGGATCAACCTTCAATGCCCTGGCCAGCCGCAGGATGAAGCTCACCGATGGCGAAGTTTCGCCTCTTTCCACCTGGTTCAAAAACTCAGGGCTCTGTCCGGTGGCCTGGGCAAGGCTTTCAAGGGTAAAGCCGTGGGCCTCCCGCAGCCTTGCAACAGCTTGGCCCAATCCCTCTTTGCCCCCCTGCCCTTCCTGGTCGAAGCAGGCTTTTTGGGCAAGGTCCTGCATGACCGCTGCCTTTACCTTTTGGGTAAAAACAGGCAAAAAGGTTTTGGCATCCGCCACAATGCCCACATCCGCCACCTCAAAAATGGGGGCCTCTTTATCCCGGTTGACAGCCACAATAAGGCCGGACTCCACAATGCCAGCCGTGTACTGTATGGCCCCGGAGGCACCTACAGAAATGAGCAGTTGGGGCCGCACGGTTTTTCCGGTTTGGCCTATGAGCCGCCCTTCGTCCACAAGGTGTGCAAGCACGGGAGGCCGGGTTGCACCAAGCTGCCCGCCCAAGGCCTGGGCCAGCTCGCGCAGAAGGAAAAAGCCCTCGGCTCCCCCTGCCCCTGCTCCTCCGGCCACCACAACCTGCGCCTGCTCCAGGCTTTTTTCATCAGCCTGGGCAGCCTGCCGGGAAACAAGCTCAAGACCGGGCGTGGCAAAAACGCCCTCAAGTTTCAGTTGAACTATCCGGCCAATTTTATTTGATGCAGGCAGAGGCTTGAATGCCCCAGGTGAAACAGTGGCGCAGGCCGGGACCTTTGCATCGGCCCAGGTGATTTTGGCAAGAATACGCCCTCCCCAGGATGGGCAGGACGCCACAATGCGTCCGTCCTCAAGGGAAAAGTCCGCGCAATCTGCAACAAGGCCTGCATTCAGATGAGCTGCTGTCATTGCAGCCCACTGCCTGCCAAAATCCGTAAGTGAAAAAAGGATTACAGAGGGTTTTTCCTTTTTTGCAGCCTGGGCAAGCGCCCTGGCGTAAGCATCGGCTTGAGGGACAGCAAGGCTTTCATCATAAACCGTGTAAACGGTTGAGGCTCCGTGGGCCGATAATGCCCCGACAGCCTCATCTGTCTGCTGGCAAAGGCTGTCCCCTGCAATGACAAAGGCAGCCGGAGCCTTGCCTGTAAGCCCGGCAAGTTTTGCTGCTCCGCCAAGCAGATTTAGTGTGTAGCTGAAAAACCGCTCATTGCGGATATCTGCTGCAACCCAGATTTGTCCGGAATACATTGCCGCCATATTAATGCCTGTTCATCCTGCAAGGGATGCGCTTTTATTAAAAGGCCCTGCTTTAAAAAAGAAGGCCTGCATCCCGAATTTTTTCCAAAAGCGCCTGGGCCTGCTCGTTTGCGCCGCCTTCAATGAAATTGCATTTTTTGGCCTTTGGCGCGGGTGTCATGGAAATGACGCGGGTGGGGGAGCCTTTTTCTCCGGCAAAGGCCTCATCCATGCCAATATCAGCAAGGCTTACAATTTCCACCATGTTGCCGTCAAAGGCCTGCCTTATGCTTGCAAGAGGTGAATCCAGCGCATTTGCTGCATTGGGATGCACGGATGCCACAAGGGGCGCATTTGCCCGATACTGCATAACAAAGCCGTCTGCCAGGCTTTCCACCAGAAAGAAACCCTCTTTTGCGCTTATGCTGCGCGCCATGCCCACAAAGGGCTTGTTTAACAGAACAGATGCCTGGGGGCCGACCTGGCCGGTATCGCTGTCTGCGGTTCTGGGGCCAAAAAGAAGGATGTCCCAGGGGCCCAGCCAATTGATTGCCTGGGCCAGCACCCTTGATGTGGCCATTGTGTCCGAGCCCGCAGCCTTTGAATCCGAAACAAGGACTGCCCTGTCTGCGCCAAGGGCCAGGGTTTCGCACAAGGCCCAGCGGGAAACAGGCGGCCCCATTGAAAGAGTGGTTACAAAACCGCCGTTCTCCCTTGCAAGCTCCAGGGCAAGGGCAAGGGCCGGTCGGTCAAAGGGGTTCAGCACGCTGTTACGGGGCGTGCGCTCCACGGATGAGCCTAAAGCAGCAGCAGGCGCCTCCAGAACAACTGATTTGATGCAGACAATGATGTTCAAAGCCATAAGCACTTATCCTGAAACGCAGCGGGCAATTACCATGCGGTGTATTTCGCTGGTTCCCTCGTAAATTCGGGTCACACGGGCATCGCGGTAATATCTCTCCACAGGGTAGGACTTGCTAAAACCGTATCCGCCATGAATCTGGACCGCCATGTCCGCAACCTTGCTGGCGATTTCCGAGGCAAAGAGTTTTGCCATTGCAGATTCCTTGGTAAA
>JAGVAW010000072.1 GCA_020060085.1 Desulfobacterales bacterium
GTAAATTAAGGAGGTGGCGGCATGGATGCACAAACAGCCAAAAGCACAAGCATTGAACAACTTGAGCAGGGCCAGCAGTGGTGGTGGGTCGCAGAGCGCAAGCGCAGCAAGCGGCTGGACTACCTTCGCAAAGCCATCTGGAAAAAAGGGGCTGTGGGAGGCCTGTACAACCCCGGCGTGAAGGTGGATGTGGAAATGGGGCGGCTTTCCATGGAGGCAGAGCAGGAATCCATGAAGTTCCCTGAACCCGAAGCCATACGCATTGCAAGACGGCTTGCCCATTACCTGGATAACAAAACCATTTTCATCACGGATCATGCCCAGCTTGTGGGCTATGTCGGCTCCACCCCCAACACCCTGGGCTGGGACCCCACCATGGGCGAGATGCTAAACGAGGAGATCTTCAACGACTCCACAGCCATTCCCGACCCGGTAGAGGAAAACACCAAGGTTGTGGGCCAGATATGCGATTTCTGGGCAGGCCGCACGGATCAGTCCCGGCTTATGCCCCACAATGACCTGGAAGACATGATGAAGATCTTCACCGGCGCGGTGGGCTGGGGAATTGCCTCCACCCGCGGCGGATATTCGGGCAAGGATTTCGAGTTTCTTTTCAACGGCAGAATCGGCTTTGCCGATTGCCTTGAAATGATTAACGAAAACATCGACACCTATGATGAAAAAATCCACTCCCAAACACCCACGCCGGACCTGGACAAGCTCTACGACAGGGTTAACAACTGGGAGGGCATGAAAATAATCCTTGAGGCAACCCTGCGCCATGCCCAGCGCTATGCCCGCCTTGCCCGCACCCTGGCCGAGCATTACGAATCCGACCCCAAACGCAAGGAAGAACTTGTGCGAATCGCCGAGACCTGCGAGCAGGTTCCGGCCCGTGCGCCGAGAACCTTGCAGGAATCTCTCCAGTACGACCTTTTCATCCAGCTCTTTTCGCGCACCGAGGCAGTTGAAGGCGCATGGCCTCTGCGTCCCGACTACTACCACGGCCCCTACTATGAAAAGGATGTTATTCAGGACAAGACCCTCTCCGAAGACGAGGCGATGGATCTTGTGGGGGAATTTCTCATCCGGGCAGCCGAAGTCGGCCAGTACAAGCCCCGCTGGACAAAGGAAGGCCTCCAGGGAATTGACGGAACCTGGGTGTGGACACTCGGCGGCGTGAAGCAGGACGGGTCCGATGCCTGCAACGGCATGACCATAGCCCTTCTGCGCGCAGCCCGCCTTGTGCGCGTGGCAAACCCCACATTTGCCTTCCGCTGGCATCCCAAGGTTAAGGACGATGTCATGCGCGAGGTTTTCGAGTGCATACGCCACGGCCTGGGCTACCCCTCCATCCGCAATGATCCTGTATTAGTGCACAACGCCATGCACTGGCATGGGCATCCCCTAAAGGAGGCCCGCACCTGGGTGCATCAGGCCTGCATGAGTCCGGCCCCGGCCACAAAAAACGGCTTCCAGCCCATGCGTATGGCAAGCGCCACAGCCAACTGCGCCAAAATTGTGGAATATGTCTTCACCCAGGGCTATGACCGCCAGTTCAACACCCAGATAGGCGCCCATACAGCCGACCCGCGCAAGATGACAAGCTTTGAGGAGGTCAAAGAAGCCTGGGTCGCCCAGATGAAGTCCATATTCAGCCTGCTTGTGCGCGCGGTGAACCACGGGCGCATAATCGGCCACAGAATAACCCCCAGGCCCTATCTCTCAGCCATATCGCGGCGCTCCATAGAAACAGGCAAGGATGTGTGCGACCCCTCCATTGAGCGGGGCAATGCCTGGATAACTGGCTTTACCTGGGTGGAGAATGCAGACAGCCTTGCAGCGGTCAAAAAGCTTGTTTTTGACGAAAAGCGCTACACAATGGAAGACCTCTGCAATGCCCTGGATGCCAACTGGGAAGGCTATGAGCAGATGCGCATAGACTTTGTGCGGGATGCGCCAAAGTGGGGCAATGATGATGACTTTGTTGACAACATCATGCTCTGGGCGCTGCGCGAGGTGGCAAAGTTCTCCAAGGAGCTTAAATGCCCAAGCGGCAACAACTGGCCGCTTCTGCCGGAAAATGTCTCGGGCAACATCCATTACGCCAATGTGGTGGGCGCTCTGCCAAACGGCCGCCGTCTGGGAGATGCCCTATATGACGGAGGAATCTCACCGGGGCCGGGCCTGGACAAAAAAGGCCCCACAGCGGTGCTGAAATCCTGCGGCAAGATAGACCATGTGGGAGACGGACGGGCATTTCTCTTGAACCAGCGTCTCAGCCCCAGCCAGCTTGCAGGCGAAAAGGGCTATCAGCTCTGGAAGGCATACATACGCACCTGGGCGGATCTGGGCCTTGACCATGTTCAGTTCAACATGGTGAGCGATGAAACCCTGCGGGCAGCCCAAAGAGACCCGGAAAAGTACCAAGAGGTCATCGTGCGAGTGGCAGGCTACTCGGCCCACTTTGTGGACATAAGCCGCAAGACCCAGGACAACATCATCCAAAGGACCATTCAGGGCATTTAAAGCCTTTAACAAAGAACCGGCGGGCCTGCCTGCATCAATGGAGGCCCGCCGCCCGACTCCATAAAAGAGAGGAAGAGCCATGTCCCGCAGAGATGAGATACGACAGGCATATTCGGGAATCTATGCCCAGCAGGCCGCGCCCAAAAGCAACCAGAAGCGACCGGAAAAAATGTGCGGCATCTGCAACAACTACCTGGAGGCCGCCTTCACGGGCGAAGGGGTGGGAACCTGCACAATTTTGAAAATGGGATCTGACATTCTTGCCAACCCGCCCGTCTTTGTTATGGAAGGCGAAAACGGCTACCGCACCATGAATCTGCGCGATGCAGCCGCCTGCCCCCATTACAGCAAAATGGAGTTTGTGGATAAAGACGGCACCGAGTGCAATGACCCCAAGTATCGCCGCTCCATGCGCCAGATGCAGGATTTATAGGCTTTTAAGGCACAGGACGGGCAGGGCAAAGTTAATCGGCTGCCACCTTGATTTTAGGACAGATAAAAAGCAGTAAATGCAGCGTGCCCTAAAAAGGCATGCAGGAGGTTGGCATGGATTTGTTGTGCCAGAAATGCGGGTACAAGGACGATTACACCCATTTCAAGTACCTTTGCGCCTGCGGATGACCGGCCTGCGGAGAGAGCGATCTCCGCGAGTGCCCCCGTTGCGGGGCGCAGGTGCTTTTGTCGCGTGCAGAAGGCCTTGAGCAGGAGCAGCTTGATATGCAGACGCTCTGCCAGGAGCTTGCAGGAATTGAAAAATCCGAAAATCTCGATGACCTGGAGCGGGCCAGGCACATAATCGCCAAGCTGCGCTCCATGAACAACCGCTGGAATATAGGGCCGCTAAACGCCTTTATAAAGGAGCGCCAGCGGGACCTGTTTTTTTGAAAAAAAGACAACCGATTTGACTAAAAAAACAAAAGATTTGCGGGGGGAAACTTTTTTGAAAAAACGATTCCCCCCGTACCCACCTTCAAAAAACTTCAAGTAATATAAATGTGTTATGCACCATTGCCGGGTTCACTTTCCGACCTGATAATCTGCCCCGTGCGCCTGTGTTCAAGAAGAAAACAGCAATTTTTGACCACGAAAAACACGAAACACACGAAAAAAAGCCGTAAAATCTGGCTGGTTATCAGGGGTAGGTTGGGCTAGAAAATCCCGGCACCAAATCCCCTGGAAGGCCGGAAACTTTTTCGGGATTTTTGTAGCCCAACAAAACCTATCATCAAGAAGGCGGCAATGTGTTTGCAAACCTCTTGTGCTTCGCACCCCGGCAATTCTTGCCGGGGCCACCCGCGTGGGCAAGGTTGTTGTTTTTCTTTTCCCCCACAAACGCAAAGGGCGGTTCCAGGGAAAGGATAGCAAGGCGCGCAAGCGAGAAGGGAGGGAGCATACTGTTGGGTATGTGACCGACCTTCGATGCGCAGTGCAACGCCGCTATCGTTTTCCTGGGGCCGCCAGGCTCTGCACAACAAGGGTCACAGGCCCGGAATTATTGAGCCGCACATCCATCATGGCCCCAAAAACGCCGGTTTCCGTTACAACCCCTTTATCTTTAACCAGGCCCACAAAATGCTCGTAAAGCGCCCTGCCCTTTTCCGGTGGCGCTGCCTTTGCAAATGAGGGCCTCTTGCCCTTGCGGCAATCCCCCAGCAGGGTGAACTGGCTCACCACAAGCATCTGGCCGCCGGTTTCCATAAGGCCCCTGTTCATCTTGCCCTCATCATCCTCAAAGATACGCAGGTTTACGATTTTTTCCGCCAGCCAGGCAGCATCAGCCTCGCTGTCAAGGGCATCCACCCCCAAAAGAACGCACAGGCCCGGCCCTATGGCCCCCACCTGCTGCCCGTCCACAAAAACCGCCGCCTGGCTTACCCTCTGCACCACTGCAATCATTGTTTGCCTCAAGCAAATTGGGTCAACAGGGTTATTCCCCTTCCCTGTTCATCTTTTCCGCGGCCTTTACCGCAGCCTTTATGCCATCCACCGCAGAAGAAAGTATGCCCCCGGCCTGTCCTGCGCCTTCTCCGGCAGGGTAAAGGCCCTTAACGGTAAGGCTCTGGCCTGTTTCATCCCGCAAAATGCGCACCGGCGAGCTGGTTCTTGTCTCCACGCCGGTCAGCACGGCATCGGGCATGGCAAAGCCTTTTATCTTGCGGTCAAAAACCGGAATCGCCTCCCTTATGGCCTCGATTATGTAGCCGGGCAGGCTGCTGGCCAGCTCGGCAAATCTCACCCCAGGCTTGTAGGATGGCGTAACCGCCCCAGCGCCGCTTGAGGGCCTTGCTGCCAGAAAATCCCCCACAAGCTGGGCAGGTGCAAAATAGTTTCCGCCCCCAAGCTCAAAGGCCTTTTGCTCCCACTGGCGCTGGAACTCCATTCCCCCAAGCGGGCCGGGGGGATAGTCCGCCGGTTCCACACCAACAACAAGGGCGCTGTTGGCATTTACATCATCGCGGGCATACTGGCTCATGCCGTTTGTGACAAGGGCGTTTTTTTCGGATGCCGCTGCAAGCACCTTGCCGCCGGGGCACATGCAGAATGTGTAAACCGTGCGCTTGTTTGAAGCATGGTGAACAAGGCTGTAATCCGCCTGGCCCACAAGCGGGTTATCTGCATTGGAGCCAAGCTGTTGCCTGTTGATAAGCGCTTGGGGATGCTCGATGCGAAGCCCCATTGAAAAGGGTTTGGGCTCAAGGGCAACACCCAGCCTATGGAGCATTTCGTAGGTATCCCTTGCGCTGTGGCCCACTGCAAGGATGATGGTTTTGCTTTCCACAAGGCTACCATCAGCAAGCCTTACCCCGCAGATTGCGCCATCTTTTATGACAAGCTCCTCCACCCTGGCCGTGAAGCGGATTTCCCCGCCTAAAGAAAGGATTGCCTTTCTCAAATTTTCCACCACCCCCATAAGTTTGTAAGTGCCTATGTGGGGCTTGGAAACAAAGGCTATTTCCGGCGGCGCGCCTGCATTCACAAGCTCAAAAAGCACCTTTCTTGCAATGAACTGGCGATCCTTTATGCGGGTTGTGAGCTTGCCGTCCGAAAAGGCCCCGGCCCCGCCTTCTCCAAACTGCACATTGGATTCCGGGTCAAGCACAGCCTTTTTCCAGAAGGAAAATGTATCAGCAGCCCTTTGTTTTACAGGCTTTCCCCTTTCCAGTATCAGGGGATTGAACCCCATTTTTGCAAGGGCCAGGCCTGCAAAGTAGCCGCATGGCCCTGCACCCACTATCACTGGCCGTAAAGCAAGGCCGGGCCGGGCCTTGGGTGCAAACTCAAATTCCCTGTAGGGCGATTTGCTTACATTTGGCGCAAGGCCTTTGTTTATAAGAAGCTCATCCCCGCAGGAGACAGAGACATCAAGGGTATAGACAAAGCTTGGGGCGCTCTTTTTCCTTGCATCATAAGCCCGCCTGAAAATTGATATATCCAAAATCTCATCAGGCCTTAAGCCAAGAGCAAGGGCAACAGCCTCTTTCAGGGCCCTTCCATCATGATCCACGGGCAGGCGTATGTCGGTCAAACGGAGCATAATCAACCATTCTGTAAAAGGCCGGTTCAACACAAAGATAACTCTGTCAACTTTTTATGGGCATTGCAAGGCCCAGGCAGCCCGCCCCTTATCCCGTATAATTCACGAGCCAAGATTTGTGTACTGGCAAGGCTAGAGGGGTTAAGGCATACTACAAGTATGTCGAACCCCGATAACGCAGCCAGTGCGCAAATCTTGGCTCGCCCGCAGGGTGAAAAATTTCACCGTTTGAACAATTTTTACATCAAAAGCAGACTGTGTTCTCTGCCAAGCCCCAAAAATGAACTTATCTATTTGAAATTAATTTGTATATTCTGATAGACGAAATTTTCCATGAATTATACGGGGCAGCAATCCTGACACACTGTAAAGCCGCCTGACAGTCAACAAAAGGGCCAAAAACCCCGCATCCATGTTGTTTATCAATTAAATACAGGCTCTTATGCTGAAACAACCTTTATGGCGCACTTTTTGCTAATTCTGTATGCAGATGGCAGCGCAGCAGGGCCGAAAAATGAGCCTGCCCTAAAAAAGGAGGGTGCCGGATGTCCAGCATACACGAGAGCATAACAGTACGCGCCAGGCCAAGCCACCTTGACCGGATGATCAGCGGTTTTGAGCATTTTTATCCGACAATCTTCCAGGGCAGAATCCGCTTTTCGTGGATTGGCGGCGCTCCTTTTTATCCGGGTTCGGTCTGCGAAACCCTTTCTGCAGAAGATGGCCGTTTTGTTAAGCGCCGATTTGTGGTGGAAAGCTATGAGGTTCGAAAGAGCCTGCTTTTAAAGCAACTATACCCGGCAAGCTTTATTTCCCGCAGGATTTTGTTCACCGTAACCCGCCAGGACGGTAACTTTGTACTGGGAGCATCTGCCTTTGCCGGGCCTGCAAAGGACAGGGACAGAGGTGAAGGCCGCTTCTGGATGCGACTCGGCGAGAAGGAGAGCCAGGAGCTGAAGCAAAAACTTGTTGAGGTGCTTGTGGCAATTAAGGAAGGTGTGGAGGAGGCTGCACAAAGGCCGGGGGCCTGCGCGCTTCCCGCCTTCAGCGCCAATGGATGACCTGACGGGTAAAGTCAATTTCGTAGGCTATGCCGCGCAAAAAGCTCATGCCCAAAAGACCGGGCACATGGGGGGC
Organism: Desulfobacterales bacterium; assembly: GCA_020060085.1. GTDB lineage: Bacteria > Desulfobacterota > Desulfobacteria > Desulfobacterales > Desulfatibacillaceae > JAGVAW01. The sequence goes on from JAGVAW010000072.1 coordinate 7,202, forward strand.
AATCTCGTGCTCCAGAACAATGACCTCCACATTGTTTTTCACATGCGGCCCCACCTGCACGGCATCCAGCACAACACGGCTTGCAGGCACAGGGTCCTTGCCCACGCCGTAAACCATGACCTTTTGGGCCTGATAGACGCCAAGCGCTTGGCCTGCGCTTTTGCCAAGCACTGTAAGCTGCGCGCCGGTATCCAATAGAAGCTGCATCTGGGTTTTCCGTCCTGCAAGGCTCATGCTTGCAGGAACCAGAATCTGATCTGAGCGTATTGTTACCTGGGTGAAGCTCTCCCTGGCTGCTTCCAGGGCCTTTTGCTCGTTTTCCCGCTGCTGCCTTCTCGCCTGCCTGTCTTTGGCCATCTGCTCCATCCTCTCCTCAAAGGGCAGATGGCTGTAAGGGCCTTCATACAGGGTTATCTGATCCATAAACTGGGGCGGCACTAAAGAGATGTCATCCACAAAGCGGGTGACGCCGTTTTCATCCACAAACTTGTAGAATTCGGCCCCTGCAGGGCAGGACAGGGCAGCAAGGGCCGCCATCGCCAGAAAAGCGGCAAGGGCAAATCTGCACAAACAGCTTTTTGCTGATTTGTTCATCAGTTTTTCCTGGCAAAGGTTCCAGCCAAAAAACTGCTAGGGGGCAACAAACTCCACTTCCATGCTTCTGTCGGCCACCCTCACCACCCTCACTCCAAACCCGGCGTATTCCTGAAGGATTATAAGTCTTGCCAACTCATGGGCAGAGCCGGAATAGGCCACATCCATTTCAGCCTCCCTGTCTGTCATCCTGCGGGGAATAAGGCGATTCACCCCGCTGATTTCATCCTTCAGAATTTTGCGGAAATTAACCAGATTTGCCAGGGGGCTTATGTTGACAACCTTCAAACGGATGTCGTCTTTTGAGCTGCCAATCTCCCGCCAGGAGGCCATGAGATTTTCGGCAAGCTCGTTTACCGCAGCAGCAGCAGCCTGGCCAAGTGCCTCATCCACGGTTTGGCCTTCTCCGATACCGGCAACAAATTTAAGCGCATGGCTTGCAGAGGCCAGCTCTTTGCCTGTTGCCACCCCCACGGCTTTAAGGGTCACATTTGCCTCATAGGCCTCCAGAAAACGGCCCATTGAGTTGCCAGAAGGCCTTACAGACGAGGAGCCGGTGACAAGCACCTGCGCGCCGGATGCCTCTGCCAGCAGATCAGTGTCGGGCAGAGGAAATGGCGGATGAAGATTTTGGCTGTCTGCAAGCATCCTAACAAGGGTCTTGGTGTCCCCCACAGGCAAAAAGCCAAGGGCTGCAAGCTGACTAACAGCCGCTTTTTGGGCAGGGGGCGGAAAGCGGCCTTCATTTAAAAGGCTCCACCAGGCAATTGGCTGCTCCTGAAAAGCAGCCTGATGATCCAGCAGAACAAGCAGGATGGGTTTTTGTTCGGCCCTTGTAAGAATGTCGTATCCAGTCAGTTTTTTCCTTAAAGCATCAAGGTTGACAGTCACCTGGACAAGAAGCCTCACAAAGCCATCAGACTGAGATTCGGCAAGGGTCTGGAAATTTTCCACAAACTGTTCGGCCTGGTTATAGACCGCAGTGGCCAGAATGGGAAAATTGGCCTGCACCGCCTGGCTTGAAACAAGGCTGACAACAGCTCTGGAAACCGCCACATCCCAGGCATTGGTAATGGCCTGCTGGCGGGCGTTTGTTACATTGCCCGAAAAAATGCGCGATCCACCGGAAACCTCAAATGTTTTCAATTTTGAAGGGCCAGTCGTATCTGCCCAAGCTGAAGGCAGAAGAAAGAGCGCTATAAGCAGCAAGGCAAGAAATTTCGTTTTTCTTATGAGCATTAATCCCCCATGCACCTGATTTTTTTGGCCCCCGATTTTTTGGGGATGCCTGCCATTTTCTTTAAAGTGTGCCATAATGATTGCAAACGGGCCTTTTGTCCCAGCCAAGTTCAGTATAATACACCAGAGATTGCAATTTGTCCAAAATTCGATAACCCTTTGGGCATAAGCAAAAAAAAACCCGGCATGGCCAACAAGCTCTGCCTTTTCCCAGCCGCAGATGCCATGAAAAAGCCCCTTATAAGCGTTATAATTCCTGTTTTCAACCGGGCAGGCCAGGTGCGTGAGGCAGCAGAGTCCGTGCTCAACCAGGATTTTAACAACTTTGAACTTATTGTGGTGGATGACGGGTCAACTGATTCCACGGCAAAAGATATGGAAAAATACCTGGCTGGCTTTCCAAGGGCAAAACTTGTCAGCACGGCAAACTGCGGAGTCTCGGCTGCCCGCAACCTGGGTGTGAGCCTTGCTTGCGGAAAATTTGTGGCCTTTCTGGATTCCGATGACCTGTGGCTGTCCCAAAAGCTCCGCGCCCAGAAGGATTTTTTTGCCCAAAACCCATCTGCCGCAGCCTGCCAGACCCAGGAAATATGGATTCGCAACGGCAGGCGGGTCAACCCGAAAAACCGCCACGCCAAGCCTGATGGAGAAATCTTTCTGCCAAGCCTTTCCCTTTGCCTTGTAAGCCCTTCGGCAGTGATGATCAAAAAGGATGCCTTCCTCTCCCTTGGCGGCTTTGATGAAAGACTGCCAGCCTGCGAGGACTATGACCTGTGGCTGCGCCTGGGTCTTAAATACAAGGTTTTTCTTCTGGACAAAGCCCTGGTGATAAAGCGCGGCGGGCACCCTGACCAGCTTTCCGCCCAACCCGGCCTGGACTGCTACCGCATTGCCAGCCTTATCAACCTTCTGGAATACCAAAACCTGAACCCGCAACAGCGGGCAAGGGCCAGAGATGTGCTTCTTGAGAAAATAACCGTTTATGCAGCGGGGTGTGAAAAGCGCAAAAAACTTGATGAAGCTTTTTTTTACAGAAAAGTTGCCCGGCGTTATTCCAATGAGGTATGATAATATTAATTTTCTTAAAGCCGTTAAGCCGTAAGGGGCAGTTCATCCTTATAAAGGGGAATTTCATAATGCCCTCCGGCGGTTTGCAGGTATTCTTTTCAGAGCAGATGCGCCACAATTTGAGGAAGCAGGCCGGGGAGCAGGCCGGGAAGTAGATAAAAATGGGAAGAAAACCATTACGGGAAGCGCTTGTTTACCATGTCATCGCCGTGACGCTTGTAATAAGCATAAATGTTTTCATTGCCGGGCTGAACTCCTTTGTGGGCGTGCTCATCCTGCCCATATCCGTTTATGCAGCCGCCATGCTGGGCGTGCGCATAATGGCCCCCACCTACATCAAGCGGCAGATACTCACCTTCCTTGATCTGCGCCAGGGTGAGGCTCCCTTTGATGAAGTGATGGACTGGCTGGCAGCCTCCCCTGACCCCGTAAAGGAGCAGGACAACGCACGGGCCATCACGCGCCTGCTCACCCAGTTGGAGGAGGCAGGCATTATCCGCATTCAGGCAGGAACAGTCAGACGCATAAGATAGGGCGGCCAAAAAGAATCGGAATCCACGCAGAGCTTGCCGAAGGCAACGACCTTTATTTCCTGGATTTCCGCTTACCCGTTTGATCGCAACTTTGTATCAGGGCAAGAGCGCAAAAAAGCCGGGGGAGTTTGAATTGGCTTCCCCCGGCTAAAAATATTCTGCTTCTGATGGATTTTTTAAGCCCTATTGTGCTGCGGGCTTGTCACTCCTGCCAAACGCCGGGCACTTAAGCTGCGTTATATCTGCCTGCATATCCGATAAAATGCCCTGGTATTGCAATCCTGGGCAACCCCCGGCAGGGAGATAAAGCACGCCTCAAGCCAAATATGGAGAGCGGTAGATGCTTCCGGTCCCTACACACTGTTTCAGTCCTTGTTGATCTGATCCCTCAACTTGCCAGAGCACTTGAAGGTGACCACTTGGCGCTTGCGCAGCATGAGGTCTTCGCCCGTGGCAGGGTTGCGGCCCCGGCGAGGCTTTTTGGCCTTAACGCAGAACTTGCCAAAACCGGAGATGAGCACATCATCACCCTCTTCCAGGGATTTTTTGATGATTTCAATAAGCTCCTCTACAATGTCCACCGCTTCCTTCTTGGAAAAACCAAGGTCATAGACTTTTTCAACAATGTCGCTTTTGGTCAGTGCCATGTAGCCTCCGTTTTGGACCTTTGCGCCAAAGCCGCCATTTTGTTTGGCCTTTGGGCCTGTTTTAAAAAAGGAACCGTAAGGAGCCGCCAGTATAAATTGGCCCAAGGGTCCGTTGTGTATATTAAAAAAACAAAATGCGTGCAACTATTTTATTTTTAAAGCTGATTTTCATTCTGTACAAGCACCGGGGCCAAATAGCCGTTCAAAAGCTCCAGCCCAATCAGGATGAGGCCACCGGCTCACTGTCATTGCCGCAGGCTTCCCTGGGCCGGGCGCTGTCGGCCCCGTCTTGTTCTTCACCTGTAAGCCCTCGTTCCTTAAGCCTTTTCATGACGCCTGAAACCCTACCCATAATAGCGTCAATTTCAGACTTTAAAAGGGCATCGTCAAGTGGTTCCATCGTATGCCACACTTAAAAATATGCTTACTCTGGATAAAGGCCCCGCTTGTAAATGTAGTCAAACAGGTAATCTTCGTGGCCTTCATCCTGCGTCAGTGCCATATCTTTTGGCTTAAAAGGATCAGACGCCGCTTTTTGCGTGTGTATGCAACGCCATGCGGCCTTGCCCCAATCAAAAAGAACCTTTTCCAGTATTTGAGGCTGGGTTCCTATTTCCTTGTTTTCTTCAAGGAATTTTACAGCACAATCAACAGCCGTGCGAACAATGCGGATGAATTCAAGGTCATCCACCTCTCCATCAGCATACCGCTGCGCCATTCCAGAGATGATGCCCTTGAGCACTCCTTCCACTGCATCAATGCATTGCATGGCCTATAAGGGTCTCTTTTTACCGTAATGACTTGCAGGTTGCAATTATGACGAAGCCAAATAAAAATAAATTAAAGGTATTAAAAACAATTGTCAAGACTTACGCCACAGCAAGTTTTTTGTTTTTTCCCAAAAAAGCCTTTTCCCCGGCCCCATGAAGCCCTTTTGCCATGGCAGGCACGAACCCTGTTAACTCCTTGCGGATATTGACTGTTCCGGCAAAATGCCGGAAGCCCCTGCAAGGGCATTTTTCACAAAGTCTGCCACCTTGTCATTATCTTTTGCAAATCGGACAGGCTTGCCATTGTGGTCCTGCTGGTTGGTGAGCGTGCAGGAATCCACGCCGGCAGGCCGGGTGGCCGCAACTGCATCCTTAACATTGTCCGGGCCAAGCCCACCGGCCAGAATCACCGGAACAGGGGATTGGGCCACAAGTTTTGCCGCCACCTGCCAGTCGCAGGTTTTTCCGGTTATGCCAATAAAGCCGCTCACCGGGTCCTTTGCTGCCGGGCCAAGCCATGTGTCGGTGAGAAAAAAGTCCGATACCCCGGCAAGCTGCCGCGCAATTGCAAGGGTGTCAACAAGATGCGCTGCAGAAGGTATTCCAATGGGTATGGAGCGCATTATTTTCACCTGCGGAAAATTTTGGCGGATGAGCTTTTGAATCTCAATAAACGGCAAAAGGTTTTTTGTGCTGCCCTGCCTGTCGCAAAGGCTCTCACAAAAATGCACGATGTCTGGCCCGTAAAGATCAATGGTCTGACAAATATCTTCGGGCCGGGTATATAAAGGTATGAGGCTGCTTTTTGCACCTGCCTCCTTAACGGCCCTCATTGTTTGGGCAAGCAGGGGGGCAGCCTTTTTTTGGGGCGGGTCAAGTGCAACGCTGCCTATGTGATCCACCCCAAGGCGGGCCATTTCAACTGCCTCTTTGGGGGTCTGGATTTCGTATATCTGAATTAGAAAGTTTTTCATGAGCAAGGCTCCGGCGGTGTTTTTGAGCAAGGGAAATGCAAAATACTGTTAGCTGTTGAAAACCTGCGTCCGGGCGTGTACCATGTTCAAATGATTTATGGCAAGCAACCCTAAAAACCCCTTTCCCTTTGGCGACCCATGATTTTAATCATTGATTTTGGCTCACAGTACAACCAGCTTATTGCCCGCAGAGTGCGGGAAAACAAGGTTTTCTGCCAGGTGGAACCTCCTGGCATAAGCCTTGAGCAGATTACCGCCCTTGCTCCCAAAGGCATCATCCTTTCCGGCGGGCCTGCAAGCATTTACGCAAAAAACAGCCCCAAGTGCGATGAAGGCATTTTCGGGCTGGGCATTCCTGTTCTTGGTATATGCTACGGAATGCAATATGCTGTACATGTGCTTGGCGGCAAGGTGGAAGGTGCAAAAAAGCGCGAGTACGGCCCTGCGGAGCTTGAAATTATTGAGCAGGGGGGGCTTTTTAAGGGCGTGGAGCAAAAAACCCCCTGCTGGATGAGCCACGGGGATACCACTGTTTCTCTGCCTCCGGGTTTTAGTGTGACAGCCCACACCGCCAACACGGCCTTTGCTGCAATGGAAAACAGGCAAAGGCGTATTTTCGGTTTTCAGTTTCACCCGGAAGTGACCCACACGCCCCGCGGCGCAGTTATGCTTAAAAACTTTTTGTTTGATATATGCGCCTGCGAAAAAAACTGGACAATGCAGAACTTTGTGAAGCAGGAGACTGCAAAAATCCGCGAGCAGGCGGGTAACTCCAATGTCATACTGGGCCTTTCCGGCGGGGTGGACAGCTCTGTTGCCGCTGTTCTCATCCACAGGGCAATCGGCAGCCAGTTAAAACCCATATTTGTGGATAACGGCCTGCTTCGGGAAGGCGAGGCAAAAAGGTTGAAGGAGGTTTTTAAAGAGCACCTGGGTATGCCTGTGCTCTTTGTGAGCGCAAAGCGCAGATTCCTCTCGGAGCTTGCCGGAGTGGAAGACCCGGAAAAAAAGCGCAAGATAATAGGCCGGGTATTCATGGAGGTTTTCGAGGCCCAGGCCTTAAAAATAAAAGGGGCCAAATTCCTTGCTCAGGGCACCCTCTACCCGGATATAATCGAGTCCGTATCCGCCTTTGGCGGGCCTTCGGCTGTCATAAAGAGCCATCACAATGTGGGCGGGCTTCCCAAAAAAATGCGCCTGAAGCTCATTGAGCCTCTGAAATACCTTTTTAAAGACGAAGTCCGCAAGCTGGGGGAACAGCTTGGCCTTCCTCAAGATATGGTCTGGCGTCAGCCCTTTCCGGGGCCTGGCCTTGCAATCCGCATTCTTGGGCCTGTTTCGGAAAAGCGGCTCAAAATCCTGCGTCAGGTGGATGCCGTGATCCAGGAGGAAATCCGCAAGGCCGGTCTGTACAAAAAGCTCTGGCAGGCCTTTCCCGTGCTGCTGCCCATCAAGAGTGTGGGCATAATGGGCGATGAGCGGACTTATGAAAACATTGTGGCCCTGCGCGCAGTGACAAGCACGGATGCCATGACAGCAGACTGGGCGCGCCTGCCCCATGAGCTTCTGGCAACCATCTCAAACCGGGTCATTAACGAAATCCGCGGTGTCAACCGCATGGTCTATGACATAAGCTCCAAGCCGCCCAGTACCATTGAATGGGAATAACCCGGACTATTCATGAAAACTTTCGCCGGTTTAAAATATTGCTTGTTTTTTAAATATGTTATATGGCAACTTAAGACTTTGGAGCATTTGCACCCTGTTTTTATAAAGGGATTGGGATATCGGCAAAAATTTTTACCTGAAGGCGAGCTACAATTTGCCCGATAGCTGCGTCAGATTTAAGTTGCGGTACAACAGTACAGCTTCCCTAAATCTTCCTTGCTATCGCACAAATCTTAACTCGTGAATAATCCTGGCAGGCAAAAAAAGGCAAAATAATGGAACAGGATGAGCAGACTGAAAAGGGAATGGAAACCACACGGTTTTCAGCGGATTTTTCCTCTGTAAGCACTGACAGCAAGGGCGACTTTGAAGGTGAGCTGCTCATCGCGCGCATGGAAAAGCTGGAAGGTCGCCTTACCCTTGTGGCGGCGCTGGTTCTGTGCATGGTTCTGGCGCTGGGCTTTTTCTTCTATTTTTCCTTTGACAAGCGGATTCTGGCTGTCTCCCAGACAGGGGCTGGCAGAATAACCCTTTTGTCCCAGGAGCTTGAGCAGAATGTGGGCGTCCTTTCCCGCAGGGTCAAGGAGGCCGAGGAAACCCTTGGCCAGAAAATTGTGTCAGTGGAAGATGCCTTAAAATCCGCCGAGGACCTGCTGGAAAAGACCGAGCCGCGCCTTAACGCTTTAGAAAAAGGCAAGGCCGACAAGGATGAGCTTTTGCAGGCAACAAGGCATCTGATGGAGGAAAAGGCCGCCCTTGCCGGAGATGTGGCAGGGCTTTCCCAATGGAGGAGCACGGCAGACAGCCGGATACAGGAAATCCGAACCCTTGCCCAGGAGGCCCAAGGCACGGCTGGCAATGCCCAGCGCGCGCTTGCGGATCTATTGGAATGGCAGATAACCATAATGGATGGTTTTGGCCGCCTGGAGGCGCAAACCCTGGCCTTGGAGCAGAGCAAGCTGGATCGCAACAGCCTGGAAAAAGCCCTGGAGCAATCCAGCTCAACCTTTTCCACCCGCCTTGAAACAGTGCGTAAGGAGATGAACCAGCGGGCCGCATCCGTGGAGTCCCAGATCGTCACCCTTCAGTCGGAAATGGAAAACCTGCGGGAGGCCATAAGCCAACTGGACCCCAATGCGTTAAAAACCGACCCGGCCAAAATCCGGGAGGCCCCGCTTTTTCCCTGAACCAGCAGGGCAAAAGAACTGTTGGCCGTTTCAAGGCGCTTCAATCCCAGCGGTAATCCGTTTCCGTACAAAAGCCTTTTGTTGGGGTATGCGTTCGCCTTGCTGCGCCACCCAACCTTGTCAGGCCTGGGTGTCTAAATTCTTCTGCAAAAGAAACTCAAGAAAAAGAGCCGCAAAAACAGCATCCCCCACCCCAAGAAGCCAGATTGCCGCAGGAATCTGCTCAGCCCAGAAATAAATGGAAAGCACCAGAAAAACCAAGACCTTGCCCACCACCCCCAAAGCAGCCAGGCCCCGGTTGCCCTCCGGGTCGCGGCCAACCCAGTAGTAGCCTATTCCAAAAACAAAAACCGCACCCAAAAAAAGTTCAAACCACATGGGGTCTGCTGGAAGCTCCATGCCCAGCATGGGGAATATATGGCCCGAAAAAGCAAAGGCCAGAAGTGCAACAGCAAAATTGTAAAAGGCCCCAAGATAAAACAGGGTGCGATAACGCTTCATGTCTTGCCCCTTTTCTGTGCGCAAAATCCGCCGCCCTTTTTCATGCTTTTTTGTGTTTCCTGGCGGTTTTATAACCAGGCGGTGTTGCAATTATTCTGGCAGACTATTTAAAAATACGGCTTAAAATCCATTTGGCAGGAAGGCTTGCAGCATAAATGGCAGCACCAAAAGCCGAAGCTGCCTGGAGGTTGAAATCCGGCAGGGCAAGCCTGCGCCCGGAAAGGGCTTCCAGCCGGGAGCGGTAACCGGAAATGGCGCTCACCCCACCCACCGCATACACGGGTTCAACAGCCTTTATTCTTTCCACAAGGGTGGCCGTGCGGGCTGCAACAGAGTGCACAACCCCACCCCATACGCCTTTGGGATCTGCTCCCGCATTGACCTGGCTTATGACCTCGGACTCGGCAAAAACCGCACAATTGCTTTCAATGGCAAGGGCCTGCTGCTCATCAAAATCCATGCCCGCCAACTCTTCAAATGGCATTTCAAGGGCTAAAGCCACCATTTCCAGAAACTTGCCGCTCCCTGCCGCGCAGGGATCGTTTGTCAGGGTGCGAACAAGAGCGCCATTTTCGTCCATAAGGCCTATGGATATGAAAAGCCCACCCGCATCCACCACGGTGCGGGCTTCAGGATGCACAGCCCTTACGGCCAGGGCTGCGCAGTGGGCCTCGCTGATCTGTCCGGCCGCGCCCTTTACAAGGGCTGCGCCCATGCCGGTTGCAGCAATGCGCGAGATCTTGCGCACGCTCACCCCTGCCTGTTGGGCTGCCTTTTTAGTCAGATCTTCGATCAGGTCCTTCATTGCATTACCCGCCGGAGCCATTGCAAAACCTTCCATGCGGTTGCCCCTTGCAATGCAAACCTTTACAAACCTTGTTCCAACATCCACCCCCATGCTTGTCATAATCAAAAACCCTGCCTGCAACTTAAAGGTTGCTGAATTTAAAACCGTTCAAAAAAAGGCTTTTGATCCATGTGCAGACATTGCTTGTTTTTACTTTTGCAAACAACCTTAGCGTCTGGGCAAAGGCTGTGCAACCATTAAAATCGGCAATGGCAAAAACTTTAAGGCAATCAGATGTCTTTTTTGTGAGGTGTTCGGAAAATTGCGGCCAGAAGGCAGGGTTATCCCCAAAAAAGGGCTTTTACAAAGTAGAAGAGTGCAAGGCTTGCGTATGCAAGCTTTAGGGCTATTGCCGCCGCAGCTCCAAGAAAGACACCCCAGCCCGCATACAGGGCTTTGCGCAGATTAAGGTCGGCAAGGTATTCGCCTGCCACCGCTCCGGCAAAGGCCCCTAAAAAAATTGTCCAGGGCGGGGCAATAAAAAGTCCGACAACAAGGCCCACTATGGATCCCCACACGCCGGCCCTGCTCCCGCCAAAACGCCCGGCCCCCAAAAGTGGCAGTATGTTATCTGCAAGGCTTACAATAATGCACAAAACGCCCATCACTGCATAAAACCATATGGAAAAAGGCTCCCAGGCCCCTGCAATACCCATGACCACAAGAGCGGCAAAGGCAAGAGCAGGCCCTGGAATAATCGGAATTACGCTGCCCGCAAACCCGCCAGCCAGCAATGCCAAGCCAAGTGCTACAAGCAGAATGTAACCCATGAAAAAATATGCCTCCCTGACCCGCCCTTCACCCTCTATTTATCATTGATGCAACATACCCCCCACCGAAACCATTATCTATATTCACCACCGCCACATTGGATGCGCAGGAATTGAGCATGGCCAGAAGCGCGGTAAGGCCATTGAAACTTGTGCCATAGCCTATGCTTGTGGGCACAGCGATCACGGGCTTGGCAAAGAGGCCTGCCACAACACTTGGAAGTGCGCCTTCCATACCGGCCACTGCAACAATAACCGTGGCGCTTTCCAGAGCCTGCCTGTAAGCCAGAAGCCGGTGCAGGCCTGCAACGCCCACATCACATATCAAATCCACGGAGTTGCCCATAGTTTTTGCTGTCAGATAGGCCTCCTTTGCAACGGGGATATCCGAGGTTCCAGCACAGGCCACCACAATTTTGCCCCGGCCCTTGTCTGGCAGGGGGGTTTCCTCCAGAACGAGCATTCTTGCCTGCTCATCATAGCTGCTTTGGGGAAAGCGGCCTGAAAGGGCAAGGCCCTTATCCGGGTCAAGGCGGGTTACAAGCACCACATCACCCTGGCTGGCCATGCGCTCCATTATGCATGCAATCTGCTCCACGGTTTTGCCTCCCCCGTAGATTACCTCAGGAAAGCCCTTGCGGATGGAGCGGTGATGATCCACATGAGCAAAACCCATGTCCTCAAAGTAGAGGTCTTTAAGGGCGGCCAGAGCATCCTGCACGGAGGTCTGCCCGTCTTTGACCTTTTCCAGCATTTTTTTTAAAGTCTGATGGTTCATGGGCTTTTCCTATGCGCGCCCCGGATAAAGGTTTTGGGCCAAAGGCCCATTTTGCTTTGCCTGATGCCTTATGCTATAAGCTGGGCGACCAACGAGTCAACAGACAATTACCCCTGCCCAATAAAACCGGCATTATGAGGAGCCATGAAAACCGCCGTAATAATACCGGCCCGTTACGGGTCCACAAGGTTTTTGGCCAAGCCCCTTGCCAGAATTCTTGGCAAGCCTATGATTCAGCTTGTTTATGAGAGGGCCATGCAGGCGGCTGGCATAGGCGAAGTGGCGGTTGCCACCGACGACGAGCGGATTGCAGAGGCTGTAAAGGCTTTTGGCGGGAGAGCGATTTTGACCTCGCGCCAATGCCGTTCCGGCACGGACAGGGTGGCCCAGGCTGGCCAAGAGCTGGGTCTTTGCGGAGATGACATTGTGGTGAATGTACAGGGGGATCAGCCCCTGCTTGCCCCGGAGAATGTTGAGGCCTGCGCTGCGCCGCTAAAACTTGAGCCGGGCATTGGCATGAGCACCCTGGCTTTTGCCATTGTGCAGCCCGATGAGATAACAAACCCCAAGGATGTGAAGGTGGTTTTCGACAATCAGGGTTTTGCCCTGTACTTTTCCCGTTCGCCCATACCTCTTGCGCGGGATGCCGGCGCGCGGTTTCCCACTTACAAGCACCTTGGCATTTACGCCTATACCATGAATTTTCTGGAGACTTACGCCTCCCTTGAGCAGGGTCGGCTTGAGGACATTGAAAAGCTGGAGCAGTTGAGGGTTCTTGAAAACGGCATGAAAATAAAGGTGGTGGTCACCCCTTTTGACTCACCAGAGGTGGATCTGCCTGAAGATATTGCAAAGGTGGAAGACAAACTGATGAAACCTGGCAGGCAGCCCTAGTGAGCTGTGGGTAAGGCTTGTGAGTCTGGCAAGGGCAAAAGGGGTATGCGGGGGTAGTACATCAAGACCTTGCCAAACGAGCGTAACGCAGCCAACGGCTTCCTGGAACCGCCCCTTATCTATAACCTATCTCAAAAATAGGTTTCTTCTGCAATTGGCTGTAAAACTATTTTTTGAGATGGGTTCTATATAAAGCGAGCGGCATTCTCTTGCATCTCCTCAAAATCCTCCCTGCTCAGGCCTGCACCCAGGGCCACCTTTAATGCGAAGTCCCTGTTCATGAGGTCCCCTGGGGCGTGGGAGTCGGAGTTTAAAACCATTTTGCAGCCTGCGGCTTTGGCCGCTCTTGCCACAATGCCGTTTGTGAGGCTGTGGCCCTTTCGGCCAGTTATTTCGATGAGAACACCCTTTTGGGCTGCAAATGCTGCATCCTCCTTTGATAGAAGGCCCGGATGGGCAAGCACATCCACTCCCGCCTCTATGGCGGCACGGTTTGTGCCCAGCGCGACCGGCTCTACAATGGTCTCACCGTGGACAAGCACGATTTTAGCCCCAAGCTCCCTGGCCCTGGTGACCAGCGGTGCAATAAGCTGCGGCGGCACATGGGTAAGCTCAATGCCCGGAATTACAACAATGTCCATGATTCCCTTCATGGCCTGGGCAAAGGCTGCAATGCGCGGCACAATAAAGTCCAGGTTGGAGGAGTCGCCGTGATCTGTCATGGCGATTGCCGAAAGCCCGGCTGCCTGGGCGCGGCGGGCAAGCTCGGAAGGGATAAGCTCACCGTCAGAAAAGAGCGTGTGGGTATGAAGATCAATCATTTTAGTTGTCCTTGGGCGGTTTCAGGAAGCCGTGGGCTGCGTTACGCTCGTTGTGCAAGGGACTCGATGTGCAAACAGCACACCTAAAGCCCCTGCACAACTCGCAAGCCTTGCCCATGGCTCCATTAACCCACCCTGTACGGTGTTGGTTGAAGGGGAAAACCTTTTCTTTAACCCGCCCCATGCGAGAGGCGAGCAAGTGTACTCATAGTACATGACTTAAGCCTTGATGCGAAGAGCGAATATGCTGGGTGGACCTTGCGCGTGCGCAAAAGCAACATAAACTACTGATTTTACTGCCTTAAACTACCATAATACGAGGCGGTTCCAGGTGGTGCATATGCAAGGCGCACGAGCAAATCGTAACGCCGTCCTTCCACAGAACGGTTAGGGCGGTTCCAGGGAAAGGAGGGCAAGGCGCACGAGCGAGCAATGATGGAGTGTACAGTTGGTACATGACCGAAATTGCGAGCGATGTGCAACGCAGCCCCTCCATAGAACGGTTAGGGCGGTTCCAGGGAAAGGAGGGCAAGGCGCACAAGCGAGCAATGAGGGAGTGTACAGTTGGTACATGACCGAAATTGCGAGCGATGTGCAACGCAGCCCCTCCACAGAACGGTTAGGGCGGTTCCAGGGAAAGGAGGGCAAGGCGCACGAGCGAGCAATGAGGGAGTGTACAGTTGGTACATGACCGAAATTGCGAGCGATGTGCAACGCA
>JAGVAW010000094.1 GCA_020060085.1 Desulfobacterales bacterium
CACCCCCTCCTACTCCACAGTAAAATGGGCTTCCTCGTATTCGGGTTTTCCGGCGTAGCGGGCCATGAAAAAGCCGGGCAGCTCGTCCCGCTTGTCAAACAGGGTGGAATTTGCCTGTATTCCCGCCTTGTTTAGGGCTGCAACCACCTCATCCACATTGGGCGGGCATCCCTTTATGAGAATGGCTTCCTTGATGTTGGGATGCTTCTTGTTGGCCTTCACCATGCACTGGCCCACCAGTATGGTCTTGTTCATGCCCGGTGCAGGCTCCATGGATTTGCCGGTTAGCACCTCCACCTTGTCAAAAGGCCCGCCCTGCCAGGCAGCACGGATGGCTGTGAGCAGAAGCCCGTTCAATGCCGAGCAGTAGGTGCACATGGAAAGATCATACTTGCGGTAATACAGGCCTTTTATTCCCTGCTTGGCAAGGGGGGCTGGCATTTCCCCTTCATCGGTCACGGAGTAGGCAAAATCATGGCCGTGGGGCATGGTCACTTCAGCAAGGCTCTCGCCCACAATCTCAACATCGGAAAGATCTGCAACCCTTCCCCTGTTTTCTGCTGCAAAGCGCAGGTGGGGAACTTCTTCAGGCTGGTAGCCCAAAATGGCGGCCCCCACCTTGTCTACAGAAAGCACATCCTTTGAGGCCACAAGCAGGTTGGAGCGGTGTACCTTGCCGTCAAAGGCCGGGCCGCGCTCCAGGGTGTATATGCCGTCAATTACCGTAACCACAGGCGGCAGCTTGTCTGCCAGCCGGGCCACCCACCAGTGCAGGTTCTTGTCCGGATCTGCGGAGTGACACTTCTTTCTGCTGGGAATGTCTATGGTTCCTTTGAGATTTTTTATGCCCAGGCTCACCACGGTCTGGTTGTGGGTTTTTAGAACAGGCACATCCAGAACAAGGTCAGCCTCCACAGCGTGGGAGCAGAATTTTAAGGTGTCGCCGTCTCCCACATCAACTTTCACAAAAGGCTCATCCATTACATTGACGGCCTTTACTCCAAAGCGTTTGGCAAGCTTGCCGTAGCCCAGGCTTTCAAAGGCATGGGCCGGGGTTTTCTTGTCTTTGGGGTCAGAGACCACCACGCCCTCGCCAATGGTTATCTTTCCAGCCCCGCGCTCCTTTAGAATTGTCACCACATCCTCAATTACCCGCGAAGTGGTTATGACCCCCCATTTGGGAAAGTTCACGGCCATTGTCCAGAACACTATGTTGGGCTTCACAAAGACGCTGGCGTTATGGGGAAGTGAGTCCAGGGCCTTGCTCAAATCAAGGGCCTGGCGCACGGATTCCAAAGGTTTTTGATAGCGTACAATTGAAACCAAAGGCTTTATGGGCATGGCTGCTCTCCTTATTTGTTGAAATGAAAACCTCTTATATAATGGAACACCATATAAGCCCAGTTGTCAATTTGGGCCTGTCTTTACTTTTGGCGGAATTCTCATTTTCTTGGCTTTTGAATTTTGCTTTGCTATAACCCATGCAGAAAAGCTGCATTTAGCCGGGGTTTTACATAAAAGACCCTGCCTGCACACCTCAATTTAAAGCATAGAGGTAAAAAGACCAATGAAAAAATCCCTCATTTTTGCCCTGGCCCTTTTTTGCTTCTCCCTGCCTGCCCTTGCAGGCACGGCCTCCCTTTCCGACTCCACCATGCAATGCCTTGACTGCCACATGGACATTCATCCGGGCATTTATGAAGACTGGCTGAGCAGCCGCCACGCAATCACCACGCCGGAGGCAGCAGGAAAAGCAAAGGGCCTTGGCCGCAAGGTTTCTTCAGAAAATGTTCCTTCCTCTCTTGCCCAAAATGCGGTTGGTTGCGCGGAATGCCACACCGCCAACCCCGGCAACCATGCAGACAGCTTTTATCACAACGGATTTGAGGTGCACACGGTTGTAACGCCGGAAAACTGCGCCATCTGCCATGTTGAGGAAAGAAGCCAGTTTTCGGAAAACATAATGGCCCATGCCTATGGCAACCTTATGAACAACCCGGTTTACGGCCTGCTCATCAACGCGACAATAGGCAAACCCCAGGTCACGGAAAAGGGCCTTGTTTTCGGCGAGCCGGATTCGGCAACCCTGGAGCAGAGCTGCCTTTACTGCCACGGCACAAAGCTATTGGTTACAGGGACAAAAACGCGGGATACGATACTTGGCGAAATGGAGTTTGCACAAATTGAGGGCTGGCCCAACCAGGGAGTGGGCCGCATAAACCCGGACAACAGCATGGGCTCCTGCTCTGCCTGCCACCCGCGGCACAGCTTTTCCATGGCAGCAGCCCGCAAGCCATCCACCTGCAAGCAGTGCCACATAGGGCCGGATGTCCCCTCATTCAAGGTCTATGACGCAAGCAAGCACGGCAACATCTATTCTGCCCAGGGCAGCAAATGGAACTTTGACGCCACCCCCTGGGTGATTGGCGAGCATTTTACGGCTCCCACCTGTGCAGCCTGCCACATGAGCCTTCTGGCAGACGGGAGCGGCCAAAAGGTGGTGGAAAGAACCCACCGGATGAACGACAGGCTTTCCCACAGGCTTTTTGGGGTTATCTATGCCCATCCCCACCCCCAAAGCCCGGATGTCTCCACCCTTAAAAACAGCGATGGCCTGCCCCTGCCCGTTGACTTTGCAGGCAACTTTGCAAAAGAAGGCCTCATTGACCAGAAGGAGCAGCAGAAGCGAACGCAGAAGATGAAAGCCTCCTGCATGAACTGCCATTCCGGCACATGGGTGGAAAAGCACTTTGAAAATCTGGCCCATGCCATCAAGGAAACCAACCGGGCCACCCTTGCTGCCACGCAACTGATGCAGCAGGCCTGGGACAAGGGCCTTTGCCAGGGTGTGGCCCAGGGTGCAAACCCCTTTGATGAAGGCCTGGAAAGAATGTGGACCTTGACTTGGCTCTTTTACGCCAACTCCGCCAGACTTGCAGCAGCAATGGCAGGGGGCGGGGATTATGGCACCTTTGCCAATGGCCGTTACCAGCTTTCCCAAACCTTATCGGAAATGCAGGACAGGATAAAAATGCTTGAAGGCACCCAGGGGGCATCTACCCGGAAAAAAAGGTAATGCAGTAAGCCAATTGCAAAACTGTTTTTTTTGCGGAGGAGGGCTTTTTTGGAAAAAGGCCCCCCTCGCAAGATATTTTTAAGTTTGCAATTGCCTCCAGGGGAAGAGTTAAGCTCTCACCCGATTTTCGCCATGCAGCAAGCCCGATCCCCGGCCTTTGCTTGCGGCAGGTCAATGGTGATTTGGCGTATTATTTCCCACCTTCAAGCTTGTATTTTTCCGATTTGCCATTATAAGTATTACTAGTTGTGTATTTTCAGCAAGCAACCGCAATCCCAACCACATGGAGGCAGTCATGCAAAAAATGCTTTTGCCGCTCACCCTTTCCTGCTTTTTGCTTTTTGCCCCATCAGCATGGGCTCAAACAGACCACGACTCCCATCCTGGACACGGCGAGCCCCAGGTTCAGACGGATGCGGCCGGGCCGGATACATCCGGGCATGAGGCCCATGACATGGGACAGCATATGCAGATGATGCAGGAGCATATGCAGAAGATGAGGGCCCGCATGGAGACAATCAAATCCACTGCCAGCGCCAGGCAAAAACGCTCACTGATGCAAGAGCAGATTGCAGACATGGAGAAGGGCATGGAAATGCTGACGGCCATGCCCATGTGCAAGATGATGGCATCCAGCCAGGAGAACGGGCAAGAGAAACAGGGCATGATGGGCTCCGGCGGAATGGGATCCGGAATGATGGGGCCTGGCGGAATGGCGTGCTGCAAGATGATGCAGAGCAGGATGGAGATGATGCAGACGGTGGTTGAGGGCCTTGTGGAATCAAGCAAGATGAATAAATGATGAAAACTTCGCAAGCAGCCTGAAACCACCAGGGTCAAACCCTTCAGCAGGCTGCTCCTTTTCAGGGCAAAAGCTGTTGAATCTCTGCAATGCAGGAGGAACGGGAGATGAAAAGGCGTATTCTGGCTATTTTTTCCGGTCTTTTTTTGGGCCTGGCTCTGGCTACCATCCTAAATGGCGCCGAAAGTTCCGGTCGGCATGACCACGCCCATGCTGTGGCTGATGAGCTGGAATTTCTGGTGGAGATGATTCCTCATCATCAGGAGGCTGTGGACAGCGCCAGTGTTATTTTAAAGGCAGGCAAACGCAAGGAGTTGCGGAGCTTTGCAAAGGAGATAATGCAGGTGCAGGCCCGTGAGATAGCCATGATGAAGCAGTGGCTGGTGCAATGGTACCCGGAGCACGAGAAGCAGGCTTCATATAAGCCCATGATGCGGCAGTTGAAAGGCCTGCCTCCGGACAGGGCGGAAACCGTTTTCCTTGAGGACATGATCGAGCATCACCGTGCTGCGGTGAAAATGGCCCAGGAAGTTCTGGACAAAGGGCTTGCCAGGCATGACGAAGTGGACGCCCTGGCAAGGCAGATTCTCGCAACCCAGACCCAGGAGATAACCCGGATGCAGCAATGGCTTGAAGCCTGGCGGAAAGACACCCCGACTGCACCGGCAAAGCGCCATGGCCATTAGGCCTTTGTCCCTGCTCCATTGTTCGGGCAGGCGCTTTGGGGACTGATCGAGGGGATCCTTTCTTGCAGGCTGTTTCCGGAAAGGCCTTGCTTTAGCTTTCCCACGAGCGGGTAGTTAAGACAACGCTTTTTGCATCGGTTTTAGGCGTGGTGAACTGCCCGAATATCTGAAAAAAGGCGTCCGGCTCAATGGCTGCCTCCGGGGGCAGAACCCCCGGCCCGGCAAGCTTGCCCTGGGCGGCAAGAATTGCGCCTATGGCAAGTGGTATGCCCGTGGCAGGGCCCATTCCGCCTAAAGGGCCTGCTGCCAAAGCGCAGCCTACAGATGCGGGCTTTCCGTCCTTTTGGCCCTGGGCCAGGGCAAAGAGGGGCGGCAGAAATGTGGGACCTTTCTTTTTTAAAAGCTCACCAAGCAAAGAAGCCTCGCGCTTACCCAGGTTGGGGCCTTCCACCCGCTCGGAAAACCATGCAGCCCCCTCGTGGCTCACAAGGCCCTTGTCCACCAGAAATGTAAGCGCCTTGAGCGCCAGAATTATTGGAGATGGCGCAACCATTACATTGACGCTTGTTTTGATGCCGCTCAAAAAACGGGGCAGGGTCACAGGTTCCGGGTGGCCTATGGTGCAGACAATGTGGGAGCCAAAGCCCGGATAGTTTATTTTAAGCTTTTGGATGGGTTTTTCATCCACAAAAACGCCTTCGCGAAATACCCTTATGGTGCCCGTGAGCTGTTGCATGCCGTGAATTGTGGCAGCAGACGGAGTTTTTTCGATTTTTTCGGGCAGGGCCTCGGAAAGCTGCCAGCCGGTGATGAGCGTACTTGCGCCCGGAAGAAGGGAAACAGCCTTGCGGGCAAGGAGATTG
Source organism: Desulfobacterales bacterium (assembly GCA_020060085.1). Lineage (GTDB taxonomy): Bacteria > Desulfobacterota > Desulfobacteria > Desulfobacterales > Desulfatibacillaceae > JAGVAW01. The sequence goes on from JAGVAW010000094.1 coordinate 5,428, forward strand.
GAAATGCCCGGCGTTGCTCCAAGGCCCAGGATTGCGGTTATGCCTGCATCCTTTGCCTTTTCATGTCGAGATAGCATCTCTATGGTCGGCTCCCAGTCATCGCACACATCAAGATAATGCTTTTTTGCTGCAATTGCAGCATCCAGCACAAGAGGCCCGAAGCGGAAATAGGGGCCGACTGTGTTAATCACAATGTCTGCATTTTCAATGGCCCGTCCCAGGGCATCGGCATCTGTTATATCCAAAGCCTGCCAGGATGCTCGTGCCCCCAGGGTTTGGGCAAAGGCCTTTGCCCTGTCGCCGTCCCGGTCTGCAATTGCAACAGATTCCACAACCGGGTCTGCCAGAAGCGTCTTTGAGGCGTGGCGGCCTATTTCACCGCATCCGCCTAGGGCAAGAATCTTCATGGAAAAGGCCTTTCAGAAAGTAAGTTCTTAAATTGGAAAAAGGCGGGAATCTTCAAACAACCTGCAAATAAAGCGCCTTTGATTTATTGCCAGAATTTTTTTGCCAAAGCCATTTTTGCCCCTGCTTTTTTAAGTGGGTTCGCTTTCCATATCCTGCCTGGCTTTTTCCATCAACTCCTGGGCGGAAACGGGGTAGAGAGAATCAAACACGGCAAACCCAATGCGTATATCCACTTCCATGTCATCCTGGTTCATGCGCTCGAACAGGCTTTCGCACCTTCTGCGCAGAATCAGGGCTTCCTTGGCATCACTTTCAACAAGGAGCAGGGCGAAGCAGCGGGAGGTGAGGCGGCAGGCCGTATCGTAGCGCCTCAAGTTATTCTGGAGCATGACAGTCATCTGCGCCAGAATTCTGTCTCCTGCGGAAAAACCGTGTTTCTGGTTGATGCTGTCCAGGTTGGTTGCCTCCACAAGGGCCAGGGTAAGCTTGCCCTGGTGCCGGACACAGCGGGCCACCTCGTTTTCCAGTGCCTGCACAAAGGTAAGCGGGCTTAAAACGCCGGTTACATCATCCCTGAAGCCGTTTTCGGCAAGATTTTGGGTTGCCTTTACAAGCCGCTGGGTAAGGATGGACATAAGGTTGTTCACAAAGCGGTAGGCAGTTGGCGGATATAGCCATTGCAGGCGTTTTATGCTTCTTGGGCTTATTGCCAGAAGGTCTGCGGTTGTGGAGGCCATGTATATGCAGCCTTCACTTATCTGGCAGCCCGAACCAAGACCTCCTATTACATCTCCGGCCCTCAAGGTTGCCACCCTTACCCTGTCGTGCTCTGGTCGCTCGATGTCCGAATGCCGGTACTGGGCCACTTCTCCGCTTATCACGGCAAAAAGATACTGGTCATGATCATCATCTGGAAAAAGCATCTGCCCCGGCTCCATGCGATGGAGGGAGCCTGCCGCCAGAAGCGCGCGAATCTGCATTCTTCCCATTCCGTTGAAAAGCGGTATGCGCCGGGCCTGATCCCTGCCTATGCGGACATTGAGCAGATCCCAGGCTGTCACAAGCTCCACATGGGTCATCAGGGCTGGCAGAAGAAAGATGTCGCCGATAAGGGCCATCGTCATTGTCAGCATCATAAGGGCGCCAAAGGTGGCGGTGGGCGTGAATGTGGAGAATGTGAGGATGAAAAAGCCCAGAACCAGGGTGATGCTTGTAAGAACGATGGGCCGGCCTACTGTGCGCACGGAATCGGCAAGGGCCCTTCTCCGGTCCAGATCCTTTCTGAACTCCCGATTATAGCGCACCATGTAATGGATGGCGTCATCCAGGGCCAGGCCTATGGCAATGGAGGCAATCATGACCGTGTTCATGGAAAGCTCAATGTCTGCCCATCCCATCACCCCGAACACGACAATCAAAGGAAAACAGTTGGGTATGAGAGTTACAAAGCCGGCTTTCACGGAAACGAACAGGGCAAGCATCATCAACAGAACCAGAACCAGCACAACAGACATACTTTCAAGCAGGTTCTTGGTGATGACGCGGTTGCTGTGGGCGACAATGGTGCCCATGGAGGCCATCTGCACAGTAGCCGTGTCTCCGTAGAACTGCCGGCTCCATTCCAGAATCTGGGCTTCGGTTTCCAGCCACTCATAACCGCTGGAGATGTGCATCATCATGAGGATAGCCGCCTTGGAGCGGTCCTCATTCATGAAGCGCCGGCTCATGTCCGGGCCTAAAAACATCTTGTAGAGGTTTAAAATGTTGCCAAGCTCCGCAGGGTCCTGGGGCAGGGCATAGAAAGTGGGTATGTAGTTGTTGATGGAGTAATAGATGAGCTGGACATAATTTGCAAAGCTCAAGGTCTTGTCTATGCCCGGAATGGATTCCAGATAGTCCTGAAGCTCCAGCAGCTTTGCAATGTTGTCCGGGTCCGAAAAATAATCTGCTGTCGGCCCGCCCACAACCACATTTACGGGAAAGGCTCCGGCCATGTCCTGGTAAACATCGTGGAAATGCTGGGTAACCGGCTCGCTTTCCCGAAAATACCTTGTTGTGTCCGCATCAATACGAAGCTGGGATATGCCCCATAATCCCAGGATTGTCAGGATGGCTGCCACTGTAAAAAGGGCCTTCTGGTGATTTAAATTAACCCTGACAACGAATTTCAGCAGCCTGTCAAGAATGTCGCCCGATCGGGGGGCATTCTTCGGGTGCATCAGGGGCATAAGTGCCAGGATGGCCGGAAAAAGCGTAAACAGCAGAAGCATGAAGGAGAGCATTCCCACGCAGGCTGGGATGGCAAAGTCGAGGATGGTCTGGTTGGAGTTGAACACCAGGGCTGAAAGGCCTACAAGGGTGGTCCCAACAGCCAGGGCTGTTGGCAGACGCATATGACGAAGGGTGAATGCCGCAGCCTCCTTTGAATCCGTTGCCGTTCGGGCCAGATGGACATATTCAGAAACAACATGAAGACAATAGGCAGTACCCACGGTCATAAGAAAGATGGGCACCACAAGTGTCATGGCAGAAACAGGGGTGTCTGTCCAGGCCATGACCCCAAAGGTCCAGATGAGGGTTACCAGCACGCAGGAAACGGGGGCTATAACAAGGCGTATGGATCCAAAAAGGAAAATCAGCGTAAGCACCATAACAGCAAAGGTTATGGGCGGCAGCAGGGAGAAATCGCGCTTGATGGAGTTTAGCAGGGCCTGGGACACAAGGGGCATACCTATCTGGTAAACCTCAAGGTCGCCGGAATGGTTTTTTAATATCCACTCCACTGCCGCAACAATGGCCTCCTCCTGGCGGATGTCATCCAGAAGCATTGTAAAGGCTGTGGATTTCTTGTCTGAAGAAAAGACATTTCTGTGGAAAAGGGTTACAGGGGTAACGATTTCTTCAAACTGGGCAAGGCTCCATTCATCCAGCAGGTCCATGTCCTGCTTTATTCCCGGAAGGCTTATGACCTTGGAAACGCCCGGAACCTGCGAAAGCTTCTGGGCCATCACCTCAAGCTGGGAAAAAATCTCCGGGTCAAATACATTTTTGCCCTTGGCAATTATCTGTATGTATTCCCCGCCGCCAAATTCCTCCAAAAAGGCTTCATAAACTGCAACAGACTCCAGGTCAGGCACCACAACTTCATAGGAGGTTGCATTAACGGTTAGGCTTGGAAGGCGGACCGCCATAATGACGGTGAAGCATAGGATTAAGGCAATGGTCAGCCAGGGCCGGGCAACAATGCGCTCCAGCCAGAAACGGTAATCAGATATGCCAAAGTTTTTTGGGGCGGTATTGGTCAATGCCTTATCAGTCCTCCAAACAACTGTCCATGCTTTTTGCCTGGCGCAAAAAACCGTTACCCAAAAGGGCTTCAAACAGATCTATATATTCTTAAAATGCAATAAGGGGGCTGGTTTGCAGCTCCCCCAAAAGCGCTGCAAGCCAGATTCAAGGCCGGGCTGATGCCCGGTATTCTTCAAGAAGCTCCAGCACCTTATCAAGAAGGTCTTTTGGATACAGCCTTCCGGAAAGCTGATCCCAAAGGGGCCGGGTCAACTGGCGCATCATATCCAGCTCATTCTTTTCCAGGGCTGTTTCCTGGATGCCGTATTTTTGCAGCGCAATCATAAAGCGCCGGTTTTCCCTTCGCATGGCATCTGCAAAGTCCCTTTCCATGCTATCCTTGATCTGGAAATACTCGCCCTTGTACTTTTCCGGCAGTTTTTGCCAGTCTTCCGAATTTACGACAACAACCGCGGGCGAATAGCGCAGATGAACCGCATTCACGAACTTGAAGCGCATGAACATCTGGGTTCCCACCACCATGATTACCGGCCCTATCATGGAGTCAGCCAGATTCTGCTCAATGGTTGCGCCCATCTGGACGCTGCGCACAGGCAGAGGCTTTGCCCCCAGAGCCTTGAAGGTCTCCTCCTCAATGGCTCCATGCCATGTCATGAAGCGGGCCTTGCGGAAGTGCTCCAGCTTGGTCATGGGATAGGTGGCGGAATAAACCTGATCAAAGCCCTGATCTATCCATGCAAAAAGAAAAACATGGCTTTTGGCCATGTATTGCTGAAAAGCATCCCGCAGACGGGACTTTACAAAATCCACCTCTTCATAGCTGTTAAAAAGAAAGGGCAGTTCAAGGATGGCCATTTCAGGGCACAGCAGGGTGGCTCCAAAACCCGTGAGGCCTGCGCCATTAAGGTGCCCGAAGCGCATCTTGCGGATGATGTCAGTATCATCGCCCATTATGCCGCCCCAGAAAACCTTTACGGATATTTTGCCATCGCTCACTCTGTCCACAATCGGCAGGACAAGGTGCTCCAACTGTCTGGCATAACCTGCGCCCTTGGGTACCACGGTGGCAAACTGCCACTCAAGCTTTTCGGAGGAAGTGTCCGGCGTGGCTCTTGCTTCCTGCTCCGCACCCAGGGCAGGGCAGGCAAGCAAAAGAAGGAGCGCACAGGCTGTGGCAGCCAAAAAGTGCGCCCTGGAAAAAGGCTGAAAAAAGGTCATGGATTTTCTTTCCCTGGCAGGCGGCAGATTGCCAGCCAGTTTTTTGATTATGCTTCAAGGGCAAGCCTGGCAGCAAGGTGTTTGTCCGCATCTGGCCGGGGCTTTGCCAACTGCATTTTCGGCATGGCTGTCTTTAAATTTTGTTAAAGCTGCATTTTACAGTATGTACCAAAAATGCGGCAAAAGACAAGACTCAACAACCTTTCAGCAGCATATATTTTATCACAGAACTCCAAACAGCGGCAAGAAAAGCCTCAATGGGGATTGTAATTATAAGGCGCATAACGGTTTTTTGTCAGCGTTGACATTCAAGCAATCTCTTTGTTAAAGTTCAAAATAAGGGCATCCATTACTTTTGATCATTATTTTATGGAAATTGTCCGGTTTCCGGGGGATTTTCTTTTAGGGGGCGTTTAATGAGAACGCAACTTTTCTGCGGCGTTTTGGCCATGTTTGCAGCGCTTTTCTTTTGCTTTGGCCCGGTCTCTGCCTGGGCTGCCAACAGCTCTATCAACAGCGCCGTGCTTTTAAGCGCCCTTGGGCCTGAAGAAGGGGCCGGGCATCCTTCTGCATCCCCTTCCGGCCAGGTAAGCACGCAAGAGCTTGACAGCCTGATTCAGGATGCAAGGGAGCAGCGTCAGGCTTCACTTGATCTTGCCAGCAAGGTGCAGGAGCAGGCGGAGAAAACCGTAGCTGCCCAAAAAGCCATAGAGGAAGCAGAGATGGAAGCCAGGCGCGCGGAGCTTGACGCCCAGGCCTATGTTGCCAGGGCGATTGAGCTTGAAAGAGAAGTCGCTGCCAGGCCGGATAACCAAAGGCTGGCCGATGAGTTTGCCCGTTTTCGGGATGTTGCTGCCCAGGCCCAGGCCCGTGCCAGCGAAGTTGCCGCTATGGTGCGTCAGGCGCAGATTGAGTATGAATTGCAGCAACAGGCTGAAGAAAGCTTAAGAAGGAATCTGGCAATCCAGAGGGAAATAGAAGTCGCTGCCCGCAAGAATCTGGCCGATTTTCTTGAGCGCGCCAGGGCTGCCGGGCTTGAGATGCCTGCCAGTATGGAGAGGGATGGGGCGGCCCTTGTGGGCCTGACCGGCGAAAGCGCCAACAGCCGCGCAGCTTTTCTGGCGCATCGTGATAAAATCCGCAATTTTAACAACCTTGTTGGCCAAATGAAGGATGCCAGCCTAAAGGACGGGGATCTGGACAATGTAATGGGCCGTATGGGCAATGAGATAGTGGGCCTGGATCTGGAGAAAGCCATTGCCGAGCGCAAGGCCATTGAGCGGTCCACGGCATTTTTGCTGGATGGATTAAGGGCCGGCATTCCCCAAGAAGACGAATCTCCCCTTCTCTATCTGGCAGACTACCAGGGCCCCGCGGCCATGGATTTCTGGACCACATATAATTCGGCCCAAAATATGGTGATGGTTAAAGGAAAATATTATGTTGTTGCATCCCTGGACACCAAACCTCCCGTGGACTGGGAGTCGGATTTTTTTAGCTTCAGCTCGCCCCGCAGGTATTGGGTTGACCCCAAGGAGTACGACCCGGCCACAGGGGACACGCGGCCTGTGGGCTATTACCGGGATGATGGGGGATATGCCCTTGCAGGCCTTATAATCATAAGGCCAATGGTTTTTGAGAAAAGGGTCTCTTACCTCCACTACAATGACAACTGCATCAAACATGGCATGGTATGCGCCTATTGTGATTGAAGAGGCTGAAAAGGCCGGGGGGAAATTTTGGTTTTGGAGGAGTTCCTTATTTTAAGGGGTGACCCCCAGGCTGGCATAAACCTTTTGCCTTGACGCAAAGGATGAGGCAAGAACCCCAGGCTCATCCACATAATCATAAATCCAGGCTGTTTCCTTGCCCGGAGCAGTACGGATAACCCTGCCCACCACCTGAAGCACCCTTCCTGAAAACCGCACAGGCGTTGCCAGAAAAAGCCCGGCAAGAGCAGAGCAGTCAAACCCCTCGCCAATGAGCTGAAGAGTTGCCACAAGCACGCCCAGGTCTCCGGCCCTGGCTTCCTCCACCACGGTTTTGCGCTGAACAGCGCTGCAATCGCCGGTGAGCAGGGCAACCCTTTGGTCCATTGCTTCCACCAGACCGGCAAGGGTGCGGCAATGCTCCTTGCGGTCTGAAACCACAAGGGCCGTGCGGCCCGTTTTCTGGCGGAAAAGGGCTGCATCTTTAGCAATCATGCTGTTTCTTTGCCCGTCTTCAACAAGGGCGCAGACAAGGGCCTGGTAGTCATCCTGATATGGGTAGTCAAACCCGGTTTTGCGCACCACAAGCCTAGCTCCGGTTATAACCCCCTGTCTGCGGACAATTTGCCTGGCGCAGCGGCCCACGGAATCGCCCATGTAAAGATGGATAAGCTCTGTGAGGCCATCCCGGCGGAAAGGCGTGGCGGAAAGCCCCAGCATATAGCGGCTGTTAAAGGCCTTAACCGCGTGGGTGAAGGTTTTTGCAGGAACCCGGTGGCATTCGTCCACCACAAGAAAGCCGGTATTGGCGGCCACATCTTTGGCGCACTGATAAAGGGTGTTCACCAGACAAAGGGTAAGGGGTCGCCCCAGCTCACGACAGCCGTCCCCCACAAGGCCTATGCTGCTCCGGTCAAGGCCCAGAAAATGCTGTGCCCTGTCCAGCCACTGTTGCAAAAGCTCGCGGGTGTGGACAATCACACAAGCTGGCTGCCTTCTTTGTGCAATGCAATAAAGGGCAATTACCGTCTTGCCCGCTCCGGTGGGAAGCTCAACAACGGCAAATCGCTTGCCAAGTATTTTGCCGGCTGCATCCTGCTGGAAGTCGAAAAGTTCTGCCTTGAAATCAAAGGCAACAGGTGGCAGTTGCCGGGTCATATCCTGTACAACAAAGTTGACCCCATGCTCTTTGAGCAGGCACAAAAGACTTCCTGCAAAGCCTCTAGGCATCCACATAAAAGGTTCCCGGCGCACAAAAAAGGAAAGCCGCTTTGGAGTGTCGCGGCACCATCGCCCGTATTTGCGCTTTTCCATCCAGGCTGGGTTGGGCATGGAAAGACGGCGCACCAGGTCCACGCGAAGGGCAGAAGAAATCTCCCCATTCATGCGGATTTTGGAATCCACCAGTATTTCAAGGGGTTTTTCCAAGCAGGTAAAGCCTTATGCCTAATTTTGGGGCAAGTGCCTCCAATAACAGGCTTATTTCAATGCGCACATGGCAACTTTTATTCATCAAAACAGGGCTGCCAAACAGGACTGCTATTGACTTGCCGGACTTTTGTGCACAATATATATAGAGGCGCTGGCATGTCAATGCAGCGAATGACTAGTTCGTTTGACTATCTAACAGTTGTTGCGCAAAGAGGCGCCAAGAGGTGAAAAAATGACCGTGAAAAAAATGCTTGTTCTGGCCTGCTGTCTTCTTCTGTTTTCCACTCCGGTATCCGCCCGCAGCCTTGGCGGAGTGGAGCTTCCCGAAATCATTGATGCAGAAGGGGTGACCCTGAATCTCAATGGCGCGGATGTAAGGAAAAAGTTCAAGTTTGTCAGCGTTTATGCTGGCGGGTTGTATCTGGCCCAAAAAGCCTCGGATGCAGCGGCAGTCATCAATGCAGATGAGCCCATGGCCATTGCAATGGCATGGATAAGGGGCAATACGCCCAATGCGGATGTTGCCGAGGCCTGGAAAGAAGGCTTTGGAAGGGCCACGGGCGGGGATCTGGCATCCATCAATGACGAGTTTAGTCGCTTTTTGGCCTTTTTCCCTGAAAAGTACGAAAAAAATGACCTCTTTGTTTTTGCTTACACACCGGAGCGGGGCACGGCCCTCATCTATAACGGTGTGGAAAAGGATGTTATTGAGGGCTTGGAGTTCAAGAAGGCCCTTTTCGGCAACTGGCTTGGGGAAAATCCGGGCGACAGCAGCCTGGAAAACCTCAAAAAAAGTATGCTTGGCAACTGACGCCAACTGAAAGCTCAAAGATTTTACCGGGGGGAGGCGCTCTTTTTAGGGTACCTCCCCCTTTTTGTTTGGCACAGCCCGAACCCGCCATAAAAAATATGGATAAGGGTTCAGGGCAAGGCCGGGAATCGGCCAAAAGCGCAACAAACCGGCCCGTGCGTTTTTGGCAAGGCCTAACATTGCCGGGCTTGTGGCGGCAGGCATTTCCGGCTTTGGGCATTCCTTGATTTTGCTCCTTTAACTTCCCTGTTAGCCCCCTGTTGTGCTCCTTGACATCCGAGCTGTCACACTGTTAAGTTTTTATGGGGATAAAATTATAATTTTATGAAAAAACAACTTTCCACCATACAACCGCGCGTCTGCGTCATGAGCATTCCATGAACAAAAATTCCCAATTGCCGGGTCAATTCCAGGCGAACCAAGTCAAACTGGCGGATTTGGTTCCCATGCACGACCCGGAGGCAGTTCACAGGGAAGTCAGCCACATAGCGCGGCTTATTTTCAAAGATCTGGATCTGACACTTGTTAACACTATTTTCAATGATATTTACGCGTTGTTTGAAGGGCATTACCCAAGCTTCCGCTGCTGCAACACACAGTTTCACGATTTCCAGCACACAACCGACTGCTACCTTGCAATGGCCCGGCTTATGCATGGGGCTGTTGTGCAGGGGGTGCGGTTCACCCGGCGCGAGGTGGTGCTGGGCCTGGTCACGGCCCTCATGCACGATACGGGCTATATTCAGGAGGACAATGACAGCCCGGAGCAGACTGGAGGGGCATACACCCTTGTCCATGTTAGCCGAAGCATTGACTTTATGGATCGCTACTTTGCAAAAAAGGGCCTTGCCTTTGAAGATTTTGAGCTTTGCCGCCGCTGCGTGAAATGCACGGGCCTGGATGTGACCATAAATGGCATAAAGTTCGAATCAAAGGAGCATGCCCTGCTGGGAAGGATGCTTGCCACAGCGGATCTTTTGGGCCAGATTGCGGCCAGGACCTACCTAGAAAAACTGACCTTCCTTTACCGGGAGTTTGAGGAGGCCGGGGTCAGCGGATTTAAGAACGAGCTTGATCTGATGAACAAGACAGGGGCTTTTTACGCTGCCACCAAAAAGCGCCTGACAACCGAGCTTGAGGGCGTCTGCCAGTATTCCCGCAGCCATTTTGTTGCCCGCTGGGGAGTGGATGCCGACCTTTATGTCCAGGCCATGGACAGAAACATAGGTTATCTTGATTTTATTTTGAAAAACCACGAAAAGGAATATCGCTCCTTCCTCCGGCGCGGAGGAATCTTTGGGCAGGCCCAAAAAGAGTGCAGCCATAAATAGACTTGCTCAAAAATTGCGCAAAAGTGGTGCTGCAACCACCCCCTTGCAGCAGACTCCTTGCAGGTAAGGCCATAAGGACATACATCTTGGATCTTGAAAACCCCCGGCTTGACGCAGATATTTTAAATTCCCTTTTTGACGGCCTTTATGTTGTTGATTCTTCCAGAAGAATCCGCTTCTGGAGCAAGGGGGCCGAGCGCATTACAGGTTTTTTGGCCCATGAGGTTTTGGGAAGCTCATGTGCCGACAACATACTTGTCCATACCGATGCCTTTGGCAAAAGCCTTTGCGGTGAGGCCTGCCCCTTGAGCTATTCCCTTGCCAGCGGCAGCGAAAGGGAGTCTGTTGCTTTTGCGCGCCACAAAAAAGGGTACAGGGTTGCGGTGAGGATTCGCACAAGGCCCTTAAAGGACGGGCAGGGCAGGGTGATAGGCGCTGTGGAGATTTTCAACGACCACCCTGAAGCCAAATCTGCCATGCAGGTTATTGCCGATCTGGAGAAGATGGCCCTTGTTGACATCCTGACCCAGCTTCCCAACAGGCGCTACCTGGAAGCCCAGATTGAGGCGGCCATAAACCGTTTTCAGCGCCTTGACATTCCCTTTGGCCTTCTTGTGATGGATCTGGACGGTTTCAAAACTGTGAACGATCGTGCAGGGCATGCAGCAGGGGACAGGATGCTCAAAACAGTTGCGCGCACCCTGGCAAACTCCATTCGCTCTTTTGACATGGTGGGCCGCTGGGGCGGAGACGAGTTCCTTGCCCTGGTTGCAGCAGACAGCCCCAATGCCCTCAAGCAGGTGGGAGAGCGATACAGGGCGCTTGTGGAGGCCACCATAACCCGCATTGCACAGGTGGATATCCACATCACCATTTCCGTGGGTGGCGCCCTCTGCCGTCATAACGACACGGCAGCCTCAATTTTTGCCCGCGCGGATGCCCTTCTTTACAAATGCAAAAACTCCGGCAAAAACTGCGTGCTTGTGGATGACGGGCAGTAAGGCCGGGTAACCGACGCCGGGGGCTGTGAAAAATTTAATTTCCTGAAACAATTGCAAAAAGAGGCATTGAAATTGCTGAACACGGTTTTCCGCCTTGTTTTTATTCTCGCCCTGCTGCTGGCTGCTGCCCCGCCTTTGGCAGGGGCATCGGATACGGATATTCCAACCCCTGTTCGGGCTGTGCTTAATCAGGCCTTTGAGCTTATTGAAAAGGGCAGGGCCAGCGAGGCTGCCGCGCTGCTGGAGGATTTTGCGGCAAAACCTGGCAATCGCCGCAGTATGGAGCAGGCCGGGCATCTTGTGGAATTCACCCTGGGTAATGCCCACCATGCTGCCGGAAACATTGCCAAGGCCAGGCAGGGTTTTGAGCGGGCGGTCAAGGTCAGGCCGGATTACCGGCCAGCATGGCAGAATCTGGCCATAACTGCCCACGAGGCAGGCAACTATGCGGATGCCGGGGAATCTTTTTTAAAGACTTATGAGCTTGGCGCAGAGCAGGGGCTGCTTGATGCGGATATGCTTTATTTTGCAGCGGTCGCCTTTGTCAGCGCCCAGAAATATGACAAGGCTGCCTCAATCCTGGAGCAGCTTTTTGCCGGGTACCCGGAAAAGGCTGCAAACAGGGAGCTAAAAAGCCTTCTTGTCCATGCCTATTTGGGGGCGCAGGCTTCCTTGAAGGCCATTGCCCTGCTGGAGGAGCTTGTTGCTTCATCCACAGGCGAGGAGCGCCGCCGCTTCGGCGAGCAGCTTCTGCACCAGTATCTGGCCCTGGAGATGACCAAAAATGCCCTTGCCCTTGTGCGCCATCTTGTGGATGAGGATTCTTCCCATGCCCTGTGGTGGAAAAGCCTTGCCCACATTCTGCTCATGCAGGAGCGCTACGAGCAGGGGCTTGCCGCCATGTGGGCCTACGGCCAGTTACAGCCCTGGACTGTTGAGGAAAGGGTGCTTGTTGCAGACCTTTATCTGGCCCTGGACATTCCGGCAAAGGCCTTGGAGGCACTTTCAGGGCTGCCTGATGAGAATGTATTGGCAGACCGCTTGAAAAAGATGCTCTACTGCGCCCGAAGGCTTCTGGAACCCCAAAAGGCCCTTGAATTGCTGGAAAAGCATGGCCATGTGCTGGAAAAAGGCGAGAAGGATATAACCAGGGCTGACATACTTTACGAGCAGGGCGATTTTGCACAGGCAGAAAAAGCCTACGAAAAAGCGGCATTGGCAGGCTTTGCCCCAGGCAGGGCCTGGCTGATGGCCGGACACTCGGCCCTTGCTGCTGATGATAACCCGGAAAAGGCCCGGCAGGCCTTTACCAAGTCCGCCGGATTTGAGAGCCACCGCAAAGAGGCAAATGACATGCTGGAAAGGTTTTGAGCAAAAGCCTTAAAGAAGTGGGAAGCCTTTTATCAGGCGGCTTTCCTGCTTTCCTGCGGTTTGATTGAAACCCTTGCTTTGGCCAAAACGCCAAGTTGAGCCATTGTCCTCAAGGCCTGCTGCTGACATCCGCTTCTGCTACCTGATTTTATCGTCTGGATCGGCTCCTGGTATTTTCCAGGTCCTGCTCCAGCCGGGTCATCAACTCCCGATAGGGGGCTTGGTCAGGCGCAAGCTCAATGGCCTTTATGACATCTGTCATTGCCTTGTCATACTCTGCTGTGGCCCGGTAGGCCAAAGCCCGCTGATAAAGGGCATCCGGCACCCAGGGATTTGTTTCCAGAAACTTCTTCAGCAGCGAATCGCTCAAGTGCCGGGCAAGGTGCAGAATTTTCAATGCATCGCTGTAGTCGGACTTTGCAGCAGCATAATTATTCAGCTTGGCGTTAACAGAACCCCGCGCATAAAATGCCCTGGAAAAATTCGAATCCAGCTTCACTGCATTATCCAAATCCTTCAGCGCGCCGTTAAGGTTGCCGGTTTTGCTCAAAAGCACTCCCCGGTGATAGTAGGACCTGGCGTTTGAAGGCTCTATGCGAATTGCCCTGGCAAGGCTTTCAATGGCCTGCGCATCCTGCCCCAAAGCTTCCAGGGCAAGGCCGCGGTGAAAAAGGGCCGGGGCATTGCCGGGGGCAAGTTCAAGACTTTTGTCAAAATCTTTAAGGGCCTGGGCAAACTCGTTTTCAAACATCCACAAACGGCCCCGATAGGTATAGGCCTTTGCATATTGAGGGTTTAAGGCTATGGCCTGGCTCATATCCTCAAGGGCGCGCCTGTATTCTCCTATCTGGCCCAGAATAAGCCCTCTGTTGAAAAAGGCCTCTGCATGGGCATCGTTGATGATAATGGCCATGTTAAGATCCTTGAGGGCAGCATCATGAAAACCCCGAATGCCCTCAATGACCCCCCGGTTAAGAAGCGCGGCCCAGTGGCGGGGATTCATGGTGAGGGCCAGCTCAAAGTCCTCCTTTGCCTTGTCATAAAGCTCCTTGCTGGCATAGGCCATGCCCCGCAGATAATAGGCATGGGCATTTCTGTTGTCCTGCTCTATTATCTGCGTTTGGGCTGTTATTATTGCGTCTGCCTGGGCAAAAACTCCCTTTGCGTTCGCCTTGTGAGCCGAAATGCCTGCTGGCGCAGGACTCTGGCTGGTTTTGCAACCTGTTGAAGCCAGCAGAATTGCAAGGGCAAGCCCAAGAATAGGCAGAAGACGGCCAGCAGGTTTCATGGGCTTTTTCTCCATTTTTTGCATGGTACTCTTGTGCTCAATGCTTCGCGCCGCAAAGCCAGGCGTTGTCAACTGACTGTGCAGCGCGGATTTTTTGGATTTCAGTCAAGGTCTTTTTCATCAATGGTTTTGAATTTTTCCGGTGGTGCACCGCAAATGGGGCATTTGTCCGGGAGCTTCCTGTCTGTCACATATCCGCAGACCGTGCAGATGTGGTATTCCTTTACGATATCCTTGATAACATCGTAGATTGCCTTTTCGTAGAGCTTTGCATGAAAGCTTTCCGCATCCCTTGCCTGGCTGAAGGTCAGGGCAGCGGCCTCCTCGCCCTCGTCCTGGGCGTCCTTGATGAAATCAGGATACTCGTTTTCGCTTATGGACTGCTCTTTTTTGAAGGACTTCATAAGGTTGGTGTCAGTATCCTTGACGACAAGATCCTTTACCAGCCCAAGATGCCGGGAGGCGTGGACTTTTTCAGCTTCTGCTATTGCCCGGAAAAGAAGGGCTATCTGGGGCACTTCCTCTTCCTGGGCCTTTTTTGCAAAGGCCAGCAGCCGAAAGTAGGCCTTTGCCTCGCCGATGAACGCATTATAGACATTCTGCTTTGTTTTTTCCTTCATTACAGGCCCTCCATTGCTGGTGGAAAGTTTCATATAACCAAAAGAGCTTGCAGGCTCATCTTATATTACTGCCATAGCCTTGCAGCCCCGGACATTGCCAGAGCTGCCAAATGCAGCCGCAGTGCTCCCTATTAGATGTGGGTCATATGCAGGAAAAGACAGCACCTGACAGCCAAACTTTTTTATATTAACCAACATGGCACCGGACTTCAATGCTTTTTACTGAAAAGCCCGTGCAAAAAAGCGGGGAAACAAGCGCCAATAAGCTCTTTACAAACAGTTTTTTTAAGATATTATAAATTCAGGTTGGGGTGCCTGCCCATTATGGGTCGGCTGAGATCATACCCAATGAACCTGATCCGGATAATGCCGGCGTAGGGAACCGCACCATAAAAGCCGGGCGTTTTGGGATGGCCCGGAAACCTCATGCGGCGGTCCCCCTTTTGGGAACCGCTTTTTTTATTGGGAGAGTTTTAAGATGGAAGAGAAAATTTCAGCCTCCATTGTGGCAACCTTTTTCAAAAAGCTTCAGGATTACTTGAGTGTGGATGTTGCCATTGTAGGGGCAGGGCCTTCTGGCCTTGTTGCAGCAAGGGATCTGGCCCTGGCCGGAAAAAAGGTGGCCCTTTTCGAGCGCAGGCTTGCGCCGGGCGGCGGCATCTGGGGCGGAGGAATGCTTTTCAATGAAATCGTTTTCCAGCAGGAGGCGGCAGCGATTTTAGATGAAATGGAAATCGCCTATGCAGATGCAGGGGACGGCTACATAACCGCAGATTCCGTTTTGGTGGCCTCGGCCCTCATCTACCGGGCAAGGCAGGCAGGAGCCGTGATTTTCAACTCCGTTTCCGTGGAGGACATCGTGTGCCGCCACGAGGCTGTATGCGGGGTTGTGGTGAACTGGACCTCCGTGACCCGCCTTGCAATGCATGTTGATCCCCTGGTTATTATGGCAAAGGCCGTGCTGGACGGTACCGGCCACCCCAGCGAAATCATTCACCTTGCTTCCAAAAAGGCAGGCATGAGCCTGGACACGCCCACCGGCGCAGTTATGGGCGAAAAGCCCATGTGGATGGAAAAGGGCGAAGCCTCCACTGTGGAAAACACCAAGCGTCTGTATCCGGGCCTTTATGCATCGGGCATGGCTGCAAACAACGCAATGGGCGGCTTCCGCATGGGGCCCATCTTTGGCGGAATGCTCCAGTCCGGCAAAAAGGTGGCCAGACTCATTCTTGATGATTTGAACGAATAGGCAGGCTTTTGGGGCATAAAAAGGAGCGGGAAAATGGAAGCCGGGCTGTTTCCTGACGATTTTGGGCTTTATCTGGTACTCACAAACCCTGTTGCCGGATATGAAAAATGCACGGAGCAGGCTGTGCGGCTGGGGGTGCGCCTTGTGCAGCTCCGCATGAAGAAGGCCTCTCCCGATGCCGTGCTGGAAAAGGCCCGGATTCTCAAAGGCATAACAGAAGGCTCAAAGACCCTCTTTATTGTCAATGACTGCGTTGAAACCGCCATGAAGGCAAATGCAGACGGCGTTCACCTGGGCCAGGAGGATATGCCCATTGATCAGGCCCGCAGGCTGTGGCCGGACAAGGGCAAGATTTTCGGCCTTTCCACCCACAACAGCCAGCAGGAGGCCGGAGCCAGGGAAGTATGCCCCCACTACATAGGAGTGGGGCCGGTTTTTGCAACCCCCACCAAGGATGTGCCGGACCCCACCCTGGGCCTTTTAATGATGGGCCGCATAATTGCCGCATCCCCCCTTGTGTGCGTTGCCATAGGCGGAATAGATGCAAACAACCTGGGTGCTGTGCTGGCGAATGGGGCAAAAAACTTTGCGGTTGTGCGGGCTGTGAACCAAAGCGCCAATCCGGGGCAGTCCATCATGGAGCTTATGGACATCTGGCAGGAGCACAGGGCAAAGGTTGGTTGACCGCAATCTGCCGACTTTTGCCTTTCTCCCTGCCTGGCAATGCTGCTCTGCCGCGCAGCCTTGCCAGGGGCGTGTTGCATTATCATCTGCCGCGTGTTAATGTTGCATACAAAAGGGATGCAACAATGCACCAAAAAACAGTCTTTGCATTGCGGATATGTTTTGGCGCAAGCCTTCTGCTTTTTTTCGCCTGTAGTGCGCCTGTTGTTTTGCAGGAATCAAAAGGTAATATGGCAGGAGGGCCATGCCAATACCAGAAGGTTATTGGCTTTGCCCGCATCACCTTTGTGGGGACTGCCGGTTCCCAGGAGTACAACTGCCCCAACCAGGCCCAAAAGGTGCTTTTCTCCTTTTATCCCGATAATGAAGGGGCAGTAAAAAATTACCTTTTTCCCGGCTGGGCTGATGAGGGCAACTCCCTTTCCGTGGCAGGGGGTGCAAACCCGCCAGCAGCATGGGTGGCCAGCCAGGGCCTTGAGCCTGGGGTGCAGATACCCTGCATCCGGGCTGAAATTGTTTCAGGAACCTGCACTCCGGTTGTTTTTTCTTTTCCTGGTCTGGACATGGAAAGCGCCATAGAAGAATGCTGGCGGCAACACTGATATGGCCATATTTAATTTTATTCTTGCTTTTTTGTTCAAAATAAATATTTTGCGGTTCGTCTGCTGCATCGCAACAACCCGTTGTGACTAAAAAAGCAAAAAAGCTGTTAACCCTGTTTAGGGGGGGCTTGACAGTGCGCTGACTGAAGGTCGCATTGTCAATGGCCAACCTGCTGTTTGTGTATCAGAAGAAACATCAACCATTTTTATGGCAATCGGGCATGAATCTCCTTTAAGGAGAGCGCCATGCCGGATATGCCTGCCGGATATGCCATGCATAGACCCCTTGTGGAAAAAGCTGTTCAGATTGTGGCCAAGCAGGCTGCGGAAACACCAATGACCCCGGCCCAGATATCTGCTGCCCTGAAAAAGACATATTATGAGCTTGCAAAAAATTATTCCCAGGACCTGCCCGAAGATTATGAGGAAGCCGCTGGTGCAGATATGGGCGGGCCTTTGGGAGGCAAAAAATCGACAGGGGTTTTGGTGAGCAGGCCGGCAGCCCCCCCCAAACCTTCCGAGCCGCCTGAAAGCCTGGACAGAAAGTTTGAAACCCTCACTTTTCTCCGGCGTCACCCGGAGCGCTCCATAAAAAAGGATGTAATCATTTGTCTTGAATGCGGCGGCAATTTCCAGCTTTTGGGCAATCATCACCTTAAAACCCACAATCTGGATAAAAAACGCTACCTTGAAAAATGGAGCCTTGCCTCTGAAACAAGCCTTGCCTCCGAGGCTTATTCTGACGCAAGAAGCAAGGCCATTGCCCAGTCGTGGGCCAGGCGCGGCGAGGATGATCCCGAAGAACAAGCCTCCATAGACCCCTTTGCCCACGAGCCTGCTCAGGAAAAGCCCAAGTTCGAGCCGAAAACAATCCGCAGGAAAAAGAGCAATCCCTGATAAACAGCTTTTGCCTGCCGCAGTATTTCACCTTGACCGCCATCAAACAAATGCTCTAAAGTATTTTGTTTTGGTATGCTTATATGGGCCGCGAATGAATGCGGCCTTAAAAAAAACGCTCTCTAAAGGAGCCGGTCAGCGGAAGAGCCATGATTACCATCACTCTGCCAGATAAAAGTCAGCGCACCTTCGAGACCCCGCCCACGGGCCTGGATATTGCCAAAAGCATTTCAGAGGGCTTTGCAGCCACCTGCGTGGCCATGAAGGCAAACAGCCGCCTCAAGGATATTTCGGCCTCCATTGATGAGGACTCGGATGTGGTTTTTCTAACCACCCGCGATGAGGAGGCCCTTGAGATAATGCGCCACAGCGCGGCCCATGTAATGGCCCAGGCTGTGCTGGCGCTCTACCCCAAGGCAAAACTCACCATAGGCCCGGTCATTGAAGGCGGGTTTTACTACGATTTTGATATGCAGCCTCTCTCCGAGGACGACTTTGCCCGCATTGAAGATGAAATGAGGCGCATAGTTAATTTGAAACTGCCCATAACCCGGCAGGAGATGAGCAAGGAAAAAGCCCTTGCCCTGTATGCGGGTGAGCCATACAAGCGCGAGATAGTCGAGCAGCTTGAAGACAGCACCGTTTCCGTTTACGCACAGGAGGGCTTTTTCGACCTTTGCCGCGGACCCCATGTGCCCCATACGGGTTTTGTAAAGGCCTTCAAGCTCATGAAGGTTTCCGGGGCCTACTGGCGGGGCGATTCCAGCAAGGCCCAGCTCCAGCGCATTTACGGCACAGCCTTTTTTGACAAGAAGGAGCTTAAAAAATATCTGGATTTTCTTGAGGAGGCCAAGAAACGCGACCACAGAAAATGGGGCCAGCGGCTCGACCTTTTTTCCTTTCACGAGGAAGCGCCGGGTATGCCGTTTTTCCACGCCAACGGCATGGCTGTGTGGAATGCGCTCCTGGATTACTGGCGCCATGAGCACCGGGCCGCAGGATATGTTGAGACCAAGACCCCCCTGCTGCTCCAGAAAAGCCTTTGGGTAAAATCCGGCCACTGGGAAAACTACCGGGAGAATATGTACACCTCTGTCATTGACGAGGTGGAATACGCCATCAAGCCCATGAACTGCCCCGGCGGAATGCTGCTCTATGCTTCGGGCCATCACTCCTACAAGGATCTTCCTTTAAGGAGCGCGGAAATAGGTTTTGTTCACCGCCACGAGCTTAGCGGGGTCCTTTCAGGCCTTTTCCGGGTTAGGGCCTTTCACCAGGATGATGCCCACATTTTCATGACCCCGGAGCAGATGGAAAGTGAAATCCTTGGAGTTCTCCATCTTGTGGAGCGCATTTACTCCACCTTCGGGCTTGGCTTTCATCTTGAGCTTTCCACCCGCCCGGAAAAGTCCATCGGCACGGACGCCCACTGGGAGCGGGCAACAAAGGGCCTTACGGATGCCCTGGCCGCTTACGGCCATGACTATAAGATAAATGAAGGGGACGGCGCATTTTACGGCCCCAAAATAGATATCCACATAAAAGACGCCATAGGACGCACCTGGCAATGCGCCACCGTGCAGCTTGACATGAGCCTTCCGGAAAGATTCGACCTTTATTACATAGGGCCGGACAACGAAAAGCACAGGCCCATAATGATTCACCGGGTCATTTACGGCTCTGTGGAGAGGTTTTTCGGCATACTTGTGGAGCATTTTGCAGGCCGTTTTCCCCTTTGGATGGCTCCTGTCCAGGCATCCGTGCTTGCCATGAACGACTCAATTGTGCCTTATGCGGCAAAGGTTCGCGACCGTCTTGCCCAACAGGGCCTGCGGGCAGAGCTTGACGACCGGGCAGAGAGCATCAACAAAAAGGTTCGGGACGCCCAGTTGAAGGCCGTGCCTCTTATGCTGACCATCGGCGAAAAGGAAAAGGAGAATAATACCCTTGCCCTTCGCACCCTGGACGGCAAGGTGCGCTACAACATGAATTGGGACAGCTTTATGGACAAGGTGCTTGCCCACATTGCCAAAAGGGGCATTGAGCCGGACCCGTTTGGGGAGGAATAAGGTTTTTTCGGACGGGGCAGGAGACCCCATGCCCAAACAGAGTTGAGGGGCCGTATTTCCCTTAAAATGAATAAAAAATGGCAAAAAAAGCGCTTTTGTCCTGTTTTGCCTTGAAATGGTCTTTTGTCTGTTGTATTAAGGGCGGTGTTTTTTTATCCGGATGGGGCTGAATGCTTTTTACCGGCCATAGAGGCCGGAAGCAAAAGCCCTTGTCCCATATTGCGGAAAGCGCGAATTGGCCGCGCGCCGTGCTTCTTTTCAGCCGAAGGCTCAAAGCTTGCGGCGGATAGGATACAAGCCTTGACAACAGGAGGTGAGTCGATAGACAAGCGGGTCGGGATCAACAGGAACATCAAAGCAAAGGAAGTACGCCTAATTGATGCGATTGGCGGCCAGTTGGGGGTAATGCCCCTGCATCAGGCGCTGGCAATTGCCGAAGCGGCAGGTCTGGATCTGGTTGAAGTTTCGCCCACGGCAAAGCCGCCGGTCTGCAAGATAATGGACTACGGCAAGTTCAAGTATCAGCAGACCAAAAAGCAGCAGGAGGCAAAGAAAAAGACCTCGACAGTTTCCATAAAGGAAATCAAGGTGCGGCCCAAAACCGGGGATCACGATCTCATGACCAAGGTTGGCCACATAAAAAGGTTTCTGGAAGGCCGCGACAAGGTTAAGGTTACTGTGCTTTTCAGGGGCAGGGAAATAGCCTTTGCCGACAGAGGCCGCACAATGCTGGAAAAGGTCAAGGACGCCACCCAGGAGTTTGCCGTGGTTGAGCAGATGCCCAAGTTCGAGGGCCGGACAATGGTGATGATTCTTGCGCCCAAGTGAGTATCCGCATTTTGTGGGCTTAATGCGCTTAAAATAAGCAGCCTAATAGGCCGTTCTTTGCCTGTTGGCTTTTTTTGCCCGTCAATTTGGCTTTAATTGACGGGAATTTGTTTTGCGAATCAATATTTGTTACAAAGGCTCGTCAGGCCTTTGGCCTTGGAGGCAAAACCCATGCCGAAAATGAAAACAAACCGGAGCGCAGCAAAGCGCTTCAAGGCAACTGCAAGCGGGCGGGTGATTTTTCACAAGTCATGCGCAGGCCACATCCTTGCCAAAAAAACCCGGAAGCGCAAAAGACGGCTCCGCAAGACCCATTATGTGGACCCAACCAATATGGCTGGTTTGAGGCGTCTGTTGCCCTATATGTAAAAGAAAGAGCCTGCTCTTTTTAAGGAGAATGCACCATGCGTGTAAAACGAGGATTCAAGGCCCGGCACCGCCGTAAAAAGGTGCTCAAGCTGGCCCGCGGTTTCAGAGGAGGCCACAGCAAGCTGTTCCGCACGGCTGCCGACACACTGGACAGGGCTCTTGCCTATGCCTATAGGGACCGGCGGGTCCGCAAGCGCGAAATGCGCAGCCTGTGGATTGTGCGCGTCAATGCCGCTGCACGGGACAATGACATTTCCTACAGCAAGCTCATAGGCGGCCTCAAGAAGGCTGGCGTGGAGCTGGACCGCAAGGTGCTGGCGGAACTGGCCGTTTCCGATCCCAAGGCTTTTTCCCAGGTGGCCCGGTTGGCTGCTGCCAACGCATAAACTACAAGGCCCAAGGCGGATTGCTCCGGTAATTAAATCGGGCCTGTCTTGGGCTTTTTGCTTTTTGGGGCTCGCAAAACTTGGATATTGATAAGCTGAAAAGCGATGCTTCCGGTCAGATAGGCGCTGCCAAAGACCTTGACGAGCTTAATCAGGCTGCGGTCAAGTGGCTTGGCCGCAAGGGCGCTTTAAGTGAGTTCATGCGCCGCATACCGGAGCTTGAGCCAGATTTGCGGCGGGAGGCGGGCCAGAAGCTCAACGCCCTTAAAAAAGAGCTTGAGGCCTTGCTGGAAGAGGCTCGCGAGCGCATTTCCGGCAGCGCCCAGGCCCGTGACGAAGGCCTGGACATAAGCCTGCCGGGGCGTCCGGTGGCTGCCGGGTCCATCCATCCCATAAACCAGGTCATGGAAGAGATCTGCGATATTTTTGTGCAGATGGGCTTTGATGTGGTTGAAGGGCCGGAGGTGGAGCTGGACTGGTACAACTTCGAGGCCTTGAACTTTCCGCCGGATCACCCTGCCCGCGATATGCAGGACACCTTTTTTATTTCCGGCGATGTGGTTCTTCGGACTCACACTTCCAGCCTCCAGATACGCACAATGGAGAATACGCCCCCGCCGGTTAAGGTCATTGCTCCGGGCAAGGTCTATCGCTGCGATTCGGATGTCACCCACACGCCCATGTTCCACCAGGTGGAGGGCCTGCTTGTGGGGGACGGCATCAGCTTTGCCGATTTAAAAGGAGCCCTCACCCTTTTTGTGCAGAAGATGTACGGCCCCAACACGCCCATTCGTTTGCGGCCCAGCTTTTTCCCCTTCACCGAGCCTTCGGCGGAGGTGGACATAGGCTGTGTCATCTGCCGTGGCAGCGGCTGCCGCGTGTGTTCGGGCACCGGCTGGCTGGAGGTTTTGGGTTCAGGCATGGTTCATCCCAATGTTTTTAAAAATGTGGGCTACGATTCTTCACTCATCACAGGTTTTGCCTTTGGCCTTGGGGTGGAGCGCATTGCCATGCTCAAGTACGGGGTGGATGACCTGCGGCGCTTTTTTGAAAATGACCTGCGTTTTCTTTCCCAGTTTTAACAGTTTTTTCCAAAAGCCGGATTTTTGCCCGGCTGCCAGAGTGTTGTCATGATTGTCAGTATAAACTGGCTGCGCCAATTCGTTGAAATAAACCTTGCACCCAGGGAGCTTGCCCATCGCCTTACAATGGCAGGCCTTGAAGTGGAAGGGGTTTCGGACCGCTATGCCTGGCTGGACAGCGTCAAGGCAGCGCGCGTGCTCTCTGTTGCCCCCCACCCGGCAGGCGAAAACCTCACAATCTGCACCCTGGATATGGGCAGCGGCCAGCCCTGCACAGTTGTCTGCGGCGCGCCCAATGTGAGGCAGGGAATGCTTTCCGCCCTTGCCCTTCCCGGAACCGTGCTGCCCGGCGGGCGCACGGTGGCCCAAAGCGCCATAAGGGGTGTGGAGTCTTTTGGTATGCTCTGCTCTGCTGCGGAGCTTGGCACAGGCCCGGACAAATCCGGAATTGTAGAGCTTGAAAAAGGCGCGCCCGGCGAAAAAATCGCCCACCTGCTCAATCTGGCAGACACGGTGTTTGAGATCGGCGTGACCCCCAACCGGCCAGACTGCCTTTCTTTTCTGGGTGTTGCCCGCGAGGCTGCCGCTGTTTGCGGCACAAGGCTTGTCCGTCCTCAAATAATTCTGCCAAAGGGCGAAGGCACCATCGAAGAAATCACCTCTGTTGCCATTGAAGCCCCGGAGCACTGCCCCCGCTATGTGGCGCGCGTGATCCGCAATATCACAGTCGGCCCAAGCCCCTTCTGGCTTCAGGATCACCTTCTTTCTGTTGGACTGAGGCCCATAAACAACATTGTTGATGTAACAAACTTTGTGATGATGGAAACCGGCCAGCCCCTTCATGCCTTTGATTTTGATTTGCTCGAAGAGGGCCGTATTGTTGTCCGCACTGCCCAAGAGGGGGAAAAATTCACCACCCTGGACGGCAAGGAGAAAATCCTCTCCAGCAGCAACCTTATGATCTGCGATGGCAAAAAGCCTGTTGCACTGGCCGGGGTCATGGGCGGCGAAAATTCGGAGATAAACCCCAACACAAAAACCGTGCTTATTGAAAGCGCCTGCTTTTCGCCCATGAGTATCCGCAAAACCGCCAAGAGCCTTGGCTACCACACGGATGCCTCCCACCGCTTCGAGCGCGGGGTGGACCCAACCGGCTGCTCGGCTGCTGCTGCAAGGGCTGCCCAGCTCATGCTGGAAGTTGCAGGCGGAGTTCTGGTGGAAGGCGAAATTGACGCAAACCCGGTTCCCTGGGAGCCAAAGGAGGTTTGCCTTTCCGTCAAGCGGGCAAACGCTGTTTTAGGCACAGACCTTTCCTGCGGGCAGATGCAGGGCCTGCTTGCTTCTGTTGAGCTTGAAACAAAAACCTTGGATTCTGACACCCTTTCCGTTACCCCGCCGGGCTTTAGGGTGGATATATCTATCCCCGAAGACCTTGTGGAGGAAATAGCCCGGCTGTTCGGCTACGACAACATTCCGGTCACAGCCCCAAAACTGCCAATGGAGGTTCCGCCTCCGCGCCCGGCCATGAGCTTTCGCAAAAAGCTCCGTAACATTATGGTGAACCTGGGCTTTTTCGAGGCTGTCAATTACAGCTTTGTGGCCGCAGATACCCCGGCACGCCTTGGCCTGTCCGAAGACGACCCCAGGCAGGCAACCCTTGCAGTTGCAAACCCCCTTTCCGAGGATCAGGCGGTCATGCGCACTTCCCTCTTGCCTGGGCTTCTTGCTGCCACAGGCAGGAATGTTAACCTGCAAAACCGCTCCGTGCGCCTTTTTGAACTGGGCAAGGTCTTTTTTGCCAGGGCCAATGAGCCCCTGCCATCAGAGCAATTCATGCTTGCAGCAATTTTGAGCGGAGAGCGAAACCCTCTCTCCTGGCACGAAAAGGCTGCCCCATGCGATTTTTACGACATCAAGGGCGCGGCCCAGGCTCTTTTTGAAGCCCTCAAAATAAAGGCCGTGGATTTTGTCAGACCCGCTCCCGGCCAGGCAGATACCCTGCTTCCCGGCCATTGCGCGGCAATGATCTGCCAGAATAAGCTCCTGGGGATTTTGGGCCAGATCCGGCCCGAAGTCTGCACCAATTTCGACCTCAAACAAAGGGCCTTTCTGCTGGAAATGGATGTGGAAGCCCTGCGCGCTGTCACTCCCGATACAGTGGCCTTCTCCCCCCCGCCGCGCTATCCCTTTGTGCTGCGGGACATAACCCTTGTTCTGGATAAAGCCGTGCCGTCAGCAGAAATCCTTGAAAAAGTGCGGCAAATGAAGCACCCCTGGGTTGAATCTGTGTGGGTTTTTGATGTATATGAAGGAAAGCCCATTGAAAAAGGCAAAAAAAGCCTGTCCTTCCGCATAACCTACCGGGCGGACGACAAAACACTCACGGACGGGGAGGTCAACACCCTCCACGACAATATCGGCAAAACGCTTTTGAATGCCTTTGACGCAACGCTCCCATAACGCTTGGGAAATTGCGGAAACAAAAAAGATAAACTGAAAGTAATATAGTTGGGGGAGGGGGATTTTTTGAAAAAGATCCCCCTCCCCCAACCCCACCCCCAAAAACTTTTAGGTAATTATAACAGGTTATTATATGGCATAAGGGTAGTTATTGCAAGCCTGTGGGCAATTGGCTTCAGATTAAAGGAAAGTTTTGATGTGTTTGAAAGCACTTTACTTTAATGGCAAGCATCTGCCTGATTGATTTGTATAATAACCCTAAAATACTTTAAGTTTTTTGAAGGGGGTGTGGGGAAATCGTTTTTCCAAAAACGATTTCCCCACAAAAAAGCAGTCTTTTCAATGGGTTTGTCTGAAATTTTTTTGGCCGCAGCAAAAAGCACAGGAGGGCAGCCGATGGGGGGGCCGATCCTGGAACTATCCCCTGACAAGCGATTTTTCAAAATCGGCGAGGCTGCAAAAATCGCCGGCATAAAGCCCTATGTTCTGCGCTTCTGGGAGGGCGAATTCAAGGAGATCCGCCCCCACCGCAGCCTTTCAGGCCAGCGGGTTTACAGCCGGGAGGATGTTGATCTCATCCTGAAAATAAAAGAGCTTCTCTACGAGCAGAAGTTCACCATCCCCGGAGCCAAGGCCTTTCTTAAAGAGGAAAAGCTCTTGAATCAGACCGGGCAGCAGCCCCCCTTAACGCTTGCCCAGGTCCGCAGGGAGCTTGAGCTTATTCTGGAGATGTTGAAATAGCAAAAAGAAGGCAGCCTCTTAAGCTTTGCTTGTCTGGCCGGTATAAATTTTTTGAACAAATTGTTTTGCCAATATCAAAGCAGCCTGCTTTTTTTAAGCAAGTCTGCTTTTAATTTTTTCCTTTTCCTTTTCTTGACTTATGGGGCAAAAGGATAGTATGAACAGCGCCACAAGTGTCAATTCGGCGCTTTTTTACCATGTTGGGCAAAGCGTTTTAACGATGCTCCGGCGTAAGCTTTTCCGGCTTCCCGGAGCCAGAGGATTTTTGGCATTCAACAACAAACTTGGAGGAGGAGGAAAAGATGAAAAAGTTGGCTTTGGTTTTGGCTTTGCTTGCTGCGGTGTTCATGGTGGGTCCCCAGGCTGCTCTGGCGGCAAGCCCCATTCAGATCGCCCTTTTCAACCCCATTCAGATCATCAATGAGAACAACTCCATTGCAGGTCTGCGCTTGAACTTCATCTACGGCGTGAACCAGGATGTCACCGGCCTGGATCTTGGCCTTATCAATCAGGTTCATGGGGATTTCAAAGGCATCCAGTTTGGTCTGGCAAGCATTGTGGGCGGAGATGCAACCGGCTGGCAGGATAGCTGGATCAACATTGTTGAAGGAACCCAGAAGGGCCTTCAGTGGGGCATTTACAACCAGTCCAACGCAACTGTCGGCTGGCAGTGGGGCCTCATCAACAAGAGCTATGATGCACGGGGCCTTCAGCTTGGCCTGGTGAACTGGGCCGAGAA
Organism: Desulfobacterales bacterium; assembly: GCA_020060085.1. Taxonomy (GTDB): domain Bacteria; phylum Desulfobacterota; class Desulfobacteria; order Desulfobacterales; family Desulfatibacillaceae; genus JAGVAW01. The sequence goes on from JAGVAW010000094.1 coordinate 32,031, forward strand.
GCTTCACGGCCTGCAGATAGGCATTGCCAACATCAACAACACGCCCAACCCCTTCAGGTTCTTCCCCATTGTGAACTGGTCCTTCTAGTTCAACAGGCCAGCTTACAAACAGTATTTTAAGCCCGCCGGAAACGGCGGGCTTTTTTTGTGCTGCCCGGAAAGCCAAAAAGCGCCTTGAGGCAGCCATGCTTTTCGTGTTAGCGTAATTTTGTCAAAATGGAGCCGGTGAATATATCCCGGCAGGTTTGGCAACCAAAACATTGTTCTTAAAACAACAAGTTATAAGGGCGGGGATAAATGACAAAATACTTTATTGGCGGCAAGGAATACCACCCCGGCGATTATGAGGGCCACAAGCAGGATGCCCAAAATCTGGCAGACAGGTACATAAGCCAGTGGGAGAAAACCCCTGCCAGAGATGCCTGTAGCCTTGTGGTGATTCCCCCTTCCATCTGCATTTCGCGCAAAATAGGCTCCGGTGCGCTGGAAATTGCGGATATGGTGGGCCGCCAGCTTGGCCTTACGGTTGTGGATAGGGAGATTATTGACCACATTGCCCGCACCAGGGAGCTTTCCCGCAAAACGGTTGACTGCTTTGACGAGAAGTATCCCGGCAGAATAAAGGAGCTTTTAGGGGCCATTTTGGGGGAAAAGTCCTTTGTGATGAGCGACTTCACCCGCCAGCTCTTTACCACGGTCTATTCCATTGCCGGGCTTAACAGCAGCATTTTCGTGGGCCGTGGCACACATCTTTTTCTGCCCAGAGAGAGGATTCTGGCGGTTCGCATTGTTGCTGGCCAGGAATTTCGGGCCAAGCGCCTTGCCCAGGTTTTGGATGTGCCCGAAAAGGAGGCCAGTGCCAAGCTGGAAAAGATC
>JAGVAW010000241.1 GCA_020060085.1 Desulfobacterales bacterium
CTCCACTTCCTGGGCGATTTTCACAATCTCAATTTGAGTGCGGCCGCAGGTGGGGCAGGATATTATTTCCGGCCCGCGTGCGCCAAGGCCAAGCGAGCGCAGAATTTCATAAGCCACGCGGATTTCATCCACCGGGTCGCCGGAAAGGGATACCCTTATGGTGTCGCCTATTCCCTTAAAAAGAAGCACGCCGATACCCACTGCGGATTTTGCTGTTCCGCACAGGCCAAAACCTGCTTCCGTGACACCCACATGAAGGGGAAAATCCGTGGCAGATGAAAGGCGGGTATAGGCCTCAATGGTCTTTAGCACATCCGAGGCCTTGATGGAGATTTTAAAATTGGTAAACCCAATCGCTTCCACAGCACTTATATGATTAACGGCGCTTTCCACCATTGCATCTGCTGTGGGGCCATTATATTTCTCAAGCAAATCCTTTTCCAGCGAGCCTGCATTTACGCCTATGCGCAGGCAAAGCCCGTATTTTGCAGCAGCCTCCACCACTTTGGCTGTTTTTTTTGCCCCGCCGATGTTGCCCGGATTTATTCGCAGGCCGTCCGCCCCGTTTTTTGCAGCCTTTATGGCCAGATGGTGGTCAAAATGAATGTCTGCAATCAGAGGCAGGTTAATGGCTTCTTTTATGGGGCCTATGGCCTCTGCTGCCTTGTCATCAGGAACCGCCACCCGCACAATCTTGCAGCCTGCCTTTTCCAGGCGCTTTATCTGTGCAACCGTGGCTGCCACATCGGCTGTATTCGTGTTGGTCATGGACTGCACCACCACAGGCTCGCCGTTGCCCACCAAAACGCTGCCAACCTTAACGGCCCTTGTTTGTTTTCTGTTTATAGTCATGGCAAAAGGGCGCTCCCGCCCGGAATTGTTTTGCCCTGCTGCAAAAAAAGCCTTAAAACCCGGCGCATTTTCCCTGCTGTACAGCCTTTTGCCTAAACCGCAAATTCCCTGGCAAAGGCTTATAAAATCTAACAGAACAGCCCATAAGCTTCAAGAGCGGATTATTTTACATTGCGGATTGCGTTGGAAAGACAAAGCCCTTTTATCGGATTTTCATTTTTAAGACTTTCCGGCAAAGGGGCAACAGGCGGGGGGGATAAAATTTTAACGAAAGGATTTTAGCCTTTTTCAGGCAAGTCCGTGCTCGTAAAAAAAGTCGCCAATCTGTTTTTTTATGGCAGCCTCGCTCACAAGGCGGCTGTCAAAGGAGTCAACCGCCAGAAAAAGGGCTGGCTTGCCTGCCCGGTTGCACACATCCCGAATAAGCTTGCCCATTGCCCAGGCGATTTTGCAGCCCTGGTGGCGGGTGAAGATGAAGCAGTCGCCGGAGTATTCCTCCACAATGCGGGCAAGCTCGCCGGTGAAAAACTCTGCCGGGCCACGGCACTGGCGGGCCATTGCAATGCGCAGGTGGGTTTTGGCCAGGTCCCTTATCATGGTTTCAGGCGAGCTTGTTTCGATTGAGGTCTGGGATACCCGGCCCATGAAGTCTGCCACGGTCACAGCCCCAAATGTTTTATTGAGCCAGGGCTCCATGAAGTGAAAGGCGATGGGTATGTCGTACCAGATGACGCGGATTTTCTCGTTTTTGAAATAGCCCTCGCCATTTTCCAGGCGATTAACCGCATTGTCGCGTATGGTTTTGGCATAAATGGCCGAATTTTTACTGCCCATTGCCGCAATGCCGTGCTGCCAGCCCAAAAGCAGGCAGGTGAGATTCACCGGGCTTGGCACGGCCATTGCCATTTCCGTGTATTCCTGGAGATAGCGGTTTGTCTCGTTCATTGATTCGCATACAAGCTTCAAGGCATCCCAGTCCATTTTCTGGCCCGTGTTTTTCTCCAGAAAATCCACAAGCTCCCAAAGATTTTGAGCATAGTAGACGTAGGCCTCATCATCATCCCAGTAGGGGCTGTCCACCGGGAAAAGGGGCTTGCCGGTCAAAAAGCGCAGGGTCTGGTAGCTGGAAACAACCGAATCGCAAGGGTGAGAGCTTGAGATGATGAGATCCGGCTCCGGGGCCTGGCCCAAAAGATACGCGCCGATGGCAGCCTTTCCCGCAGAGCAGTATTCTGCTGGCAGGCCCGCGTTTTCAGCAGCCTCGATGAGCCTTACGGGCAGGTCCGTGCCAAGGTGGTGACCCATTATGGATATGGATTCTGGAATATAGGCTGTTACATCAAACACTCGCAGCAATTCATTGGAAAGGTTGAACTCGCTCCACACAACGGGCCTTCCATTGGGCGAGAGCAGGCGCTCCATGTGCTCCTCGTAATCCTGATAAATAAAGCGCATGGCTGCCAGGTCATCGGCCTTTACAAGTCCGCCCCCAAGCATGGAAAAGCTGTGGCGCGGCCCGGAGTTCCAGAGGGCCTCCTCTTTGGGCATCACTTTGCTTGCAGCCTTTAGCATGGCGGCAGCAAGGCGTGGAAAGCGAAGCACGGCGATGAGCAGCTTGAGCAATTTCTGCTGGTAGCGCCAGGCCTCCATTTTTTTAAGGTTCTGCTTGTCCACAAAAAAACCTTTCCGTTTTTTGCGGCAGATTTTGCCTTCCACAAGGGCGCAATTCACCTGTGCGGATTTGGCATTGTTTTTTGACGCAATCCGCCTTGGAAAAAAATTTTTGTTCCGGCGTTTTTTACCTCCGGGCCTTCATGCCACAAGCCCGGCGCGCGACAGGGCTATAGGTCTATCCTGCTTTCCTCAAAAATCTTAATCTTTTTGGGGGCCTTGCTTTTCCAGGGCACGCAGCAAAAGCCGGGTGACCTCGTTTGCAACGCTTATGGAAAAGCTTCCTTCAAGCTTGGTGTAAAAGTCAGGGTCCATCTGCTTGAAGAGCATGGCAAGTTCAGGCTTCTGGTCCCAGTTGGCTTCCACATTCCGGTGAAAGGCCACTGCCCCGATTATCATAAGATAAATGATAAAGGGGTTGGCCTTTATAAAGACCCCTTCCCTTGCCCCCTGCTCAAGAATTTCCAGAAGAATGCCGAAAATCATCATCAGGTCTGCTGCCACCTCCGGCGAGAGAATCTGGCCGCCGGACTCCACAGCCCTCATCATCACCGGCGGCAGGGGCGGATAGTTCTCAACCGTCTGGGCAATGCCCGAAATATATGTGGCAAGCTTTTCTGCCGGGGTCATGGAGTTGTTCATACGGGCTGCAATGCCGGCTGCGGTCTGGCCGATGACTTCGTGGAGAACCCTCACATACAGGGCTTCCTTGTCTCCCACATGGTAATAGATGGTGGCCTTGTTCACATTGGCAGCCTTGGCTATTTCATCCACAGAAGCGCCTGAGTAGCCTGCCTCGGCAAAAACCTTGGTGGCCCCGTCCAGAATGCGCCGAATTGTCTTGTCTTTATTTGCGGCCATATTTTTTTGGGGCATTGTTAATCTCCGTCCCAAAACAGGTATTTAACCAAATAGTTTAACTACATGGTTAGATAACTTTTCCCAAAGCCTAATGTCAAGTTTTTCGTTGAGTAAAAAAGGAGTTGGCAAGGTTTTGAAAGGGCAACGCAGCAAGGACATTTCAAAGGATGCGTTTTTTTGCCGGGGAATAATCTGCTGAAGTTTTTTTGCGGCCTGCCTGAAAGAGAAGTCCGGCAGCACAGGTAAAGATTTCAGCTCTTTTCCTGCTGCCCCGCCCTGCTGCCTTTTTTGTCGCTTTTCCTGTCCCTGTGGGTTATGGGGCGGTCTCTCAACAGCACATAGGTGGCCCCTGCCCCGCCGTCACAAGCCTTGGCGCTGGCAAATGCCAGCACCCACTTGCGCCACGGCCCCCTTGTGAGCCATTCAATCACCTTTGTTTTGA
>JAGVAW010000191.1 GCA_020060085.1 Desulfobacterales bacterium
CAAGCTGGATGTCAACAATTCTGGTCAAGTCCTCTTCCGTGAGATTTTCAAAGATGACAGTCTCGTCTATGCGGTTTAAAAACTCCGGGCGGAAGGTCTGGCGCAGGGCCTCTGTGACCCGGCGCTCCATCTCCTCGCGCCTTGCCCCGCCAAGCTCGGTTATGTAGTGGCTGCCCACATTGCTTGTCATTATTATGATGGTGTTCTTAAAGTCCACTGTGCGGCCCTGGCCGTCAGTCATGCGGCCGTCATCCAGAATCTGGAGCAGCACATTGAAAACATCCGGGTGGGCCTTTTCAATTTCATCAAAAAGCAGCACGGAATAGGGGCGGCGGCGCACGGCCTCGGTTAAGTAGCCGCCTTCCTCGTAGCCCACATAGCCTGGGGGCGCGCCTATAAGCCTTGCAACGGAGTGTTTTTCCATGAACTCGCTCATGTCAATGCGCACCATTGCCTGATCGCTGTCAAAAAGAAACTCTGCCAAAGCCTTGGCAAGCTCGGTCTTGCCCACGCCTGTTGGCCCCATGAAGATGAATGAGCCGATGGGCCGGTTGGGGTCCTGAAGCCCGGAGCGGGCGCGGCGCACAGCATTGCTCACCGCCTCTATGGCCCTTGCCTGGCCTATGACGCGCCTGTGCAGGCGATCTTCCATCTTAACAAGCTTTTCCCGCTCGCCTTCAAGCATCTTGGCAACAGGAATTCCTGTCCAGCGGCTGACCACCTCGGCAACATCCTCGTCATCCACCTCCTCTTTTAACATCTTGCTTTCCTTCTGGATTTCGGCAAACTGCCGGTTGGCATCTTCAAGCTGCTTCTGCAATTCCAGGGATTTGCCGTAGCGAAGCTCTGCCACCCGCGAAAGATCTCCCGCGCGCTCGGCCCTTTCCTCCTCGCCGGAAAGCTGCTCGATCTGCTCCTTTATCTGGCGGATTTTTGCAATGGCGTCCTTTTCGTTTTGCCAGTGGGCCTTCATCTGCCGCAGGCTTTCCTCCATGTTGGCCAGCTCTTCGTTGAGCTTTTCCATGCGCTCCCTGCTGGCAGTGTCCTTTTCCTTTTTCAATGCCTGGCGCTCGATCTGGGCCTGGGTAATCTGCCGGGCGAGCTGGTCAATCTCCACAGGCATGGAGTCAATTTCAATTCGCAGCTTGCTGGCGCATTCATCAATCAAATCAATGGCCTTATCCGGCAGAAAGCGGTCTGTGATGTAGCGGTGGGAAAGGGTTGCCGCAGCCACGATGGCTGAATCCTGAATCCTCACCCCGTGGTGGACCTCGTACTTTTCCTTCAGGCCCCGGAGTATGGAAATGGTGTCCGCAACCGTTGGCTCCTTTACAAGCACGGGCTGGAAGCGGCGCTCAAGGGCAGCGTCCTTTTCTATGTGCTTGCGGTATTCATTGATGGTGGTGGCCCCCACGCAGCGCAGGGTTCCCCGCGCCAGGGCTGGCTTTAGCATGTTGGAGGCATCCACAGCGCCTTCTGCTGCGCCTGCGCCCACAACCGTGTGAAGCTCGTCAATGAACATTATTATTTCGCCTGCTGCATCCTCAACTTCCTTCATCACGGCCTTTAGGCGATCCTCAAACTCGCCCCGATATTTGGCCCCTGCCACAAGCGCACCCATGTCCAGGGCCACAAGGCGGCGGTTTTTAAGGCTTTCGGAAACATCGCCCCTTATGATTCGCTGGGCAAGGCCTTCCACAATGGCTGTTTTGCCCACGCCCGGCTCGCCGATGAGCACCGGGTTGTTCTTGGTTCTGCGGGAAAGTACCTGGATTATGCGCCGTATTTCCTCGTCACGGCCTATCACCGGGTCAAGCTTGTTCTGGCGGGCAAGCTCGGTCAAATCCTTGGCATAGCGCTCAAGGGCCTGGTATTTTTCTTCCGGGTTGGGGTCTGTGATGCGTTGGGAGCCTCTTATGCTCTGGAGCACCTTTAATATGCTGTCCCGTGTTATTCCGTTACTTGCAAGAATCCGCCCTGCCTGGCCCAATTCATCGCATATTGCAATTAAGATATGCTCCAGGCTGGTGTATTCGTCCTTCATCTTGGAGGCCTCGGCCATTGCCCCTTCCAGCACCTTTTGGGAGCGGGCCGAAAGGCCTGCTTCGCCAAAGCCGCCACCGCTGACCTTGGGCAGCTTGTCCAAAGCCTGCTTGAGCTGCTCCCAAACCGGCTCCGGCGAAACCCCAAGCTTTTTCAGCATTGAAAGCACAAAGCTCTTCTCATCGGCAAACGAGGCTGCCAGCAGATGCTCCGGCTCAATCTGCTGGTTTCCGCTGCTGGAAGCCAGCGACTGGGATTTTTGCAGCAATTCCTGGCTCTTGATGGTAAACTTGTCAAAACGCATGATTTTTTGCCTCCTTATTTAAAAGCATATATGCTCTTATTCTTTGCTCATTTTCCAAGCCCAAAAGCCTGTAATGCTTTTTTAGGCTTGGCGCAGAAGCGCATGGCTTCTCCCTTTAAATATTTGTCAGCCTGTTGACTTTATGCCTTATAATTTGGCACAAAAATAAGCACTTGCCAGTCAAAGTCAAATGCCTCACCCTGGCAGGGGCCTTGTTTTTTAACTGCAACAAAAACGCCGGGGGACGCCTTGTGGAAAAAATTCTTGTGACAATTTTGGGATCTGGCACCTGTGTGCCGCGGGCCGAGCGATCTTCAAGCAGCATAATGGTCCGGGTGGCAGACAGCCTCATCCTGCTGGACACGGGGCCTGGAACCCTTTTGCGCATGGCCCAGGCAGGCCAAAGCATAAAAGATGTGACCCATCTTTTTTACAGCCACCTGCACATTGACCACACAGCCGACCTTGCCCCCTTTCTCTTTGCCGTGAAATACGGGGGCTTTCACGAAACAAAAAAAACCTTCACAGCTTTAGGCGGCAGGGGTTTTGCGGATTTTTACAAAAGCCTTCAGGGCGTTTACGGAGAATGGTTGACCCTGCGCCCAGGGCTTATGAGCATTGATGAGCTTGACATTGACGGGCCTGATAAGCGCCACTTTGAGGATTTTGACCTTTTTTCCCTGCCTGTGAACCATACGCCCCAAAGCATTGGCCTGCGACTGGAGGCCTTTGGCAAAAGCCTTGTCTATTCCGGCGACACGGCCCCCTGCCCGGAGATTGTGAGCCTTGCAAGGGACTGCGATCTTTTTATCTGCGAGGCAGCCATGCCGGATTCTGCCCCAACAGACAACCACATGACACCCTCCCAGGCTGGCCAAGCCGCAGCGCAGGCCGGGGCTAAAAGTCTTGCGCTCACCCACATTTACCCGGAAACTGACGCAACAGATATTGTTGCCGATTGCCGCAAAACCTTTGACGGCCCCTTGTGGGTGGCCAGGGACCTCATGCGCCTTGAAGTCTGACAACGCTCTTTTTGCTTTATCTGCCAAACTTCTTGAATACAGCGGCAAACATATTATAGTGGTGTGCAGCAGGGGCAGAAAAACCCCCGCTTAAAACAAACTTTTTTTGGCTGCATTGTGCGGCTTACGGCATAAAGGATTATGGCACAAGAAACCCCCCGCTATTACCCTGTTAACCTGGATATTACAGGCAGGCCCTGCCTTGTGGTGGGCGGCGGCCCTGTGGGTGCGCGCAAAGCGGCCACCCTTGTTGACTGCGGTGCATTTGTAACCGTGGCAAGCCCAAAATCGTGCAAAGAGCTTGAAGAAATGGAAAAGGCGGGAAGCGTAAGGCTTGTCCGCCAGGAGTACGATTCTTCTTTGATGGAGGGGGCCTTTCTTGTCATAGGCGCAACAGATGATGAGGCGATCAATCGGCAGATAAGCCTGGATGCAAATGCCAGGGGCATTTTGTGCAACATTGCAGACAGGCCAGCCCTGTGCAATTTTGTGCTGCCAGCCATTGTGCGCCAGGGGGATTTGATGCTGGCCATCTCCACCGCAGGTCAAAGCCCGGCCTTTGCCAAATCGTTAAGAAAGGAGCTTAAAGAAAAATACGGCCCTGAATATGCCGATTTTCTGGAAATAATGGGTCTGATTCGCAAAAGGCTTCTTGCAGAGGCCCATGCGCCCGAAGAGCACAAGCCCCTTTTTGAAAGACTCATTGAAGGCGGACTGCTTGAAATGGTCAGACAAAAGGACATTGATGCTATTGACAGCCTTTTGACAGGCGTTTTGGGGCCGGATTATTGCGTAGGCAATCTTTGTCCGGGCCTTTTTTCTTAAAATAAGGCAACTTATGGCGCAAACCCGGGGAAAAAAGTAATGGAAGGAATGCTCATACTGGCTCTGTCCTGCTATGTAACCGGCTCTGCGGGTTATGTGGGATACCTGCTGGCCCACAAAGAGGCGGCCCACACCTTCGGGCACGCCTTCTTTCTGGCCGGAGTTTTGTGCCATACCCTTGTGCTGGGCATATCCTTTGCCGTTACCGGGCATCTGCCCGTGGAGAACCTGCGGGAATCTTTAGGCTTTCTAGCCTGGGCCGTGGCCCTTGTATTTGTAGCCTTCCAGGCCCGCTACAATTTAAAGGTGCTTGGCGCTCTGGCCGGGCCTGTTGTTTTCGTGGCCCTTATCATATCCCTGGCCCTGCCGCCGGAAGCCCATGCCGAGCCGGAGCTTTTGAAGAGCATCTGGATGTTCTTTCATATAAGCGCCATATTTTTGGGAGACGGGGCCTTTGTGCTTGCAGCTCTTGTGGGCGGAATCTACCTGCTTCAGGAGCGGGCCATAAAAAGCAAGAGCCACGGATTTTTCTTCCAGCGCCTGCCATCCCTGCAAAGGCTTGACAGCATGGGCTATGCCCTTGTGGCATTCGGCTTTCCCCTGCTCACCATCGGCATGATAACAGGGTTCATATATGCTCAAACAGTCTGGGGCAGGTGGTGGAGCTGGGACCCCAAGGAGGTCTGGTCACTTGTGACCTGGCTGATTTACGCGGCCCTTTTGCACGGCCGCATGGTAAAGGGCTGGCAGGGCCGCCGCACGGCCATCATAGCCCTTATCGGCCTTTTTGTGGTGCTTTTCACCTTTTTGGGCGTAAACCTTCTGCTGCCCGGCCATCACGGGCAGTTTGCCATTTTTTAGGGCTTTTGGCGCTTTATGGATATTGTTCTTGTTGGCTTAAATCATAAAACCGCGCCGGTTCATATTCGGGAGTGCCTTGCCTTTCCGGGCGAGGAAATTCCAAAAGCCCTTGTGCGCCTTGTGCAAAACCTGGCCATAAGCGAGGCCTTGATGCTCTCCACCTGCAACCGGGTGGAGGTGCTGGCAGCAGGGCCTTGTGCCAGCGATGCAACAGGGGCAATCAAGGAATTTTTAGCCAGAGAAAAGAGTCTGAAATTAAAGGATTTTGAAGACAGCCTTTATGTGTGCGAGTCAGACGAGGCCTGCCGCCATCTTTTCAGGGTGACATCAAGCCTGGATTCCATGATTGTGGGCGAGCCACAAATTTTAGGACAGGTGAAGGAGAGCTACCGGCAGGCAACCCTGGCAAAAACAACCGGGGTGATTTTAAACAAGCTCATGCACCGGGGCTTTAGTGTTGCAAAACGAATACGAAAGGAAACAGGCATAGGCGATCATGCGGTGAGCGTAAGCTATGCTGCTGTTGAGCTTGCCAAAAAGATTTTTGATGACCTTTTGGGCAGAAAGGTTCTGCTGGTGGGGGCAGGCGAAATGGCCGAGCTGGCTGTGGAGCACCTTATCAACCACCGGGCAAAGGATATATTTGTGGCAAACCGCACATTTGAGAGGGCTGTTGCCCTTGCCCGCCGCTTTTCCGGCACGCCCGTGCAATTTTCTGAAATAGGCCGGGTGCTTACAACCGTTGACATAGTTATAAGCTCCACCGGCTCGCCGGACATTGTTATAAATAAGGAAATGGCCAAGGCTGCCATGAAGGCCCGCAAAAACCGGCCCCTTTTCTTTATTGACATTGCTGTTCCGCGCGATGTTGATCCACAGATAAACCGCCTTGAAAACGCTTATGTTTACGATATTGACGACCTTTCGGGCATTGTGGAGAAAAACCTTTCCGAGCGCATGAAGGAGGCAGCGCGGGCAGAGGGCATTGTTGACGAGGCTGTGCTCACTTACAGGGAGTGGTTTTCATCCCTGGATGTGGTGCCCACCATCAAGGCACTTAAAGACAAGATGGACGCCATAAGGCTTGCGGAGACAAAAAAGAGCCTTGCAGGCTTGAAAGAGCTTTCGGAAGAGCAGCTTGCCGCCATTGACCGGCTCACGGAATCCATTGTCAACAAGGCCCTGCACGACCCCATCCAGTTTCTCAAGGGTTCAGGCCACCGGGAGGGCAAAAAGCGCGATTACATCGGCATAACAAGGGATATGTTCAAGCTGGACTGACCTGGATTTAATTAACAGCACCCTATTTTGGAGTTTTTTAATGGCAAAGACCGCCTTTCTTTTTCCGGGCCAGGGCTCCCAATTTGTAGGCATGGGAAAGGATTTGTTTGAGGAATTTAGCTTTGTGCGGGACATCTTTGACATGACCGATGACCTTTGCAAGGCCCATATAAGAAAACTCTGCTTTAACGGCCCTATGGAGGATCTCACCCACACCGTCAACTGCCAGCCAGCAATAACAGCCGTCAACCTTGCCTGCCTGGCAGCCCTTGCAAAGGAGGGCGCAACGCCCGATGCAGCAGCAGGGCACAGCCTGGGCGAGTTCTGCGCCCTGGCAGCAGCACAATGCCTTTCCTTTGAAGAGGCAACAAAACTTGTTACCGCGCGGGCAAAGCTTATGCATCGGGAGGCCCTTGCCAACCCCGGAGCCATGCTTGCCATTGTTGGCCTGGATTTTGATGAGGTGGGCCAAATCACAGGCAAAGCTTCATCTGATGGCCTGGTTGGCATTGCAAACCACAATGCCCCCACTCAAGTTGTAATAACAGGAAGCTCTGAAGGAGTGGCAAAGGCCGGGCAGCTTGCCAAAGAGCAGAAGGCAAGGTGCATACCCCTTAAGGTTTCCGGCGCATGGCACAGCGCGCTCATGGAAAAGGCGGGCACCGACTTTGCCCCCCTGGTGCAAGAGGCCCCCTTTGCGGATGCTTTTCTGCCTGTGGCCCTCAATGTAAGCGGAAAGCTTGAAAAAAGCGCCAGGGTCATACAGGAAATTATGACCCGGCAAATCACAAGCCCTGTCTTGTGGTGCGACTGCATAAAGGCCCTTTTTGACAGCGGGGTTGACACATTTGTGGAGGTCGGCCCCGGCAAGGTGCTCACCGGGCTGGCAAAAAAAATCCTGGGCAGCGAAAACGACCTGCGTTTTTTCAATGTGGACGGCCTTCCAAACCTGGAGGCTTATTTAAAAGAGCGGTAGCTAAAGAGTTGGAGCAGAATGCTTTTAATTGTCATAACAGATAGTCAGATGCCGCAAGCAGGCGGATGAAGCTTTGTTGCGATCAAATCAAAAGGGCAAACAGCAACCCGGCACAGCAGCCGTCATTCCCGCAACAGCGGGAATCCAGAACAAAAACGGGGTGCTGTCCTTATTTACATCTATCGGCTGCAACTTTGTATGAAACCGTTGAGACAGAACAGAACCTGAAAGTACAGTCTTTTTCAATTGAAGCCGGGCCATGCGCCAACTATTCAAAATATTGCTGCTTTTTGCCTTTCTTTTGCTTTGGGCTGCCCCGGCGCTGGCCCAGGGCACGGGTCTTTCCCTCACCATGACAACCCAGGCAGATGCCAACAGGCTCACAGTTACAGTGCTTGCAAAAAATTCCGGCTCAAAGGCTCTTTTCAACCTTGCCCCTGCTTTGGAAATTTCAAAGCACAGCCTAAAATCCGTTCCCCTGACAAGCCTTGAGCCGGGCGGGCACCACATCTTTGTCTTTGCTGTTTCCGGCGGGTATATGCCCGCTCCTGGCAGGCATACGGCCATTTTAAGGATAAAATACGAGGACGGGAGCAAAAACAGTTATTGCGCCGTGCACGGCGGGCTTTTTGACACAAAGGCAGGCCCTGAAACGGATGTAAAAATCAGCGCAAAGAACCTTGTTGTGGATGGCCGGGCAAGCCTTATCCTTATGATTGAAAACCCCGGGCAAAGGGCAAGAGATTTGGATATTGAGCTTGTGGCTCCCTGCGGCCTGATTGTGGAAAAACCCCGCAGAATAGCCCTTTTTATGCCGGGCCAAAAGGCAGAGCTTGAATTTGCCCTTTCAAACAAAACCTGGCCCGCAGGCTCAAACCTGCCGCTTTTTGCAGTGGTGAGATATAACGAGGATTACATTGCCCATGCGGCAATGGCCCCGGCAAGGGCCAGCATTCCCGCCCTTTATAAACCCTGGTTTATGCGCCTCACAAGCCTGTGGCTGGCCTTGGCCCTTGCCATTTTGGCCTTTGCAGTGATTCATGGGGTTCTTACCCGCCAAAAAAGAAGAGCAGAAAAAAGCAGGTAGGCCAAGGGTTGCAGGCTGCGTTTTTGCCATTTCTTTTTCCCGGAAAAACAGATGCTTGTCATTTTAAACGGCGATGATTACGGGCTTTGCCCCGGCGCAAACAGGGGTGTGGAAAAAGCCTTTGAGGAGGGCTGCCTGCGCTCGGCCAGCATAATGGCAGGCGGCAGCGCCTTTGAGGCAGCGGCAGATTATGCCAGGGCGCACCCAAAGCTGGATATTGGTGTGCATCTGGTTCTTACTGACGAAAAAAGCCTTTTGGGCGCAAACAGGCTTTTTGCCGGGCTGGATGAGGGGTCGAACCTGCCTTCGCTGAAAAAGGTTTTTCTGCTGGCTGCTGCAAAAAAAATCCCCCTTTCTGCTGTTTATGAGGAGTGGGATGCCCAGATAAGGCGCATAAAGGATGCCTGTCTTGCCCCAACCCATCTGGACAGCCACCAGTTTGTCCACCTCTTCCCTGGCCTTTGGCAGGTGTGCACAGATTTGGCCCGGCAGCACAACATTGCCTTTGTGCGCAGCAGCATTGCCGAGCCTTTGAGCCTTGCCCCAGGGTTTGGCAGGCTTTTTGAGTATGCGGCCCTTAACCTTTGGCAGAAGGTCTTTATCCCCGGCAAGGCCGGGCACCCCAAAAACCCGGTTTGCACGGGCTTTCTGCACGCCGGGGGCAGGCTAACCATTATGAGAGTCAAGGCGATTTTGCGCAGCCTTTCCTTGTGGCCGGTTGTGGAGATAATGCTGCACCCCGCCCTTGTTGATGAGAATGAAAAGGCGCTTTACGGCCATTGGAATTACTGCTGGGAAAAGGATGTGGCACTTGCCTGCTCTCCGTCTCTAAACCGGGTGCTGGCCCAATGCGGCAGGCGGGTTGGATCCTTTGGGGAGCTTTTATGAGCCGGGTGCTTCTAATAAACCCCAACTGGACGGGCATATCCGGCCAGCAGCAGATTCAGTTCAAGCGCCTGTGGCAGCCCCTTTGCCTTGCCAACAGCGCGGCCATGCTGGAAAAGGCCGGTCATAAGGTTCGCCTTGTGGACAACAATGTTGAAAGGCTTTCCCCCAAAGCTTTGGGCAGGCTGGCCCAGGGTTTTGATGCTGTCTTTATAACCTCCACACCTTACGACCGCTGGCAGTGCCCGGCCCTGGACATAGGCTTTTTTATTGATTCAACTGCCTTTTTGCCCAAGGAGCGCCTTTACATAATGGGCGCCCATGTTACAGAGCGGCCCCTGGCCCTGCTTGGGGCCACCGGGGCCAGGGCGGCCATTTTGGGCGAGCCGGAGCAGACAATTGTTGACATTGTTTCTCATGACATTCCCCAATCCTGGCCCTTTGCCCCCATTAACGGCTGCGCCTGGGCAGAGGAAGGCTTGTTGAATAAGGCCCCACAAAGGCCCCGGATGAAAAACCTGGATGAAATGCCTTATCCGGCTTTTCACCTCTTGCCCATGAGCCGCTACCACTATTTTCCGGTTATGGGAAAGCACTTTGCCCTGCTGGAGGCCTCCCGCGGGTGCCCGGTGGGCTGCACCTTCTGCTACCTTGGAATGTATGGCAAAAAGGTGAGTCGCAAAAGCCCGGAGCATTTTTTGGATGAGGTTGCCTTTGTTGCCCGGAGCTTTGGGGTTAAAAACTTTTACTTCATGGATCTGGAATTCTGCCTTTCAAGGGGTTTTGTGGAGGCTTTTTGCCTTGGCCTGATAAGCCGGCGGATAAAGGCAAACTGGACCTGCCAGACCCGCGTTACAGACATTGACCTGCCCCTTGCCCGCCTTATGCGCCGGGCAGGTTGCAGCCTTATTCATTTTGGAGTGGAATCGGGCGATGAAAAAATTTTAGCAACCACCAAAAAGGGCATAAGCCGCCAAAGCGCTTCTTCTGCGGTAGAGGCCTGTCGCAGGGCAGGAATAAGAACCGCCCTCTTTTTCAATTTCGGCTTTCCCAACGAAACAAAAAGGCAAATGGAAAAAACGCTTCAATTTGCCCTGGAACTAAATCCAACATTTGCCTCTTTTCACCTTGTGGTGCCCTTTCCGGGAACCCCCCTTGCAGAGCAGACAGGCACAGACCTCAAGGCCTTCCCTCCGGCCCTTTATCCCCAGTACAACGCCTGCCACAGCCTGCCAGCCCTGACATCCATGCTCAAAAAGGCCTATTTGAAATTCTACCTGCGCCCGCAATGGGCCTTGGCCTTTTTGTGCGACAGCCATAGGGCCGACATACATAGCCCGCATAATTCATGAAAAATTTCGCCGTTAAAGAATATATAAAATGTTTTCAAACAGATAAGTACATTTTTGATGTCTTGCCGAAAATACAGTCTGCTTTTGAAGCAAAAGTTGTTTAAACGGCAAAATTTTTCACCCTGCGGGCGAGCCTTATTTGCGCACTGGCTCGTGAATTATCCGGGATAGATAATTAGTCGCCCCTGAAAAAGGTATTACCCATTAAATTTACTTGATTTTATTATCAGTTTGTGTTAACGAAAATTGCAGGAAACGGGTTAATATTCATC
>JAGVAW010000110.1 GCA_020060085.1 Desulfobacterales bacterium
AATTCCTCCATCATCCAGAAAAGCTCTTCAAGCTTTATCCGCAAATGCTCCGAGGATTTGTTGTCAAGCCCTGCCACGGCTTTTTGGAGGGCTTCTTCAAAGGGGGCTGCCTTTTGCTCTTTGGCTGCATCTCTGGCAAGGTTTGCAGCCCCACGCTGCGCCCTTACCGTAACAGCCTTGAGGTAGCGGGGAAGCTGGGCAATGCGCCCGGAATCGTAGAGCAGCATAAAGCGTTGCGGCACAAGCTTGTTTAGGTCTGCCGACCTTTGGGAAAGGAAGGCTGCAACAGGCGGATGCTCCCTATTGGCATCCTTTAGCCTTGCAATTTCTCCATGCGCCTGTGCAAGGGCGTTTAGCACAACTTGGGCCTCCTGCTTTTTTGCAAGGGCGTGGGTTACAAGTTTGGGGGCAATCTCAAGGGCATGGGCCTCCATTTGGCTGGTGGAGCGGATATCCTTTTCAAACAAATCCTTACAAAGACGCTCCAAAACAGATTTTTCAACAGAGGCCGCCCCTCCGGCAAGCATTGCTGCCTTTGCCTGGGCCTGGGTAAAGGCAAGATTTTTTTCAATAAGCTTCAATTCCTTTTTAAAATGCCCCTGCAACAGGGCACTTACGCCTGCCAGATGCGACTTCTGGGCCTGCTGGGGGTTTTTAAAAAGCTTTACCTGCACGCCGCCATCCTTTTCGCAGACCAGCAGGCCAGGATAGGCCATCAAGGCTCCGCCTTTACCCTGGGCAAGGGTAAGGCTCTGGGGCAAATCCGGCATACTGCTCATGTCTGCAACGGGCTTTTCCCATTGTGCAACAGCCTTTTGCCATACTGCCGGGGCAGGGCTGTCATGCTCCAGGGATTTGTCTTCAAGAATGCTCACATCCCTTGCTGCGGCAATCTGCCTGCCCTGGTGATCCACAAGAAGAATCCGGGTTTTAAGGTAATCAGGCAGGGATTCAACAGGCCAGACTTGTGCAGGCACGGCCACCCCAAAAAGCTCATGTACAATTTTGGAAAGCTGGCTTGCAAGGGGAATCCGGGATTCGGGCTTGAGAAGACGGGCCACAGGCTTGGCCTTGTCTTTTACCGGCACAAGCTGTTTGCGGTATTTTTTTTCCAGGCCCCGCAAAAGGGCTTCCACCTTTTCCTCCAAAAAACCGGGCACAACCCACAGGGCGGATTCCGGGGCTATGTGGGCCAGGCGGCCCTGGGGCACAACCAGGGTTGCCCCGTCATCCTCCTTGCCGGGCGCAAAGCAATAGCGCAGGCGGAAGTTTTCGCCGGATATCCTTGCCTGGTCGGGGAACTGGGCAAGGTGGCCCCAGTCAGGGGTATCCAGAAGCAGGTCCTGCTCGCTCATTTTAAGGGGCTTGTCGCCTTTAAGATCCTTTATGCGCTTTTTTAAGCTGGCAACATCAAAGACCCCTTGCAGGCGCTGGCGGTAAAAGTCGCTTATGGCCTCATCCGGGGCAAGTATATCCCGTTGACGTAGCTTTTCCTCGATTCTTAAAATTTTGTCCCTTAATTTCTTATTGTGTTCAAGAAAAGCAAATTCCTGCCTTATTCGTCCCTGCACAAGGGCCTGCTCAATAAAGATGCTGGCTGACTCATCCGGGCGCACAGGCCCGTAGCGCACTGTGCGGCCCTCCACAATGGGCAGCCCGAAAAGGGTGATGCGCATATCTGCAACCACTTCACCCTGCTGGGGGTCAAAGCGCGGATGGCGAAAGGAAGATCTGGCCAGATCTCCGGCCAGATCTTCGAGCCATTTGGATTCAATACAGGCCGCCATGCGGGCAAAAAGGCGGGAAGTCTCCACCATCTCTGCTGCAACAATCCATGTGCCGCCCTTGTTGAAAAGCCCTGATCCGGGAAAAAGCATCACCTCCCGGCCCTTTGCGGCCAGGTAGATGTTTTTGCCCTCCCTGGCAAGGGCCACCTGGGAAAGGTATCCGGCGGTTATGCTCTGGTGAAGGGCAGCATATAAGGCCTCGTCAACCGGGGGCAGAACCGGCCAAGCCGGGTGCTTACCGGAGATGAGATTTTCTTCAACAAGTATGGAAAAAAGCTGGGACCAGACATCGCGCCATTCCCTTAAACGCCGGAAGCTTAAAAAATGCTCCTTGCAGAACTTGCGGGCCTGGTTTGCGCTACCTGCCTCCTTCCAGAAGGAAAAAAGACCATTCCAGATATTGATCAGAGTCACAAAATCCGAGCGGGAATCCACAAAGCGGGCATGGGCTGCATCTGCCTGCCCCTCCTGGCCTGGGGGCCGCAGGCGGCAATCCTGGGTGGCCAGGGCTGCGGCCACAACAAGTGCGTGCGCCAGGCATTGGCGCCCGGAAGATGCAAGCAGTATCCGGGCTATTCTTGGATCAATGGGCAGCCTTGCCATTATCTGGCCGGTTTTTGTAAGGGAGGGCTGCCTTTTGGGCTTGCCCGGCTCTATTGCGGAAAGCTCCTCAAGCACGGCAAAGCCGTCTGCAATGCTTTTTTCCTTTGGCCTGTCCACAAAGGGGAAGTTTTTCACATCCCCAAGGTTAAGGGAGATCATGCGAAGAATTATCTGGGCAAGGTTGCTGCGCAAAATTTCCGGCGGCGTGAACTGGGGGCGGCCAAGATAGTCCTTTTCATCGTACAGGCGAAGGCATAAGCCGTTTTGTACGCGCCCACAGCGGCCCTTGCGCTGGTCTGCGCTTGCCTGGGAAATTCTCTCAATGGGCAGGCTTGTGGTGCGGGTGCCGGGGTTGTAGCGCAGAATGCGCGCCAGGCCCGTATCCACAACAAATTTTATGTTGGGCAGGGTGAGGGATGTTTCTGCAATATTTGTGGCAACGGTGACGGTTATCCCCCTGTGAGGCTCAAACACCCTTGCCTGCTCCGGGCCTGGGAGGGCTGCATAAAGAGGAAGAACCCGCACATTGGGAAGGCCCCGCCCGGCAATAAGCTCGCAGGTTTCCAGAATATCCTGGGCTGTGGGCATGAAAACCAGGATGTCTCCCATTGGCCCGCGCCCGGCAAAAATCATGTCAACCGCTGCTACGGCAGCGTCCACAAAGTTTACCTCGCCCGCTTCCTCCTTGAAATCCTCCACAGGAAAATAAACGGTTTCCACAGGGTACATCCTGCCCGAAACCTCTATGATGGGCGCATTGTCAAAGGCCTGGGAGAATTTTTGGGTATCAAGGGTGGCGGAAGTGATGACGATTTTCAAATCCGGCCTTTTGGGGGCAAGGCTGCGCAGAATGCCAAGCACAAAGTCAATGTTTGCGCTGCGCTCGTGGGCCTCGTCAACTATGATGGTGTCATAGGCAGCAAGGAGCGGGTCCTGCTGGGTTTCGGCAAGGAGTATGCCGTCTGTCATCACCTTTATGTATGGGACTTTGCGCCGGGTGCCGACCTCGTCAAAGCGGATTTTGTATCCAACACTTTTGCCCGGCTCCTCCAAAAGCTCCTGAGCAATGCGGCGGGCAACTGCAACAGCGGCTATTCTGCGGGGCTGGGTGCATCCTATCATGCCCCTTGTACCCTGCCCTGCCTCAATGCACATCTTGGGAAGCTGGGTGGTCTTGCCGGAGCCTGTTTCTCCGGTGATTACAACCACCTGATTTTTTCGGATTGCCTCAACAATATCGGCCCTGCGCCTGGAAATGGGCAGCTCTGCCGGGTAGGAGGGCCTGGGCGCACCGGCAAGGCGGATGCGGCAGGTCTGGGCGCTGGAGCGGGCGCGGCGGGTCAGACGGGCAAGGGTGTCCTGGCGCTGTTTTTGGGAAATGCCGGGGGCTTTTAAACTTTCAATCTCTTTTGCAATGGCCAAGGCGTCTTTGGCCATGACAAGGCCCGGCTCAACGCCAAGGCCTTCAAGCCCACTCTTAAACAAGGGGCGGCCTTTTTTGGGCAAAGGGCGCTTTCCGGGCTTCTTTTTGGGGGTTGGGTCAGGGCTGTTCATCAAAAATGATGCTTATGCTTCTGCGGCCCGATTCCTCAACGCTTTCCATAACGCGCAAAGGCGTATCCCGCTGCTGGAGCAAGGACTCGTCCTGGCCGGACGACAGGGTCTGACGGGGTGTGGCCGGTGCGGGTTCAAGGGTCCGGGCAGGAGATGGGACAAAGACCGGCGCGCGGGCCGGGGCTGCCTGGGCAGCAGGCTGCTGTGGGGGGCTGGCGTCTTCCCTGACCTGGCCCGAAGAAGGCGAAACCTGCCATGAACCCTGGGAGGGCGCGCTCCGCACGGGTACCCCCCGGCCTTCCATGCTCTGTCGGATGGCGTAATACTCGTTCATCACCTTTGCAGCGTACTGCCTGGTTTCCGTGATCGCAGGGATGTCTTTTTCCCCGCCCTCGTTAATTCTGTTGGGGCCTGCATTGTAAGCAGCCAGGGCAAGGATTATGTTGCCCTTGTATTGGGCAAGGAGCTTTGCCAGATAGCGGGAGCCTCCAAGGATGTTCTGCCTTGGATCAAAGGGTTCCAGCACTCCAAACTCCATGAGGTTGGCTGGCATTATCTGCATAAGCCCCAGCGCTCCGGCAGGGGAAACAGCATAGATGTTGAAATCCGACTCCACCTTTATGACAGCCTTGATGAGGGCAAAATCAAGCCCTGTTTCTTTGGCTGCCTCATCAATCAGGGGGTCGAACTGGTTGAAGGCAGGTGCAGGCTGGGGCCGGGATACGGTGGAGCGCAAAAAAATCCGGTACCGGTCATCAGGAGGCGCGTTGGTGAAATGGGACACGCCCCTTTCATCCACAAAGCGGTAAATGTCGCCTTCTGTCCCCTGTGCAGCAGGGGCGGCAGCAAAAAGCAAAAGTGCGGCAATTAAAACAGAGGCAGCCCCTGCCTTGCCGATTCCTGAAATGCTCCGGTAAATCATCAGGGTAACCTGCTGTCAGACAGAACTGCGTTGAGCCGCTTTCTGTCCGAATCGCTCATCTGCGTGAACTCAACACCCATGCCTGCGGGCCGGGCTACCGGATCGTTTGTTTCCTTGCGAATCCATCGAACCACGGCTCTTGCAGTCACGCTTTGGGACTGGTCGGGCAGGTTGATGTTAAGTTCGAAATAGGTGTCCACAGGCAAGGGCATGGGGGTCTTTACAAAAAGGCCGGACTTGCTCAAGTTAAGGGTCTGGGCCTTTACAAGGGCCTCCCGGCTCTTGAAGGAAAGGGATAGGGCCATATCCTTGCGCACATCCCTGCGGCAACCGGTCTGGCCAACACAGGCATCCGTGGTTTTTTTAAGGCGCACGGCAAGACTGCGCACCAGAAGCCTAAACCCCTCGGACATCCGGTTGTATTCCTCGTCAAGCACAGAGCGGTCCAGAATGCCAAGCACCGTGTTGTCCAGGGCCTTTGCCGTGGCCGTGCGCTTGAACCCGCCGATAAAGGCCAGCTCACCAAAAAGCTCCCCCTCGCGCAGCACGGAAATTATAACCGGCTTGCCGTCCACGGCTTTGGAAAGCTCAACAGCGCCGGATTCCACAAAGTAAATCCAGTCTCCGGAGCTGCCTTCCTCGAAGATGATTTGGCCCTTTTCGTAAGTTTCTTCGCAGGTTGTAAGAATCATTGCTTTTCCAGTGCCAGCAAGGCCGGCTTTTTTCGGAGGCGCCACCAGGGCCGGGCGGGGCTTTTAAGCAAAAGCCCCGGCAAACAGAATTAACTTAAATTATCAGGCCCCTGTTGTCAATGGAGCTTGTCACGCCCATCAATGCACCAAAAAAGGCTTTAACCCTGGATCCTTACTGCATTGCAATAAGCCTGGAGCTATGGCATAGAGAATATGGCATTTGACACCTTTGCCGGAAAAACTCTTTGCGGCAATTTTGAAAAAGCTCCCGCATCTTCAGGCGGGGCTTTTTTACAACCTGCATCCCTCCTGTGGTTTGAATGCATACTCCGCAATGCGCCAATTCTTTTAAATATTCTTGCGAGCCAAGGATGAAAGACAATGGACTTTGACAGTTTTGCCGGTCTTGTTATTGCCAGCCGCACCTGCCGCCGCTTTGAGCAGGATTATTTAATTGCGCCGTCAGATCTGGAGCAGCTTGTGGAGCTTGCCCGGTTATGTCCTTCTGCCGGGAACCTTCAGCCCTTGAAATTTGTTGTGTGCAGCGAACCGGAAAAATGCGAGCGCATATTCCCCCACCTGGGCTGGGCGGCCTATCTAACCAACTGGGCAGGGCCAAAGCAGGGCGAGCGCCCATCTGCGTA
>JAGVAW010000023.1 GCA_020060085.1 Desulfobacterales bacterium
AACAAGCAGAATTTCTGACGGATTGACAGCAGCTTTGACCCTTTTGATCTCCGCCATCATCTCTTCGTCAATGTGAAGGCGGCCAGCCGTGTCAACAATAATTACATCGCAGCCCTCTTTTATGGCCTGGCTTTTGGCCTGCTCGCTTATCTGCTCCGCGCTCTGGCCGGGTTGCGAGTCAAAAAAAGGCACCCCAAGCTGGCGGCCTATTTTTTGAAGCTGCTCAATGGCCGCAGGCCTGTGAACATCTGCCGGAACCAAAAATGGCCTATGCCCCTGCTCCCGAAGGTGCAGGGCAAGCTTGCCTGCTGTGGTGGTCTTGCCAGAACCCTGAAGACCGGCAAGCATCACTGCATGGGGGGGATTGCCCGAAAGCTTTAACCCCTCATGTTTGCCGCCCATAAGCGCGGCAAGCTCCTCATTGACAATTTTTATGACCTGCTGGCCGGGGGTAAGGCTTTCCAAAACATCCTGGCCTATGGCCCGGCCCTTTACGGAAGCGACAAAGTCTTTTACAACCTTGTAGTTGACATCCGCTTCCAGAAGGGCCATGCGAACTTCCTTGAGGCCTTCCTCAATGTTTTTCTCGGAAAGCCTGCCATGACCCTTTAATTTTTTGAAGACCGAATTTAACCGGTCGCTTAAGTTGTCGAACATCTGCACTTTGCCCTGTTGGCAGTCCAAATTTTGAAACTGTTGAAAATAGTCCGGTATCGGTGTTATGTCAAGCCATAATGTGCTGCGCCCGGTTTGAGAAATAACAGCCGCTTTAAAAAAAGCCAGACCCCGCACCCGGCGCTTTAAAAAACCAATTACAGTTTACCCATAATAACATGAACAGGGTGTCAGTGCAAAGAAATATACTTGAAAACACGCCAAAAGAGCTTGCCGCCTGGCTGGCGGGAAAAGGGCAGAAATCCTTTCATCTGGACCAGATTCTGCGCTGGCTCTATCAGCGCCAGGCAAGCGCCTTTGATCAGATGACAGACATTTCCAAGGCTCTGCGCGCTCTTCTTGCCCAGGATTTTTCCATAGACCGCCTGAAGCTTGTTAAAACAGCAGCCAGCAGTGACGGGGCCAAAAAATTCCTCTATGAGCTTGCAGACGGCAACTGCATTGAAAGCGTTCTCCTGCCGGAAAAGGGGCATTACACCCTGTGCGTTTCCAGCCAGGTGGGCTGCGCCATGAACTGCGCCTTCTGCCGCACAGGCAGGGACGGATTTATCCGCAACCTCACTTTAGGGGAAATCGTCTGTCAGGTGCGGGACACGGCCCTTGCCCTGGAAAACCCCGAAAGCCTCACCAACCTTGTTTTCATGGGCATGGGCGAGCCTCTTGCCAACTACGAAAACCTTATTGCCGCCCTGGACATCCTCACGGATAACGACTGGGGAATGCGCTTTTCGGGCCGCAGGGTAACGGTTTCCACAGCCGGGCTTGTTCCGCAGATTCCGCTGTTGGGCAAAGACAGCCGGGTAAAGCTTGCTGTTTCGCTCAATGCCGCA
This sequence comes from Desulfobacterales bacterium, assembly GCA_020060085.1. Classification (GTDB taxonomy): domain Bacteria; phylum Desulfobacterota; class Desulfobacteria; order Desulfobacterales; family Desulfatibacillaceae; genus JAGVAW01. Next base: position 1,506 of record JAGVAW010000023.1, read on the forward strand.
GATGACGCCACGCGGGACGCAATAATGCCCATCAACAAAAAATGGCCCATAAAGGAGCTTCTTGCTGCGTGCAGGGCCTTTCCCCTAAAGGCGGGCCGAAGGGTGACATTCGAGTTCGTGCTTTTAAAAGGAATAAACGATTCAATCGCCCACGCAAAAAAGCTTGCGGCCCTGCTTGGGGGCTTTCCCTGCAAAATAAACCTCATCGCCTACAACCCGCATGACCAAAGCGACTTTGAACGGCCCGAAGAGCAAACCTTGCTTGCCTTTCAGGATGTTCTGCTGCAAAAGCACTTCACGGTGATAATCCGCGACAGTAAGGGGGGGGATATAGCGGCTGCCTGCGGACAGTTGAGAGGGGGGGCGGGCCCAGGAAAACGATAGCTGTGTTACGCGGGGGTGCGCCGGGACTCAATGTACAAGCAGTACACCTCGTCCCGGCGAACCCCCGCAAGCCTTGCTCTCCTTTCCCTGGACCCGCCCTGTGCGCTTGTGGTTAAAAGGAAAACAGCAGTTTTTGACCACGAAAAGCACGAAACACACGAAAAAAGCCCCGGCAGTTCCAGGCGCAGCGCAACAAGCTCCCATCCTTTTTCTGGAAGAACCTCAATCCATCTTGGATGGGGCCATTTGGTGGGCCATGGGCAAGGCTAAAAAAAAAGAACCGTGCAAGGGTTCAGATGTGCTGCCACAGCACATCTGAACCCTTGCACGGCAAAGTTCCAAAGCAGCAAGTGTCCGCTTTGCTCCAACCTCCTGGGAAGTTCCAGGGAAAAAAGCGCAACACAGCCCACGGCTTCCTGGGGCCGTCCTACTTATTTCTGCGGCGGCGCAATCTCTCTATGGATATCCTGATACTGTCCTGCATTCTCCCTATTGCGGCTGCAAGATCCCCGATTTCGTCATCAGACTTCACATCAATCTCCGCGTCCATTTCGCCGGTGCTGATTCTGTCGGCAGCTTCGGTTAACGAGCGCAGTTTGCCGGTTATCTGCGCGCCGTAGAAGGCCACTATGGCACCGATAAGAAGGATGGTGAGACCAAGAATAAAACCGATGATGACGCGTGTGCGGCTTGCTACCTTGCCTGTCCTTGTTTCAAGACGCTTGACATCGCGCAGAAATTCGGCTGTGGGAGTAACGGCCATAACAACATAGGGGGTATCTTCCACGGGCGTGGCCACAGCATAGTTGGAATGTTCCACCCCGTCTTGGTCTGTCCATGCGTATGTGCCTGAAGATGATGAGCCGTCCGCCACGCCTGTTACAATGTTCCAGAAGTCATCAAAGCCTGCGCCGTACTTGCTTCTCAAGTCACGCATATCAACGCCGATGACTTCCGGATCAACATGGGCCCAGATGCGCCAGGAATCGTCAAATTCCGGGCTGCTGTAAATAGCGGTGTAACCTGTCATGCCAACCTTCTGCACGGCCAGAAGCTTGAAGTCGTGGTTGGTGTTGAAGTGATCCCGCCGCAAAAAGGGGTTGTCATCCAGGTGCCGTTTCACCTGAAGGGCCACCTGCCGGGAGTATTGTGAGTTCAGATCGCCGGTCAGGCGGTTGACGATTTCAGAGCTTGAATCAGAAAAAACGCTGACCATTCTGCCAAGCTGCCAGAGATAGAAGCCCCCGGCCACTATCATAAGCAGGATGGGAATGAGCAGAAAGAGGATGGCCATTTTGCCCCGGAGGCCTAAAAGCCTTTTCTGGCCTTCCGTTTCACCGGCCTGGGGCCTGGCCCTGCGGGCAGGCTTTTCGCCGACTGCATCACCGGCTGGCGGTTCAAGGATCTGGCCGCTGCCGGAGCTGCCAGGCAGGGGAATATCTTTCTGGCATTCCGGGCAGGCAACTGCCTTTTTACCCAAAAGGTCCGCAGAATCCATTTCGTGGGTTTTTCCGCAACTTTCGCAAGAAATCTGTTTCTTGTCAGCCATGTGCCCACCCCTTGTTGAAGTGTTTTATGCTTGAAAAAAATTATCTTTCCGGTTGTTTCCGTTGGAGGAGCGTCTTAAATGTAGCCGCGCTGCTTCATCTCCTGAAGCATATTCTGGCGGAAGGCTGTTTTGCGATCCTCCCGCTGGATTTCCTGGGAGATGTAGTCAATAAGCTCTGCCGTCTGCTCCGCCGGAAAAGAATCCATTTCCTGACCCAGATCTGCTATTGCGTCCTCAATGACAACCTCTGCAATGGGGCCTATGGCAAGGGCCAGTTCCCTGTCAAGCACATCGAGAAAAGCCGAGTCAAGAACATCAACCTGCCTTTGCACCGACTCTACAATTTTAAGCTGGAGCAGTTTTGAAATGACGCGGCGGACCGCATCCAGAGGCAGCCCGGTATTTTCTGCTATCTGGCCGATGGGCTTAACGCCGTCCACTTCCACCAGTATGCTCAACATCTGACCGTCCAGAGAATATTCGCCAAGGCCGCCGGTGATTATCCGCTTGAAAACCATTCTAGAGAAATCGCCCGACAATGCATCCATTTATTAAGACCTCCCAGGCATTTTGCGCGCACAAACAGCGAGCGGCTTTTGCTTATTCTTCAATGACCAAAGGCTCCAGGCTCACGGGATTCTGCTCCCGGTTGCGCATTACAAGGCTGCCGGGCATCTCTGCCGCTATGTCAAAAAGGTCAAAAGGCCCGGTCATTTTTTTGGGCTGCTTGCCTTTAAGGATAAAGACGGAGCTGACAGCCTGATGATCCCAGTCCCGCCATTGCTCTGCATCCTTTAGAAGCGTAAAGGAGCTGCCTTCAAGGGCAAGTATTATCTTGTCATCTGCAAACACATCGCCCGCCCTGGTTACCGCATCTGCCCACTGCATAACCGCCACCCAGGCTGCGGCTGCAGCAAGGCCCGGCGGGTTGCCGTATTTGCGGTTGAAAGCGTCCACAAAAGTTTTGGACCCGGGAAACCGTTCTGCAAGCTTCCAGTACCAGCTTGTTGTGGTTACGATGTTGCCTATAATCCTGGTGTCCAGTTCGCGGGCCTGGATAACATCCAGCAGGGGAACGGCCACTGTGCGCTTGGTAAGGCCCATATCATGAGCCTGCTTGAGACCGGCTGCCAGATTGGGGCCATAAAGGTTCAACACAAGCACATCGGCTTTTGCTTTTCTGGCGTTTTGAAGGGCCTGGGTTAGCTGTGCAGCGAACTTTGCAGGGTCATCGGAAACAAATTCCGAGCCAAGGGTGTCTGCGCCCCGCAGTTCCAGATAGCGGCGCATGGAGTCCTCAAGACTCAAGCCCCAGGAGTTGTCCTCGGAGATGTAGTAATAGTTGGTGTTGCGGCCCTTTTCATCCATAAGGTAAGTTGCCAGGGCATGGGCGCTCATCCATGCATTGAGATTCCAGCGAAAGGCGTGGCGGCTGGCAGACTGCCTTGTGAAGCCGGCCCTGCTCACGGTGTGGCCGGTCACGGCGTCTGCATGGGCAAGGCCGGCAATGAAAATCACGCCCTGCTCCTGGCCCTCTGTGCTCATGGCCAGGGCCTCATCGGTTGTCAGGCCGCCGGAGATCATGGCCGCATTTTCGCCCCAGATCATGTCAACCGTGTTCTGGCGGGCTGTTTCGCCATTGGCCTGGCTGTCTCGAATCTCAAGCTTTAGCATCATGCCAAGAACCCCACCATTGGCGTTTATGGTTTCAATGGCAAGCTCATAGCCCTGCTGCAAATCCTGGCCCTGGGCCTGATAGGGGCCGGCAAGCGGAATGTTAAGGCCGATAGCCACCTCGTCAAGCGCAGCAGCAGGGGCGATCCAGAAGCCCAGGGTCGTGATGAGGAAGAGCAGAACACAAGACGCCTTTACGGCCATGTGTTTCATGGGTACACCTCCATGGGAAATGATGAAAAATCCGCTTGGTTGACAGTATGGTTTGACAGTCTAAATAATTCCGTTACAGATGCCAGTCACTTTTGGCAGGGAGGCATTTGCCTCCCTAATTTGTTCACGCAAAGCCGATTTTTTTAAAAGTTCGATGTGTTTTTTTTTGCCTGGCTTAAAGATGAGGCGGACTTTGTCGGTCTGCGCCCTTCACCCTTAAAGCAAAAGCAGCCATCCCCGCCTTTACTTGTCACTGGTTAAGCTAACCTATTGAAACAATATAATTTTAACCGTAGAATCCCAATTTTGAGCATTGGGACAGGTGTTTTTTTGTTGCCAGATTGTAAGCATGATACATCAATATCGCTACATAAAAAAGCCTTTCTTGTCAAGGCCCTGTTTTGAAAAGCATTTGTTGTGCGGTGCGTCAAAAGGTTTTGAAAATGCTGCGCCGACCAACAAATGCCCATCCTATTGGCCCAGCTCCTTTTCAATCTGTATGACTTCAGTTCCATCCGGTGGCTTGAAGGTGAAGGCCTCTTCCCCCCGGCTTTTTCCTGGAAGTATCTCCTCGTCAAAAAACTGTATGCGTGCAATGTCTCCTGCATCGTTTATGCTTACAGATTCACGGATGGAAAAGCTTTCCTGATCAATTGCAAGGTAGAGCATGGCAAACTCGCTACGGGGCTTTTTGGGCACAAGCAGAAGCCCCAAAAGGCCCTGGTCGCGCCATATCTGCGCCCTTCGGCCTGTTGCATGGCTGATTTCAAAGGCTTTGGAGAGAACTTTTATATCCGTAAAAAAGCTTGCCCCTTCTCCGGCTGACAAAATTTCATCAACCCGGCCCGTGAGCACCTGGCCTTCCGCAGGCTGGTAAACCCAGATAGAGGTTCCATCGCTTATGACAAACTGCTCGTAAGGCTCGGTGTAGTGCCAGTGCATTCTGCCCGGATACTGGAAGCAGACATTTCCGGAAGCTTCATCTGCCATGCCCATGCCAGCAAGAAGGGACTGCTGGGCAAATCTGGAGCACACGGTGCCGCTCTCATAGCGCTTTTCCATGCCTTCCAGAATTGCGGAAACCTCTGGCAGAGCCTGGCTTTCGCCTACTTCATCTCCGGCAAATCCCGGAATTGCAAGGCAAAGCAAAATGCAAGCAGCAGTCAGAATAAGGATAAACAATCGCATATCTTTTAAGGCCTCCGGTTTTTGCTTTTGCTCAAAAGCTCAAATTGCCGTCCTGCCAGCCGTTTTTTTGCCTTTGGCCCTTGCCGGGCAAAAAAAATCAGCCGGTTGGGTTCTTTTAAAAGAATGCACCATTCAGGCAAAGTTGAGCAAATCTTTTTTAAGCTGCTTGATTTCATCGCGCAGTTGAGCCGCCTTTTCAAAGGCAAGCTCCTTGGCTGCGGAGCGCATTTCTTTTTCCAGGCTTTCAATCAGCCCGGCAAGCTCCTCTTTGCTTTCAAAGGCAGCCTGTTTGGCCGCCGGTTTTGGCACAGTAACATAATCAGCCTCATAAACCGATTCAAATATCCGGGAAATGTCCTTTTTTATGCTCTGGGGGGTTATGTTGTGCTCAAGGTTGTACTGCTCCTGAAGCTTTTTGCGGCGATTGGTTTCTGCAATGGCCCTCTCCATGGAGCGGGTGACTGTATCAGCATAAAGAATGACCCGGCCGTTGATGTTTCTGGCTGCGCGCCCGCAGGTCTGAACAAGGCTTCTTTCAGAGCGCAGAAAACCCTCCTTATCTGCATCCAATATGGCAACAAGGCTCACTTCCGGGATGTCCAGGCCTTCCCTTAAAAGGTTTATGCCCACCAGAACGACAAAATCGCCCAGGCGCAATTCGCGGATTATTTCCATGCGATCAAGGGTGTCAATGTCCGAATGCAGATAGCGCACCCTGACCCCCAGGCCCTCGTAATACTCGCAGAGGTCTTCGGCCATTCTTTTTGTGAGGGTGGTTACAAGAACCCGCTCGTCTTTTTCTTCTCGCAGGCGGAGTTCCTCAAGCAGATCATCCACCTGATTTGTGGCCGGGCGCACCTCGATCTGTGGGTCTGCCAGGCCTGTGGGCCGGACAATCTGCTCAACAACCGCGCCCTTGCTCACATCCAGCTCCCACTCGGCAGGGGTGGCGGAAACAAAAACGATTTGATTTGCCTTTTTATAGAACTCCTCAAAGGTAAGAGGCCGGTTGTCCAGGGCCGAGGGCAGACGGAAGCCGAACTGCACAAGGGTTTGTTTGCGCGAGCGGTCTCCGGCAAACATTCCCCTTATCTGTGGCACGCCGATATGGGATTCATCAATGAAAACAAGAAAATCTTCAGGAAAGTAGTCTATGAGCGTAGGCGGCGGCTCTCCGGGATTGCGGCCTGTTATGTGCCGGGCATAGTTTTCAATGCCCGTGCAGTAGCCAAGCTCCAGCATCATTTCCAGGTCGTAAAAGGTGCGCTCCTCAATGCGCTGGGCCTCGATGAGCTTGTTGTTGTCGCGAAAATAATTTATGCGCTCCTTTAGCTCCCTGCCGATGGCATCCATTGCCTGCTGAAGAGTTGTGCGCGAGGTTACATAGTGGCTGGCCGGATAAATGACCGCCTTGGAAAGCTTCTGCAAAACCGTGCCGCGCAAGGGGTCTATGTGGGCGATTGCTTCAACCGTATCGCCGAAAAACTCCACCCGCACGGCCTTGTCCTCTTCATAAGCAGGGAAGATTTCCACCCTGTCGCCCCTCACCCGGAAAACCCCCCGGTGAAAGTCAATGTCATTGCGCTCGTACTGCATGGAAACCAGATCTTTAAGAAGCTTGTCGCGGGAAAGCTCAAGGCCTGTTTCCACTTCCAGGCGCATGGCAATGTAGTCCTCCGGCGCACCCAGGCCGAAGATGCAGGACACGCTGGCCACCACAATGACATCGCGCCTTGTAAGAACAGAGCGCGTTGCAGAATGGCGCAGCTTGTCTATCATCTCATTCATGGCCGAGTCTTTTTGGATGTAGGTGTCTGTGGAGGGGATGTAGGCTTCGGGCTGATAGTAGTCGTAGTACGAGACAAAGTATTCCACAGCATTGTGGGGGAAAAGGCCCTTCAACTCATTGTAAAGCTGGGCTGCCAGGGTTTTGTTGGGGGCGATTACAAGGGATGGCCTGCCCGAATTGGCAATGACATGGGCCATGGTAAAGGTTTTGCCCGAACCCGTGACCCCAAGAAGAACCTGATGGCGCTTGCCGGAAAGAACACCCTGGGTAAGGGCGCTTATGGCCTGGGGCTGATCCCCCTTGGGCGAAAAGCTGCTTACTATTTGAAATTGGGCAGGCAAATCATTCATTCGTTGATGCACAAATAACCTTTACTCCATCTTCCAGGTTGTCCCCTCCGGGCCATCCTTTATGGAAACACCCATTTGGGCAAGCTCATCGCGGATTTGGTCGGCCATTGCCCAGTCCTTTTGGTTTCGCGCGGCAGTGCGCTTTTCAATTAATGCCTCAATTTTTGCCGGGTCAACAGCAGACTTTGCAGCCAAGCGGGTCTGGCGCTGCTCCAGATAATCAGCCCCGCTCTGGTTGAAAAGGCCTAACAGTCGGCCCATCTTTAAAATTTCGGCAAAAATTGCCTTAACCTGGTCAGGCTGGGGATTTTCCTCGTCCATCATGCGGTTGGCGCTTCTCACAGCCTCAAACAGCACGCCCATTGCCCCGGCTGTGTTGAAGTCGTCATCCATGCTCTGGCAGAAGCGCTCCATAAAGGCGCCGGTTTCTGAAGGCAACAAAGGCTCTTCCTCGCCGCAGAATTGGGCCATGCGCGCCAGGCTTTCGTAAAGGCGATCCAGCCCGGCTGCTGCTTCGGCCATTGCCTGGGCGGTAAAGTCCACAGGGCTGCGGTAATGCTTGGAAAGAAGAAAGAGGCGCACCGCTTCAGGGTGATATTCCTTCAATATGTCTCGCACAGTAAGGAAGTTGCCCAGGGATTTGGACATCTTCTCGGAATCTATGTTCACAAATCCGTTGTGCATCCAGTATCTGGCAAAGGGTACGCCAAATGCTGCCTCGCTTTGGGCGATTTCGTTCTCGTGGTGGGGAAAGACCAGATCCTTGCCGCCGCCGTGAATGTCAAAGCTCTCACCCAGATGCTTTTTGCCCATTGCAGAGCATTCAATGTGCCAGCCCGGACGCCCCGGCCCCCAGGGGCTTTTCCACTGGGGTTCGTCCGGCTTGGCAGCCTTCCACAGCACAAAGTCAAAGGGGTTTTTCTTTTTGTCGCTTACCTCCACCCTGGCCCCGGCCTCCATGTCGTCAAGCTTTCTGCCGGACAGCTTGCCGTATTGGGGAAAGGATTCCACGGCAAAATAAACATCCCCTTCCGCTTCGTAGGCGTGGCCCTTTTCAACAAGCGCCTTTATGACGGCTATCATCTCTCCGATGTGGGCCGTGGCAAGAGGCTCAACTGTGGCCCGCCGCACAAAGAGGGCATCCATATCCTGGTGGAACTCCTTTATGTAGCGGCTGGCAACAGCCTTTACCGAAAGGTTTGTTTCGTTGGCGCGCTTTAT
>JAGVAW010000282.1 GCA_020060085.1 Desulfobacterales bacterium
GCCTGGGAGCAGGCCTTTGTGAACTGCTGGACCCCGGTTTTCTCACAGGACGGCAAAAACGCTGCAAGCCAGGTGAGGGTCAACCTCTACGACTACACTGTTGCTGTTGATGGCAGGCCCTGGGAGGCAACCTTTCCCTGCATTTGGGAGCCGCTCTTTGTGCCGGGCAGCACCTCTGTTGTGGTTCCGGTAAAAACCCCCAAGGGCTGGACCCTGGCAAGGGACGGCAAGCTTTTTTGGAACAGCTTCTTTGTTCAGCTTCTACGCCAGACCTTTGCGCCGGACAACAAAACAATAGCCGCTGTGTGCGCGCCAAAATACGGCAAATGGACCGTTGCAATAGATGGAACTGCCTGGAAGGCCACCTTCAACGAGGCTGTCTGGGATGTGGTCTTTTCGCCCAATTCCAAAAGGGTGGCGGCAACTGCCAAGGACAATGGCAAATGGACAGTGGTCTGCGACGGCAAGGCATGGGATGCCAGGTTTGACATGGTTTTTGCCCCGGTTTTCTCGCCGGATTCTCAAAGGGTGGCGGCAAGGGCCATTATAAACGGCAAACAGGCCCTTTTTGTGGATGGCAAAATTGTGGCCCAAGACTTTTCCAGGGCATTTGATCCGGTTTTCGGCCCCCAGTCCGACAGGCTGCTCATAAAAGGCATAAAGGATGAGGCAAACCGGCTCGTTTATTCCCGCGAGGTGCTGGTTTGTTAGCCTTCATTAATAAGGAAAGGAGTTTTTAACCCATGACCGCCATTTACAGCTTTATAGCAGGCCCTCTGATGTGGGCCGTTTTTGCGGTTTTTGTAGTCGGGTGCATCTGGCGGGTGGCCTCCCTGGCCCTGATTGCCAGAAAAAAGGATGTCGCTTTTTATGAGTACTGGAACAACAGGTATGCGGCCCGCTCCATAGCCCATTGGATAGTGCCTTTCCGCAGCCAGAGCATGAGGCAAAACCCGGCCACAACAACCGCGTCCTTTGTTTTTCACATTACCGCCATTGTGACGCCCCTTTTTCTTTCGGCCCATGTGCTGCTTTTTCAGGAGGCCTTTGGCTTTTCCTGGCCGGTTCTGCCAAACGCCATAGCAGATGCATTCACCATGCTTGCCATTGTTTCCCTGGTCTTTCTTGTGGGGCGTAGAATTTTTGTACGCGAGGTGCGCTACCTAACCACCTGGAGCGACTTTGCCCTGCTGGCCCTTGTGGCCCTGCCTTTTGTGACGGGCTTCTGGGCCTATCACCTTCTGCCGGGCGCAGGCTGGGCGACCATCCTGCACATCTTAAGCGGCCAGGCCCTTCTGGTGGCCATTCCCTTTACACGGCTTTCCCATATGCTGCTGTTCTTCTTCATGCGCGGCTATATTGGAAGCGAGTTCGGCGGGGTTCGCAAGGCGCAGGACTGGTAAACAAACGAAAATTATAAGGGCCTTATGGCCGGACTAAAAGCAAAAACACGCTTTGGCCCATAAAAAAAGGAAATCGCCATGAGTCAAGTCATTGCAAAGCAGTCCAAACCTTTGCCGGATGCCGGTCTGGATAAGGGGGCGGCAGATCTCACCCCGGAAAAAATCACCAAGACCCTTCAGGCCATGCTCAAGGCCGAAGGCGGCGCGCGGCTTGCTGCGTATGTGGATACCTGCGCACACTGCGGGCTTTGTGCCCAGGCCTGCCACTTCTGTCTTTCCCACGATATGGACCCTGCCTATTCACCGGCTGGCAAGGTGAAGAACACCATTGCCCAGGTGGTCAAGAAAAAGGGCAAGGTGAATGCAGACTTTATTCGCGATGCGGCCCGCATAGCCTACACGGAATGCAACCTGTGCAAGCGCTGCGCCATGTACTGTCCCTTTGGCATTGATGTTGCCTATCTAATGCTTGTCATGCGCAGAATGTGCCACAAGCTTGGCGTCACCCCCCAGTACATTCAGGACACGGCCCACAGCCACTCGGTGACTGCCAACCAGATGTGGGTCAAGCAGGATGAATGGGTGGACACCCTTTTCTGGCAGGAGGAGGAGGCCCGCGAGGAGTTTGAGGGCTTGAGAATTCCCCTGGAAAAGGAGGGGGCACAGATAATGTACTCGGTCATCGGGCCGGAGCCAAAGTTCCGCGCCCAGCTAATTTACCAGGCTGCGGCCCTTTTCCATGCAGCAGGTCTGGACTGGACAATGCCAGCCACTCCCGGCTGGGACAACTCGGACATGGCCATGTACACGGGCGACAACGAAATAATGGGCAGAATAAAGCGCGCCCATTACGAAACCGCCATGCGCCTGCGTGTGCAGAAAATCGTCATGGGCGAATGCGGCCATGCCTTCCGCTCTGTCCACGACATGGGCAACCGCTGGCTGGGCTACAAAAGCTCGCCCGTGCAGGTTGTCCATGCCCTGGAGTTTTACTGGCAGCTTTTGCAGGACGGCAAGTTGAAACTCGCCAAAAAATACGAAAAGCCGGTAACCCTGCACGACCCCTGCAATGTGGTCAGGGGCCGGGGCCTGCACGAGATGGCCCGCGAGGTGGTGAGGGCAAGCTGCGAAACCTTTATCGAGATGACTCCCAACCGGGAGCACAACTACTGCTGCGCAGCAGGCGGCGGGGTCATCAACTGCGGGCCTCCCCACAAGCCCACTCGCGTTGCCGGCAACCGCGTAAAGGCCGAGCAGCTTTTCCGGGCCAAGGCAGACGGCGCCCAGGTGGTAATCGCCCCCTGTCACAACTGCCACGGCGGGCTTGAGGACATAATCCACAGCTACGGGCTTAACCTGGAACTCAAGTTCTTGGGGGATATCCTCTACGAGTGCATGGAAAAGCCCTAAAACAAAAGGCCCTTTGCAAACGCACAAAATTGTCAGGCGGAAAAAGTCTGCCTGCCCATTACGCAAAAAAGGAGACTAACACCATGTCCCCAAAAATCTTTTCCAGCGCGGCCATTGCAGTCCTTGTAATTGCAGGGCTTGTGTTTGCAGGCGTTGCGCTGTCATCTTCAACCGTGTCCACTGTTTCGGACAGCGCCTTTAGCAACCACAAGCGGCCAAAGGTCGCCTTTGACCACTCTGCACACGAGGCCCTGGCGGACTGCAATGCCTGCCACCATTTGTATGAAGACGGGGTTCTTTCCGACTACGATTCCGCAGGCACGGAATGCTCGGAATGCCATGAAGTGGGACAAGGACCCGTGCCCCTTGTAATTGCATACCACCGCCAGTGCAAGGGCTGCCACGAGGATGAAAAGGCCGGGCCTGTTACCTGTGCCCAGTGCCATAATGTGCCCAGATAGAGCCTGGTGGCTGCGGGCAAAAGGCCCGCACAAGGCCCCAAGACGCAAAGCTTTTTCTGGAAAAATCCGGCTGCTGGTGGTATTCTTGAAACAAAAACCGGGCAAAACCCTATGCCCGCAAAATCCCTAAAAGGGAGGTGCCTTGTTATGGCAAAAAAAGTTCTCGTCATTGATGATGACCCGGTAACAGTCCAGTACATCTCAAAGCTCCTCACAAACAACGGATACGAAACCGTTACCGCTCCAAACGGTGTGGAAGGCCTTGAAGTCCTGAAGCAGGAAAAGCCCGACCTTGTAACCCTGGATCTCCAGATGCCCGAAGAATGGGGGCCGCGCTTCTTCCGCAAAATGAGCCAGCTCCCAGAATTCAAGGACACCCCGGTAATTGTCATCACCGGCCTTTCAGCCCAGCACGCCGTGCCAAAGGCCACGGCCTACCTTTCCAAACCCTTTGACCCGGACAAGCTTCTGGGCATTGTCAAAAAAACCATTGGTTAAAGGCAGCAGCAGAAGAGAAGAAAGAAGCAGAAAAAAGAGCGGCAGCAGAACCAAAAGAATTTGCAGGGGAAAAACTTTTTTGAAAAAGAGTTTTTCCCCTTTCACTCTTTTCAAAAAACTTTTCAGTATTGATTGCAGATAGTTAAGTCTGTCATGTCCGCCATCTTATTTCAGGCTTTGCATCCATAAAAAAACAAACGGGGGGAGGCCTATAATTAAGCCTCCCCCCGCAATTTTTTTGCAATTTGCTTTGCACTATCAGTTGGGCCGGATTTCAATTTCCACGCGGCGGTTCTGCGCTCTGCCGGATTCTGTTGAATTGTCGGCAATGGGCATGGACTCGCCAAAGCCCAAAGAAACCATGCGGTGCGATGCAAGGCCCCTGCCCACAAGGTAGTTTTTAACCATGAGGGCGCGGCGCTCACTCAACTGCTGGTTGTAGTCCTCAGCACCCGTGCTGTCTGTGTGGCCTTTTACGATTATCTGGTTTTCCGGGTACTGAACCATAACATCAGCGATCTGGTTTAAAGATTCCTGGGCTGCGGGAATAAGAACCGCTGAATTGGTCGCAAAAAGGATGGAGTTGCTCAAGGTTACGATTACGCTGTCGGGCCTGCGCTCCACCTGGGCCTCGGGAATCTTTTCCAGGGCCTTGGCCTGTTTTTCAAGGTTGTAGCCTACGGCTGTTCCTAAAGCCGCTCCTGCAAGGCCGC
>JAGVAW010000070.1 GCA_020060085.1 Desulfobacterales bacterium
CAAAAACAGGTTTCTGCTGCAATTGGCTGCATAGCTATAAGGGCTGCGCCTTTTGCCCAAAAGACTCTTTACATGGGACGGCTATGCAAAGCGCGTCTTTTGGTGTCTCAATCCCTGCCCTTGAATTTTTCGTTCAGTCTCGCCTGTTTTTGAGATGGGTTCTATGAAAAAATGGGGCTTGGCCCGCAATTTTATTGCGAAACTTTTTTTTGCATTACGAAGGTCTTGCAAAGAAACTGACAATCCTTTAATATGCTTTATATAAAGCCTCGCAGGGGCCAAAAACTTCTGTGCCAGCCACAAACTCCTAATTCTTCTGTTTCTTCTCCGGTCATCTCCTTGTGGCTCTGCGGCTCTGCAGGCAATATGCTTCATAGCTTCATGCTTTCCCACTCCGACTTTAAGATGTTGTTTTCATTATAAAATTCTTTTATGGAGAGGGCGAACCCTTGGCTCAACAACACGAGCAGGGCTTTAGAAATCTGTCGGCAGGCAATGAGGACTCTTTTCCGGCAGAAGAGCATCTTTTGCACATGGAAACTCCGGGAACCGTCCTGGATGAGGTTCTCACCACAGTCCGCATGGCGGCCCCGGACCTGGATGAGGATGCGCTGAAAAGCGTTTTCAGGGATGTGGTGGACCTTTTTAAAGGGCGCTATCCGGGGTTTGCTGCCTGCGATACCCCTTATCACGATATTGTCCACACTCTGGATACCCTTGTGGCAATGGCGCGGCTTCTCCACGGGGCACACCTTGCCGGGCAGCATTTTTCCGGAAACGAGGCCCTTTTGGGCTGTATCAGCGCTCTTATGCACGATACTGGCTACATTCAGGAAAAATCCAACACCCACAAGGGCACCGGTGCTCGTTATACCCAGGAGCATGTAACCCGGAGTGCGGCCTTTGCCAGGGCTTACCTTATCCGCAACCAATACAGCGAGCTGGATGCAAACCGCTGCCGGGCCGCAATTCTCTGCACGGACCTTGCCCTGGATGTGAAGGACATAGATTTTCCAGACGAAACAGCGTGCGCTCTTGGCAAGCTTCTGGGAACAGCAGACCTTCTGGGGCAAATGGCTGCCCGCAACTATCTGGAAAAACTCCTGCTTCTTTACAGGGAGCTTCGGGAGGGCAGGGTTGACACCTTTTCCTCGGAGCGGGACCTTCTGGAAAAGACCCGTGAATTCTACAAGCATTGCAAACAGCGCATGGCACGGCAATATGGCGGAGCTAACGCTTACATGAAGCTTCACTTTGCCCGGCGTCACGGCTTGGAATACGATCCTTACGCGCGGTACGCGGAAAAAAACCTGCACTATCTCACCAGGGTGCTCACCCAAAACGGCGATGATTACCGCAGTTTTCTCAAACGGTCTGTAAAGTTCAGGTCCACGGAGCGGTTTTAGGCCTAATATCACCTGGCGGCCTCAGACGGGTATGGCTGCGTTACGAGAGTTTGGCAGGGTCTTGATGTGCAAAAAGGTTTTACGACTTGCCCTGTTGCCTTTCATTCATCTGCAAGTTATTATTCAAACCCATCTCAACAATAGTTTGCAGGATTGAGCGAAAAATTCAAGAGCAAGGATTAAGGTGCCAAAAGGCGCAGCCCTTGGGTTTTACAGCCATTCGCAGAAGAAACCTATTTTTGAGATAGGTTTTCCTATTTCTGGTGCCTGATAGCAGGCCTTTCCTTTCCTTGACTTTGCGGAGTTTTGCGAAGATGGCCCACAAACTATCTCTGGTTTTTTATGGTATTGCATCTGCCGGGCTTGTCCTTACCGGCCTTGTTTATCTTTTCTGGCCGGGGCTTCTGCCTTATCACCTTGCCGCCCTTGAGACCTCCTGGGAGCAGATAGCCCCAAACTACCAAGCTCTTTTTTGGGCGCTGGTAAAGGCTGTGGGAGGAGGCTGTCTGGCCGCGGGGCTTGCAATGGCCCTTCTGGCAGCCATTCCCTGGCGCAGGGGCGAAACCTGGGCAATGTGGGCACTTGCCCTTGTTGGCTTCTGCTCTGCGGGATCCCTTCTTGCGGCTGTACTCCATGTGAGGACCAACACCCCGGGAAATCCCCCCCTTGGACTTCTGGTGCTGGGCCTGGCTTTAGGCATGGCCGGTCTGGCAGCAGGTCTTGCAAGCAAAAAAGGCAGTCCGCCAAAATAGTTCATGCAACCTTTGCGGTTGAATTTTGTTGCACGATTTTTTAAGGGCTGCCCGCAATGAGGCAGGTTGGGGCGCAAAAGGCCATGATTGAGATAAGCCACATTGTAAGCGTTTATAACAAGGCCCCATATCTGCCCTTTGTGGTGAAGGCACTGGCAGGCCAGTTGGGCGGGCTTCTGTGCGAGCACATATTTGTGGATGACTGCTCCACAGATAATTCCGTGAGCATCCTTGAAAACCTGGCAAAAACTTACCCCCACATTGTCATCATAAAAAATGACCAAAACCGCGGCCCCAGCGTGCGCGTGAACCAGGGTGCAGCAGCGGCAAGGGGCGAATTTTTGCAGTTTGTGGATTCGGACGACATTCTTGCAGCCAATGCCACAGCCCTTTTGTACCAGTTGATGAGCATGGCAAAGGCGGATTTTATTTTCGGCAGGGCAAGGGTCACCGATAAAAGCGCAGCCTCTCTTGTGGGAACCCTTGCAAACCCATCTGATCCGGTTTTTGCCTCAAGCAGCCCCTTGCGCTATGTGCTTAAAACCGGCGGTTTTGTGAGAATGGCCTGCATGGTGGAAAAAGAGCTTTTTGAAAAGGCCGGAGGCTGCGATGAAGGCGTTTTTATTCAGGACGAGTCGCTGCCTCTCCGGCTTGCAGCCAAAAGCCGCAGGTTTGTGGATTTTCGCGGGGAGGTGGTGCTGGTTCCCGCCTTCCCTGATAAAGCCCCGGATGCCGCTATGCAAAAAAAGGTTGCCCATATTTCCGATTCGGACGCCCAGTTGAACCACGACCGCTTTCTTGCCCACCTGCGTTTTTGGGAAAGCCTGGAAAACCCGCCTGAACAAATCAGCCGGATGCTTTACAGGCATTGTGTTTCCGCTGGGTGGAAACAGGCAAAAAAAAGCCTGCCCGCCCCCCAGAAGGCCCTCATTCTGGCAGGGTATCTGCGCTCGCGCCTGCCAGGGGCCGCAGCAAACGCAAAAACCCTTGTCCGCCTTGCAGATATGTTTGCCGCCCTGCCGGGGGTGCGCCGGGTATAGCTGGCCCTTCACCCTGCCCTAAAATTTATTGGTCAATTATAATAAATCGTTATATCCAAAATGAGGGAATGGAGCTTTTCTTGAGAAAAATAAATTATCGCATAAGGCGTTTTTTTGCGCCAAAAAAGTTCCTCCTTACAAAAAGAGGTTTTGCTTTTTGGTTCAAGTAACATCAGAAAAGCGCGAAAACTCTGAAGCCAAAAGCCTTGACTTGTTTGACCTGTATAATATAAAATAAACATAAATCTAAAGCTATAAACCTGTTGGCGGCCACCGAACATGGGTGGAATGTATGCCTTTTCCTTGAATAATAGGCACCCGTTCACAAAACTCTTTTGATTTCCTCTTTTGTTGGCCAATTAGCGTTTTGCCTTACTTTGATTACAGCTTCAGCCTTGCTGGCTTGCATAGAAAACCAGCCTTAAAAAAAACAGAGGGGCAGTATCGGTCATAATCAGATAGGCCTTAATAAAAGGAGGGAAAAATGGGGCGGATTAAAAGGGCTTCAATCTTTTTAGGGGTGATGGCTGTTGTGGCGTTTTTCTGCAGCAGCGCCGGGGCCTGGCCCATTCCGGATACCGGACAGACCACATGCTATGGTCAGTCCGATATAGTCCCCTGTCCGCAGCCCGGAGAGCCTTATTATGGACAGGATGCACAATATTTGATCAATCCACCTTCTTACACCAAGCTTGGAGATGGCGGGGTGGCCCTGCCTGAAGATGCAATATCATGGTCCATGGTTAGGGATAATGTTACCGAGCTTATCTGGGAAGTTAAACAGAATGCAGATGGTGTGCAGGACTACAATAACCCCAATGATGCTGACAACACCTACACCTGGTATGACTCCAATCCAGAAACCAACGGTGGCGATGCCGGATCCTGGAATGATGGAAAAAACACCGAAGAGTTCATAAGCGCCCTTAATGCTGCCAACTACGGCGGCTTCAACGACTGGCGAATGCCCTCGGTGCTGGAGCTGCAACACATTGTAAGCTATGGGCATTACGACCCGGCAATTGACACCACATTTTTTCCGGGTACCCGGTCGTCCAGTTACTGGTCGGCTACTCCCCGCGCCAACGGTACTATCAACGGGTGGCGAGTGTTCTTCGGCAACGGCAGTGTCAGCAACAACTATAAGTCGGATAGCTACCTTGTCCGTGCTGTGCGAGGTGGGCAATTTGACTCTTCCTTTGTGGATAACGGAGACGGCACGGTAACAGATATGGCCACAGGACTCATGTGGCAGCAGGCTACAGACGGCCAGGGGACTTGGATAAATGCCCTTTCTTATTGCGAGGGACTTGAGCTTGGCGGTTACACTGACTGGCGCCTGCCAACCCCCAAGGAGTTGCTGTCCATAGTGGATTTCAGCAGACATTTTCCGGCCATCAATACCACATTTTTTCCGGGCACACAGTTGTCCCCTTACTGGTCGGCTACAACCCTCGCCCACAGTACCAGCCACGGGCGGCAAGTGATCTTCTCCTACGGCCATGTCGACAGCGGCTTTAAGTCGGCTAGCTACGATCTCCGTGCTGTGCGAGGGGGACAGAATCGATTATTGGATCATTTGGTCATTTTTTCGCCAGTTCAGGGCAGCACATGGCTATGCAGCCAGACCATGCCCATAACCTGGGATACGGCCGGGCTTGGTGGCACCGTAGAAATATCCCTCTCCCGTGATGGAGGCAAGACATTCACCCTGCTGGATACCGCAGAAAACAGCGGCGACTATTCTTGGGTGGTCACAGGGCCGGAGTCTGTTAACTGCGTGCTCAAGTTAACGCCTCTTGATGATCCTTCAAAGGAAACAAGCCAAAGCCTCTTCAGCATAATTGGGGGAGGTTCGCTGACTGTAACCATCTCCCCCCAAGGTGCCATAGGCAAGGGAGCAAAATGGCGAATTGACGGTGGAGAGTGGCAGGATTCCGGTTCTACTCTGCCTGGGCTTCCTGTGGGAGATTATGAGGTCCAGTTCAAGGAGATTGAGGGATGGGATGCTCCTGAAAACCAGACCATAAGCATTGAGGACGAGCAAACAACCTCAATCACCGGGATATATGTTCAGCTTCCAGGCTGCTTTATTAAATTTCTAAAATAGCCTGATTGGAGTATCTAATTATAACAGGGGCGGCTTTTTGCCGCCCCTGTTATTTTATTGGAGCTAAAAAAGTTCCCAAGAATCCGTTGCCAAATAACCTTAAGGTAAACCGGACCAATTATGTACTGCAACCCGGAAAGTTTATTTGCTTTTCAAAGAAGTGAAAGCTTGACCTTGTCCGGCCTTAAAGATTATGTTTTTAAGGCTGGGCCGGGTATTGGATTGCGGGGGAGACCAGGCCCTGATTTTTGGTGTTTAAAGTCCCTGCCATTTTTTTCATCTGCCGGAGGTTTTTCCCCATGAGGCTTGCCGGACCCAACCAGTTGCTTGAGAGTGTTTTTGCAAGGGATCTGTGCATAGGCTGTGGAGCCTGCGTGGATCTGTGCCCTTATTTCAAAACCTATTCGGGCAGAACAGCCCAGGTCTTCCCCTGCACAAGGGAAACAGGCCGCTGCTTTGCCTTTTGCCCCAAGGTGGAGGTTGACTACCAGGAATTGAGCCAGGCCTTTTTTAACGAGCCATACCGGGGCGCGCCTTTGGGCCATTACCTGCGGGTGGTCAAAGTCGAGGCCGGGCCTAACCTGCCAAAGGGCAATTACCAGAACTCCGGCGCTGTGACGGCTCTGGCTGTGACAGCCCTGGAAACGGGCATGATAAGCGCGGCTGTGGTGACAGATCGCAAGGGCCTTATGCCTGTGCCAAAGGTGGTTAATAAAAAGGAGGACATAATCGCCTGCGCTGCCAGCAAGTACACGGCAGCCCCCACCCTGGCCGCGGCAAACCGCGCAGCAGCAGACGGCGCAAAAGATCTCGGCCTTATCGGCACCCCCTGCCAGATAACCGCAGCAGCCATGTCGCGGTTGAACCCCACGGAAAAAGAGGGCTTTTCCGACCCCTACAATGTTCTCATAGGCCTTTTCTGCACCTGGGCTGTTGATGCCAGAAAGCTTGCCGCACTCATTGCCGGGCACACAAAGGGCAAGGACATCTGCAAGATGGATATGCCCCCGCCGCCTTCTGCAATGCTTGTTCTTTCTTTAGACGACTGCAACATAAATGTTGGCCTGGATCTTGTGCGGCCCATTGTTCCCAAAGGCTGCTCCGTCTGCCCGGACATGACAAGCGAGTATGCAGACATCTCTGTGGGCGTTCTGGAGGGCCTTCCCCTTGCCAACACGGTCATTGTGCGCACTCCACGGGGCCAGGAGCTTTTGGACCAGGCCCTTGAGCGGGGATACCTTGTTGCAGGAAAAGTTGCCGCCGAAAACCTGGCCCATTTGAGCCTGGCGGCCAACAACAAGAAGAAGCGCGCCCTGGCTGCCGTGCAGGCTCTTGGGGACAACATTGACCCGGAAGCAGACGGCAGGGCTGTTTTCCGCATCCGGGCCGAGGCCCTGGAGAGGATTATGGCAGGGGTTTAGGCATAAGATGTAAATGCAAAACAAAAAAACTGATTTGCGGGGGAGGGTATTTTTTGGAAAAAATCCCCTCCCCCGCACCCCCTCCCCTTAAAACTTTTAGATAATGATAAGATTTATCTTTAAGATTTATGGGTTGGTCAAGCGCAGACAAATTGATTGCAGCGCAAGGCGTTTTTGATGCAAAAAAAATATAAAAGCCCTCAAACTGCAAAGGCTGCTCTGTACAACGAGCCGAATTTGTTATTTAAGTTTTTAAGAATAGTTCTCTAAACAGGCTCCGGCGTTTTGGAGGAATTTTTATGGCAAGCATAGCAGATGGAAAGGCAGGGGATGTGAGGCTTCTCATGGGCAACGAGGCCCTTGCCCGCGGCGCGCTGGAAGCAGGCTTGGCAGTTGCTGCCGGTTATCCTGGCACCCCTTCTTCGGAAATAATCGAAACCCTGGCAAAGGCGGCATCAACAAGCAACCTCTATGTTGAATGGTCCGTAAACGAGAAGGTTGCCCTTGAGGTTGCGGCAGCCGCTTCCTTTGCAGGCCTGCGCTCCCTGTGCGTGATGAAGCAGAACGGTGTGAATGTTGCCAGCGACTTTCTGCTGCATCTGGCCGGTTCCGGCACCCGTGGGGGCATGGTGCTTATGCCCTGCGATGACCCCGGCGCGCTCTCATCTGTCAACGAGGGCGAGGCAAGGCATTTTGCCCGGCTTGTGGAGATTCCCCTGCTTGAGCCTGCCACATTCCAGCAGGCAAAGGATGTCACCCGCTGGGCCTTCGAGCTTTCCGAGACCTTGAGAACCATAGTGATGGTGCGTAGCGCCACCCGGCTTTCCCATGCTTCCGGCACTGTGACAATGGGGGAAATTCCATCCAATTCGTCAAAGGCAAAATTCATACATGACGGCTTTGTGCTTGACCCAATGGAAGGCCCGGTCATGAGTCCGCCTGTGGCCTACAAGCACAGCCAGCAGCAGGACAAGATAGAAAAGGCCGCTGCCATTTTCGAGGACAGCCCCTTCAACACCTACGAAGGCCCGGAAAAGCCCTCCCTTATGCTCATTGCAAGCTCTGTTGCCGGGCTTTACGCAAGGGAGGCCATCCATCTTTTAGGGGTTGCCGATAGTGTCGGCCTGCTCTGCCTTGCCACAACCTGGCCCCTGCCGCCCAAGTTCATGCAGAAGTATCTTTCAAAAACAGACCGCTTTCTTGTTGTGGAGGAGGTTCTGCCCTTTTTGGAGGAAAACATAAAGGTCCTTGCCCAGGAGTTTACCCCTGTAATCGGCCCCAAAACCTTTTTTGGCAAGCGAGATAAAACCCTGCCCGGCGTGGGAGAGCTTAACCCGGATCTGGTTGCCGGGGCGCTTTCCAAAATACTTGGC
>JAGVAW010000026.1 GCA_020060085.1 Desulfobacterales bacterium
CGCAGGATGAAAGTACATCAAGGGCTGCTTCTGCAAGCCTGGGGTCCAGCCGTTTGCCCTTTTCCCGGCCAAGCCTTTTCATGGCATCATTGTGGGAAAGGCTGCCGGCCCTGCCGGGCATGGTGAGGCGGTCGTAATAGTCGCTGAAGGCAAGCAGGCGGCCCATGAGGGGAATGTCTTCCCCCCTTGCCCGCAGGGGATAGCCTGTCCCGTTGTAATGCTCGTGGTGGGAGCCTGCGGCCAGCGCCAGATGCGCCACGGGCCTCATGTGGCTGATAACCTCCATGGAGTAAGCGGCGTGCCTGTTAATCCGCAGCCGCTCCTTGGGGTTCGGGGCGCTGTCCCCGGAAAAAAGGCTCCGTGGCACGCCCACAATTCCCACATCGTGCAAAAGCCCTGCCCACACCACATCCTGCACGCTCAATTCCTCTGTTGCCAGGGCCTGGGCAATGCGGGATGCAGTCCATGCAACACGGATTGAATGGCCCATGATGGCCGGGCTTTTGGCATCTATGACGCGGGTGAAAAGCCAGAGCATCTGCCCAAGAAGGTCGTCTGGAGTGTAGGAGGCCGTTTCTTTGGGGGCCAGGTGGATGGCCATTGCCTGGGTCTTGGGGCCTTCCGGCTCAAAGAGATCCTCGAACCAGTCCCTTTCTCTTGCAATCACAGATGCCGCTGCCTGGGCAACTGCCGGGGCAACGGCAGAGCCTGATGCCTGCTGTGTAATTTTGAGGGCCTTTTCCCAAAGAACCTGGGAGGGCTGGCCGCGCAAAAGCACATCCAGAATATCCGCCATGTGGATGACAGCCGCAGGAATGCTTATTTCATCTTTCTTTTTGCCTGCTGGAAAGCCCTTGCCGTCAAAGCGCTCGTGATGCTCGGCCACCATCAAATCCAGGCCAAGGGAAGGAAGAAAGGGGCGCAGGATATGCGCACCCTTTTCCGAATGCCTGCGCGCCTCGCAGTCGCGGAAGCCCTGCTGGGCATGGTGGATGACATGATCCGAAAGGCCCACTGCGCCTATGTCGTGGAGAAGGCCGCCGTAGTAAACCAAATCCGGCCTGGCCAGCCCCATCTCTTTGGCAACAGACAGGCTCACAAGGCCCACCCTCCATGCGTGGTTGAGCTTCTCGCCCTCATCCATGTCCAGCACCATTGCAAGGGTGCGCATGGCATCCACAAATATAGATTCAACGGAAACCATCAATAACCTGTTATAATAATATTTAATCCGGCCAATCAGTTTGCAGCGGCCTTCAATTTATGGAATCGGGTACTCATCTCCCATCAGATCAAGCCCGCAGGAAAGCCCTTCCAGCCAGTCAATGAAACGGCTGGAAAGTTCGCGGTTGCCGAAAATCGCGCCATGCTGGGGCGCAATCATCTCAATATCAAGCTTTCTTACGGTTTTCACCCACATCTGAAGGGCCTTTCTGGTGGGCAGATAGCGCTTGTGAAAGCCCTCCATGTACTGGATGTGCCCGTCAAAGTTCTCCACCAGCGAGTAAGTCTGGCCCAGGCTGGCCCCAAGATCCCCGGAATACAGGATTTTGGAAACAGTATCGTAAACCTGGAAGTTGCCTGCCGAGTGGAGAAAGTGGGCGGGGATAAGCTTTATCTGCGCGTCACCTATGGAAAGCGTCATGCCCTCGTCTGGTATGGGCTTTATTCTTTTCACGGCAAGCTCATCCACGCCGAAATGGGTGATAAAGCGCATCCACAGGCCCGAAAGATAGGCTTGGGCATCTGTCACCATGAGCCATCCGTTGGCTGCGGCAATTATGTCCGGGTCCTGGTGGGAAAAGAATATGTATTTGAGGCCCTTCATGGGCATGAGGGAAGCAATCTGTGGAAACAGGGCGCTGTAAACCTTGTGCCCGCCAGGGTCCAGAATCATTCCCTCCTTGCCGTGGACAATGATGTGCTGGTTTGCCTGCACCATTGAGCCGCTGCCCAGGTCATCAATCATCATGTTGGAATGCCCGTTTTTGTCGTAAAGCTTGATCATGTTCAGCCCCTTGAATATTTTGTATTGATTTGCGCCGCAAACCCCCGCAGGGAAAGGACCGCTTTGGCCCGCGCCCGCAAGGGAGCCTTTTCTCTGGCCGTCATGGCTATAGGAGGATGTTTT
Organism: Desulfobacterales bacterium; assembly: GCA_020060085.1. Taxonomy (GTDB): domain Bacteria; phylum Desulfobacterota; class Desulfobacteria; order Desulfobacterales; family Desulfatibacillaceae; genus JAGVAW01. The sequence continues at coordinate 2,132 of JAGVAW010000026.1, forward strand.
CAACCTCTTCGGCTGCCCTGGCCAGGTCAAAGAAGATAAGCCCCAGCTTTGCATCCTTGCCGGTTACAGCCAGAAGAACCGCATGGGGGCCTGCGTACATCATGATGACATATCCGCTGTCGCCCTTTACAAAAAGCTGCTGGAGCTTGCCCCGCTTGAGCTCAACAGCGGTGCGGCTTCCCATTGTAAGCATGGCCGCGCTCATGGCACCGATGTGGGACTCATCCATGTTCTGGGGCAGCGAGCTTGCAATGATAAGCCCGTCCTCGGAGACCACAGCGCAGGCCTGCACATCGCCGGAGCTTGCCTGAAGATTCTCCAGGGCCTTGTTCAAGGCTTCGTTACGAGACATTTGCTTCTCCTTTCCTTAAATGAATTTACGCAGATGTGTTTGCAGAAAAAAGGCTTTTAGGCCATTTTTCCGCCCAAATGGAAGCCTGCAAGGCCCTTGCATAACCTCCACGACCCAAATTTTTCTTTGTGAACCCGGTATGCTTTAAGATGCAGACAGAATGCGCCAGGAGGCGCATATCGAGAACAATAACTACTGTTGTTAAAAATGCAAGCTTTTAACTATGATTTTTTTATAATAGGCCAAAAAAAATCAACCAGTTTTTTGAGCAAAAAAATCAGCTTTTATAACAGATAGTTAGCCATGAAGGTCAGGGAGGGGTTGCAGATTCGGGCGGTTAAAACAGAGGGCTTATCTATCCTGATCCTTGCTCTTGCATAGATCAAACTCGTGAATAAAAAGAGCAAAAGAGCGGAAAAAAGGCTTGCTGCAACAGGGGAATTTTTCCATCCATCACAGGCCGGTCAAATCCATTATGCCCAGGTAGCCCTCCTGGGTCTGGACATGTGCTGTATCTCTGCCTGTTCGCAGGGTCATAAGGTAGCCCTCCTGGGTGAGGCGTACCTCCAGAAGGCCGCTCTGGATAAAGGAGCGGGCCTGGGGGCTTACCGACCCGCCCCGGCAGGCCTCAAGCAGGTTGGCAAAATCATCCGAATAACTGCCGGTGTTTGCCAGTATCTTTTCCTGGCAGGCTGCCATTTCGCTTAAAATTCTCCGCTCAAAACCCTGGGCAAGGGATTCCCTTTCCAGGGTCTGGGCGCTTACTTGGGCAGCCTTGTCCTGGCTGCCTGCCGGAGTTTCCAGTATCCACACCGAAAGCATGAGCCATGCCCCGGCAAGGAGGACTGCGAAAATGACGGGCAGAAGCGCCATGTTCACGGCCTTGGCATCCAGAAGCGGGGCCTCGTTGGCCTGCCAGGTTTTGGAAAGCCTGTCTGCAAGGCTTCTGCGGTTTTTATCCGCCACCTGCAAAAGCAGGGGAAGCCCGGCCAGCGCCAGGGTGAGGGCATTGCCCAAAAAGCGCAGCACAAAGGCCCCGGCCCCAGGCGGAGCATTATTCTGGTCAAGCACCCTTATGCCTGCCGCCCTCTGGCCACGGCTGGCTTTGTTTTGCATGGGGCAAAGCAGGAAAAACCAAAGAAAAACAAACCCTGCAACAACCCAAAAGACCATTCCGGGAAAATAATCCGGAGTAAGGGTAAGGGTAAGGCGTTCCAGGGAGTTACCTGCCCCGGCAAGCCTTTGGGGCAGAACAAGACGCAAAAATGCGGAAAAGCCGATGAGCAGCACAATAAAGGCACACAGGGTCCGAAACAGGGTGTGGATTGTTGCAAGCGCCCGCTGGCCATAAGTGGCCGGGCTTTTGGATTTAAAATCAAAACCCGGCGGCAGTTTGCTTTCGCCCAAAGGCCTCACAACAGTGCGGGCAGGCACGGAC
>JAGVAW010000130.1 GCA_020060085.1 Desulfobacterales bacterium
GGAAAACCTTTTTTGAAAAAAAGGTTTTCCCCGCACCCCTTTCCAAAAAACTTTAAATAATTTAATCTGTTATATGGCTCACACTTGGCAGCCGCCCCAGGCCGTCATCCCCGCGAAAGCGGGAATCCAGATTTGTTGGGATAGAAGCCCGCCCAGGGAAGGATGTGTCAGGTGAATGCTGTTACTGTACATTCAATGCCTAATATCATTACATATTGATTTATTCCTTTGTATAATGCTTTGACATTTCGTCATAAACAGCCTTTGTATAATAATCTTTTCCTGCACTATCGGGTTTACTTATATCAAGAACACGTTTCCGATGAAAATTTGGATTATTTTTTATGTCACGCAAAATATTCCAAAATTTTTGATTGATCAGAAAATCACTAAACATTTCTTTGCAGGTTTTACATACATCGTCGTAAGTCTCAGTATATACCTTGCCAAATAAGCTTTCTTCTTGTATTCTTATTTTTTTAGCTGTCCCATCTTCAGTTATTTGTAGCTTGTCTGGAAGGGGAGTCGTTACTGTCAATGTTCCACTTGCCTGTGATTTATCCTGGGTAATCGCAGCCTTTAGATCAGCATTTTTGATTCTATTCTCATTGATTAATGACATTTGGTATTCAACTAAAATGGCTTCTTCTATTCCGTTCTCAATTAGCAAGTCTGTTGATATAATGATACTTTTGATAAATTGCTTCACTGCTTCAGAAGAGCTTTCAGAAGCAGAGTGATTTGATAAAAATATAATTGGCGAAATTGGCTTTTTGAAACCAATAGGAAGCAAATTAAGGTTAGTTTCATCTGCTAAATCGATACCGAAATGACTTAAAATAAAATCACTGTAAAAGGCCACAGACATTGAAGTAAGAGAGAAGATCAAAATATCTATATTGTCTTGATAAAAATGAATACTGTTACAACGATATTCGTATATTTTACTAACATTTTCTGCGGTTGCAAAAAAGGGTTTACCAATACTGCTTCTGACACTTTCCAGACACTCTTCAAAGGGTTTTGTTGTTCCATCATCTCTCATTACTTTGATTTCAGGATGATTTTTTAGTAGATATGCCTTGAAAAGAAGTTCCCATGCATTTATTACAAGGATACAAACAACCTCATATCTATAAGGGAAAATAGGCTTATTATGAATCTCAATAGCTGAAATTAATGCTGATTTAGAATTGATCACTAAAGAATCTATCATACTCTATCCTCATTTCTCCAATAAATCCTATGCCGTTTTGCTGTTATTCATCAATATTTATCAATTATAGTACCCGGGTGCCACCGCCGGATGCCACCGGCAGCTCCGGCATGGGTGGCCCCGGCAACTCGTTGCCGGGGTGCGAAGCACAATAGGTCTTCACCTAAAATTCAAAAAGCTATGCGCCGCAAATCTGGGAGTGTTTCCAGAACCTATTGCGCTCCGCGCCCGGGTAACAAGTTCCCCGGGCCACCCACCCCTTCACCACCCGGGCTGTCAGTGGCACCCGGCACCCCAGGCTTTAGCCACCTGGGTTGTCAGTAGCACCAGTTTGGCCGACAAATTATAAATTTTACTGCTTATTTATATTGCCTGAACCTGAATCGTCTTGAGACGAAAAATCAAAGTATTGGTCTTCAATGTTATCGACAAAATAATTTTTAGAAATTTTATGCTTCTCGGAATGCAAATTACAAAAATGGTTGTGGTAGCTTGAGAGCGATCTATATTTTTGCCAAATTTTATTATTCTTACGAAATTCTATTAATTTTTCTTCCAATTGCTTTTTATGGAGCATTAATTTTTCAAAATTTAAACAGTAACCATCGCATCCTGGATCTAGTAATTGATCTAAATAATTGATAAAAGCATGACCATCACGAGCACTTAAGAGTACTTTAGTATGAGGAGCAAAATCTGGTTTAGCATAATAGCGTAAGTGATTTTTGAGAAGACATTTACATTTTGGGGATAATATTATTCTCGGATCATCAGCGTCCTCACTCTCAAGCTCATAAGCCTCAATCAAAGCAGGGCCATAGACAATATTATGATCCATATAAAGGAGGCCAAAAGAAATACCTCCACGTAAAAAGAAACCTTTAACAGCCATGTTTAGTTGAAAAACTGAAATAATTTCTGATAATAACCCCCATTCAGATTCGCCATCTCCAGATGTAATCGGATAACCTATTATAACATTATCGGTAAATGACTTAATAAGGTATAATTCAGTATGGCTATAAGAAACATCTTTAGGACCTTCCATAAATTTTAATTCATCATTTATTGTAGTAAAAAATGTATCAAATAGCTTTTTATCTGCATTGTTTTTGGAAGACTTCTTGATCATCTCCTTGAAGCCCAAAACATCTGTAAAGGCACAATAAGCTTCTCGAAGCTTCGGTTTTCCCTCTTCATCCTTGAATAGTTTCTCCATTGCTGATGACCTTTCGTCCTACATTGTGTAGGTAATTGCCTACGACAAATGCGTCTTTCCCGGGTGCCACCGGCAGCTCCGGTATGGGTGGCCCCGGCAACTCGTTGCCGGGGTGCGAAGCACAATAGGTCTTCGCCTAAAATTCAATAAGTTATGCTCCGTGCGAAGCACAATAGGTCTTCCTCCCGGCCCCCTTCAAATCAAAGGCTCAATGGGCACTCCTACCGGTATTCGCGACAGATACCATGGTGCCGAGCTAAATTTCCAGTCCTCCGGATGCCTCACAAGCCCTGCCTTGACCGGATTGTTGTGCATGTACTCCAGTTTCTCCCGCGCCTTGCTTTGGGAGAAGACCTCAAAGGAATAATACCTGGCCTGCCAAATAGGCGCTCCCGAATCGAGCTTTGCCCCATACCCCTTCAAGCATCGCCGGAGATGCTCCTTCAATCCAATGGAAGACCGCCTCTTCCATTGGCCCATGAAGACACTCAACATCCCCTCTTTCGAAAACCGGACCAAGGCATGCACATGATCCGGCATCACCACAAATCCTGCCAAGCTTCCTGCCTGGTTATTCAACTGCCTGCTCAAATAATGAACCACAATTCCCTTGGCCCGGTCGTCATCCAGCAACCGAGCCCGACCATAACAGGAGAAGGTCACAAAATGCCCAAAGCTCCCATCGTCAAAAACCCTCCTTCGCATGGCACAACCCCAAACACCGTACCTCCAACCATCCGTATCCCAGCCCTATTGCGCTATCGCGCCCGGATAACAAGTTCCCCGGGCCACCCAATGTTAATCAGGGAAAACGGGCCTGTTTTAGCCGGAACCCGCAACCATGAATCTTTTCCATGCCTGATTTCAGAAATAAGCTGCTTATCTTTTATGAGTATTTGTTAGCATACGGGCAGTATTCACACAAGAAAATTTTGAAAGGTGTTCGCGAATTTTTAATGCCGAGCCACAAGCAACGGAGCAGGTGTCCGTCATTTAAGGCCCCATGTGGCAGACGAAGGTTTTTCGCTGTGTGCCGGAATCCATGCAGGGCTTTTGTTGAAGGCTTTGGCTCTGTTTCAATAGGGCAAGGGCCTTTTCCAATAAGGGTAAAAGCCCTATTTTATAGTGGATTCCCGCCTGCGCGGGAATGACGGCCTGGGGGGATTTCCGTCCGAAGGACAATAGGTTTCCACCTAAAATTCAATAAGCTATGCGCCGCAAACCTGGGAATGTTTCCAGAACCTATTGCGCTATCGCGCCCGGGTAACAAGTTCCCCGGGCCACCCCGGCCACCCACCCCTTCACCGCCTGGGCTGTCAGTAGCACCCGCGTTTTTCTTTTTCCCCTTCCCCCACAAGAGCACAGGGAGGTTCCAGGGAAAGGAGAGCAAGGCGCGCGAGTGAGGAATGAGGGAGCATACTGTTGTGTATGTGACCGAAATTCCGATGCGAAGCGCAACGCAGCTATCGTTTTCCTGGGAGCGCCCTTCAACATACAGGGCGGTTCCAGAAAGTTGTGGGCAAGGCGCGCGAGTTGGGCAGGGGCTTTAGGTGTACTGTAAGTACATCAAGTCCCCTGCACAACGAGCGTAACGCAGCCCACGACTTTCTGGGGCCGCCCCTATTTTCCCCCCTTGCCGCTTTTGGCCTTCTTCAAATCCCCCCCCAGGGCTGCAAAAGGGTTGTTGAATGGTTTTTGTTCCTGGGTTTTTGTGTTTGAGTTGGCAGGCTTTTTTGTGTCTGGCTGGCCGGTTTTTTTTGTGCGGAAGTTTGGCTTGCCGCTTTTTGACGACTGTTGTTGGGGGGGTGGTTTTTTTTCCGGCCGCTCCTTTGCCTCCTGGCTGCTTTTTCTGCGTAAAGAAAGGGCAATGCGGCCCCTTTCGATATCAACAAATAAAACCCTTACCTTGACCTTTTTGCCCACCTGCACAATTTCGGTGGGGTCCTTGACGAATCGCTCTGCCATTTCGCTTACATGCACAAGGCCGTCCTGGTGAATGCCAACATCCACAAATGCGCCGAATGCCGTAACATTTGTCACTATTCCCGGAAGCTCCATGTCCTCTTTAAGATCCGCCATTTCGTGAATGTCCTGACGAAAGGAAAAGACCTCCAGAAGCGGCCTCGGGTCGCGGCCCGGCTTTTCAAGCTCTGCCATTATATCTGTGAGGGTTGGCAGGCCCAGATCGCCGGAAACATATTTTTGCAGGTCTATGCGGCTGCGAAGGGAGGAATTGCTCATAAGATCGCTCACCGTGCAGCCTGCATCTGCTGCCATTTTCTCCACCACAGGGTAGCGCTCCGGGTGCACGGCAGAGGCATCCAGGGGGTTTTCTCCGTTACTTATCCGCAAAAAGCCTGCTGCCTGCTCAAAGGTTTTGGGGCCAAGCCTGGGTACTTTCTTCAACTGCTCGCGGCTGGCAAAGGGGCCGTCTGTTTTTCTTTTTTCAACTATGTTTTCCGAAAGGCTCTGGCTTAACCCGGAAACATACTGCAAAAGCCTGGGGCTTGCCGTGTTCACATCCACACCAACAGCATTAACGCAGCTTATAACCGTGTCATCCAAAGAGTTTTTCAAAAGGCCCTGATCCACATCGTGCTGGTACTGGCCAACACCAATGGACTTGGGGTCTATTTTGACCAGCTCTGCCAGGGGGTCCATGAGCCTTCTGCCTATGGAAACAGCCCCGCGCACGGTGAGATCATATTCCGGCAGCTCGCTTCTTGCTATTTCGCTGGCAGAATAGACAGATGCACCGGACTCATCCACCAGAAAAACCGGCGGCCCGCTGTTTTGAAGCGCCTGTCGCACAAAGGCCTCTGTCTCGCGGCCAGCAGTGCCGTTGCCCACGGCAATGGACTCAACCCCATAATCCTTGACCAGGGCCTTTAACCTTTGGGCAGACTGCTCCCGCGCAGACTGGGAGGAATGGGGCCAGAGAACATCATGAAGCAGCAGATTGCCCTGGGCATCCAGAACAACGGTTTTGCAGCCTGTGCGAAGGCCCGGATCTATGGCAAGAACCCTTTTCTGGCCAAGGGGGGGAGCAAGCAGAAGATGACGCAGATTGTTGGCAAAGACCCTCACTGCCTCAATATCCGCCTGGTTTTTGCTGGCAAGGCGAACCTCGGTTTCCATTGCCCTGAACAACAGCCTGTTGTATGCGTCCTCCAAAGCTTGGCGCACCTGCTGGCTGTCAGGCCCCTGGCCTTTCACAAAATGCCGGTTCAACAGGGCAATGTTTTCCTCATCGTGCGCCTGCACGGCAAGATCCAGAATGCCTTCCTTTTCTCCCCGGCGCATGGCCAGCACCCTGTGAGAGGGGCAGACAAAAATTGGCTCCACCCAGTCGAAATAGTCTGCAAACTTGGCCCCCTCTTGCTCTTTTCCCTCAATTACCGCGGTTTTGAAGAGGGTCGTCTCAAAAAAGAAATCGCGCAGTTCGGCCCGCGCATCTGCATCCTCGGCAATGCGCTCGGCCAGTATATCCCTTGCCCCGGCAAGGGCCTGGCGGATATCTGCAACGCCCTTTTCATCATCCACAAAGGCCTGCGCCTCCTTTTCAGGGTCGCGGCCCGTCTGCTCAAAAATCAAATCCGCAAGCGGCTCAAGGCCCTTTTCGCGGGCTATCATTGCCCTTGTGCGGCGCTTGGGCTTAAATGGCAGGTAGATGTCCTCCAGGGCAGATAAGGTTGCCGCCTGCAAGACCCTTGCCTCAAGCTCCGGGGTCAAATGCCCGTTTTTTTCAAGCGAGTTCAAAATGACAAGCCGCCGCTCCTCCAAAGCCTTTAGACGCCCAAGCTCATCCCGGATGGCGGTGACAGCCACCTCGTCAAGGCTGCCGGTGGCCTCCTTGCGGTATCGGGCAATAAAGGGAATGGTTGCGTCATCCTCAATGAGCTTTACAACGGCAGATACTCCAGAGATGGGCAGGGCAAGGTTGCTGGCAATGGCTTCAACTATTTCCATAAAAGAGCCTCACAAAAAATTCAGATAAAAGGAGATGGGTTATTAGCATTGTAAGGCCAGCCGGGTCAACGCCGGTAAGGTTTTTTGTGCGGGAAAAGGCAAAAATCATCCGCTGCAATGCTCTGCAATAAGCCTTTTTGCATTTTCCAAAAAAACCGCCTCATAAAAGTCATCAGGCAGGTTTAAGGCCAGAAGGTTTTCGATTTCGCTTTTGCGAGGGATTATAAGATTGGGAAAGTCGGACCCGTAAACAATCCTGTCCTTTTTTGCGTAAAGCTCGTCAGAGGATAGATCGCAGCAAAGCCCTGGCAGAAATGAAAAGCTTGTATCCATGTAAAGGTTGGGGCAGCGGTCAAAGAGCGAGTAAAAGGCCTTGTACTCCAGCCCTCCCATGTGGGCCACATTCACAGGCAAATCGGGGATATCTGCCATGAGCCTGGAAAAATGCTCAAAACCAACAAAGGGGTTGCCCACCGGGCCTGTTCCCACATGAAACAGAATCCTCTTGTTCTTTTCCATAACCAGATCAAACAAAGGGTAAAGGCGCTTGTCGTGGGGAAAGAATTTCTGCACAAGGAGCTGAAGCTTGACCCCCATGATTTTAGGATGGGAAAAAAGGTCCCGGCAATTGGCAAGGGCATCCTCATCTGCCGGGTGCATGGCCGCAAAGCAGTAAACCTCGCTGGAGTTTTCAAGGACTTGAAGGTTGAACTCGTTTAAAGCCCCGGCAACTCCGGGCTTGTGTGCATAGTTGGAATAGACTATGGGGCCGACACCCTTTTTTCGCAGATAGGTCAAGCAATCAGGCCAGTAAAGCTCGTGGATGACCTTCCAGCCGTAATCTTTGACAAAGGCCTTCCATATTGCCTCAAACATCCTGTCCGGAAAAAGATGCACATGAAAATCTGCAATGGTTTTTGGTAATTTTGGATTCATTTTTTTGCCGCAGGCCTGTTTTTTATGGACAAACATAATTTGATTTTTGCCGGATTGTACCGGATTTGGGCTGTGCAACTTATGAGGCCTTTGTGTAAGCTATTGTTAAAAATTTGTAAACATGGTAATAGCCTTCTGGCATAAAACAAGCTGGCCCCCAAAAGCCCGCAGATAAACATTCCGGCAAAAAGGGGCATGATAAAAACAAATGGTTTTAGCGTGTTGTCTGTTATCATGGATGTGCCGGAAAACAGCCTGCCGGAGTGCTTCGGCGATTTGAAAAAGGTTTTTCCCCTTGGGGATGACGGCCTGCGCCAAACACCGGATTTGTGCTTGGCCTGCAACCACAAAACCGACTGCCTGCGAAAAGCCCTTGTAAACGGCGGCGCAGCGCGGATAAGGTTTGAGCGCATTGAGCAGGAGGAAGGCAGCAGCGGCTTTTTACGGCGCTGGTCAGCCCGCAAGCATTATTTCCGCACCCTGGAAAAAGAAAAAAAGCAGCGGTAACCGTCCCAAAACGCCCTCCCCTTGAGGCGGATAACCGGCATATTGACTTGCAATCTCTTACTGTTTCATGCTTTTAAAACAGGGAAGTGTCCATCTGCAATCAACCGCAAAACAGCGCGGTCAGCATAAAGGGTCTGTTTGGCAGGCAGGTTCAAGCCGCAAAAAACCGGCCAAACAAAATCATGCCCTGCTGACTTCACGAACAGCACCGGATTAAGCGAGCCGGTTTTTAAAAAAAGGCATTTTCAACATGGCCCAGAATAATCTTCTTACCCTAAAAGATGTGGACATTGCGCAAAAACGGGTTTTGATGAGGGTTGATGTTAATGTCCCCCTGGACGCAAACCTCAACATAACCGATGACACCCGCATCCGCGCGGTTTTGCCTGCCATCAACTACGCTCTGGATGAAAACGCCAGGGTCATTATTGCCTCGCACATGGGCAGGCCCGGCGGAAAGCATGTGGAAAAGCTCTCGCTAAAGCCCGTGGCCAAACGATTTAGCCGCCTTTTAAAAAAGGATGTGCAGTTTGTTCCTGACTGCATTGGGGAAGATGTTGAAAAGATAGTGGCCCAGATGAACCCCGGCGATGTTGTGCTGCTGGAGAACCTGCGTTTTTACCCTGGGGAGACAAAAAACGATGATGAATTCGCCCAGCAGCTTGCCAAGCTGTGCGATGTTTATGTGAACAATGCCTTTGCCGTGGCGCACCGGGAAAACGCCTCGGTTGTGGCCATAACAAAATATGCCCCTGTGTCTGTTGCAGGTTTTCTTTTAAAGAGCGAGCTGAACTACTTTGAAAGGGCGCTGGAAAACCCGGCCCGGCCCCTGGTGGCCATTATCGGCGGGGCCAAGGTTTCCAGCAAGCTGGGCGCTTTTGAGAACATGCTAAAGCAGGTGGATAAGTTTGTTGTGGGCGGCGCAATGGCAAGCACCTTTCTTAAAAGCGTGGATTACGATGTGGGCCAATCAATGGTTGAAAACGAGCTGCTTTGGGAGGCCCGCTCGCTGATGAAAAAGGCCTCCATGAGCGGAAAGGCCTTTTATATTCCGGTTGATGCGGTTGTGGCGGATCGTTTTGACCCGGATGCCCAGTCCAAGATTGTGCCAATCCGCGAAGTGCCGCCCGACTGGATGATAATGGACATAGGCCCTGCAACGGCTCTTCTTTATTCCGAAGTGCTGGCCAGCGCGCGGACAATCATCTGGAACGGCCCCATGGGTGTGTTCGAGATGGATGCCTTTTCGCGGGGCACAATGGCAATGGTCAATTATGTGGCCAATTCATACGCCCTTACCATAGTGGGCGGAGGCGACACGGATGTTGCCATTCACAAGGCAGGCGAAAGCCACCGCATAACCTACATATCCACAGGCGGCGGGGCCTTTCTTGCACTCATGGAAGGCAAAAGCCTGCCTGCTGTGGTGGCACTTCAGGAAGCAGCCCATCGCACAGGCCTTGTGTAGGGAGTTGGCGCAGTGTGAACACTAAAAAACAAAGCGGGCGGCCCCAATAAGGCCGCCCCATAAAAAAGGAGGTTAAAACCCTTGCCCGCACATTGGAGATACCGCGAGGAGCTGAGCAGGCAGAACAAGCTCCGGCGCTCCATCTACGAAGTTCTCCGGGACCAGCTTGATGAGTACATGACAACTTATGGACTCATCCGCTCCTTTGGCAACTTTGTGGATTCCGGGCAGGACTACCCCTTTGTGGAGAAGAGAGAGCTAAAGCCCCGCGCGCGCATTCCCCAGCAGGAATATGAGTCCCAGAATTCCTTTCTGGTGATTTTTCTTGAGGACACCATTGCGCCCATGCACAAGAAGTACCTGCGTTTTTTCGACTCCAACAAGACCACCAAGAAGAACCTGCTGAACACCAGCACAATCCATCTGTCCGAAACCCTTGAGCGCAACATAAGAAATCTTGAAGACATCCGCTTTGTGGACTTCATGGAAGAGCTGATGCGGGTTGACTATGCCCTGCTCATCCAGAGAGACCCCTCCACAAAGGCGCGAAACCGCTATCAGCTCACCCATTTTCATGTGCGGGTGGACTGGCCCATAGCAGATGCTGCCGAGGACCTTGGCCGCTATCTGCGCTACATCTCCAAAGACCTTTACGAGCGGGGGGATGAATACGCGGAAAACATGCAGAAAAAGTTTTTCGAGTATTACGGAATGCCGGTCATGTCCGGCGGGCGGCGCACGGCAGCCATTGTGGCGTCCCAGTATCTGCGAAGGCTGCCTTCAATTTCCACAATCTATGTGGGCAGCTCCGAGTCGCGAACCCTTTTTAGAATAAGCGAAAGGGATGTTTCCAAATCCATTGTCATGCTTCTTGATAAAAAGGAAATGCTCGCAATAGCGGAATCCCATGAAATGGGGCTTGCCACCTTCATGAAAAACTTTGTTTTCTGGCGGGGCAGAAACCGGGGGGCAGTCATTTTCCGGGCTACCTACACACGCACAAGCCAAGCCCGCAGCCCGGAAGACAGCAAAATCCGCGAGCTGAACCCGGATCTCAACTGGCTTTCCGTGGAGGCCCAGCACATTGTGCCAAAGCCAGGCGTCACAAAGTTCCGCCCCCTGCCCTACAATGTCATTTATTCGTAATCCTGCCGGAGCCGGGTTTTCATATCTCCAGCATCATGGCCACTTCGTCGCAGTCCGGGAACTTCACGCACTTTAGGCAGTCTGCCCAGATTTTCTGGGGCAGTTCGTTTTTATCAATCACCGCAAAACCGTGCTTTGCAAAAAAACCGGGTCTGTAAGTGAGGGTGAAAACCCGCTTGATGCGAAAATGGCGGGCCTCATCCAGGGCGTAATCCAAAAGGGCCGAGCCTATGCCCTGCTTCCATAGCTCTGGCAAAACGGCTAAAGAGCGGATTTCTGCAAGGTCCTCCCAGCAGATGGTGAGCGCGCAGCAGCCTATAAGCTCCCCGGATTCCTTGTCTCCGTAAACCGTGTAGTCCCGCAGATGATCATATATTTCGGAAAGGGGGCGGCTTAACAGCTCTCCGCGGGCTGCAAAAAGCGCCAAAATCGAATGGATGTGCTTAACATCCGCCACTGTGGCTTTTCTTAACATTGCCTTGTCTCCTGCCGGGCCGTTTTTAGGGGCCTTTTTTTTAACCAACCGCATTTTCCAATAGAGTTTTTCCGCCCTTTAGGCAAGAATTTTAAGGCCGCCGTGCTATGCCGGCAAAATAGCAGGAGCGCAAGGCAGGCGGCCAACTAGAAAAGGCTCATAGGAGCAGGTTTTGCCCCCAGACAGAAAGGGCAAACAGGGTAAAATTGCCCCCAACATGAAGCACAATGGGTGCATAAAGGTTTTTTTCCCGTGCAAAGGCGCAGGAAAAAAGCAGGCCCCCGATTATCTGAAAAACAGGGATGACCCCTGACCGCCAGTGAACTGCTGCAAAAATTGCAGTGGAGGCAACAATGGAAATGACTGCCCCAAAGCGCAGAAAATATCCCTGAATAAGCCCCCGGAAGAAGATTTCCTCGCTGATGCCTGCCACAAGGGAGCCAACAAGAATGTAGGAAAAGACATAGGCATGGGACTGGTTTTTAAAGCTTCCGGCAACAAGAGCAATTGGGTTTATGCCATTTGCGTGGAGCGCAATGCCTGCAAGCGCACAAATTCCGCCAAAGCCAAGCCCCCACAAAAATCCCCGCCAAAGGCCCCTTTTAAGCTGTCCCGGAGCAAGAAAAAGAGCTTCAAGGCCTTGATAAAAAATCAGAAAGCCAGCCACCAGCCCCCCGGCCTGCAACACGCGCAGCCCGGCAAGCGCCCACAGCCCGGCAAGGCCCTTCTGGGGGGCAAGCAGGCTTGCGCAAAGCTCTAAAGCCATCACCCAGGCCGCACCTGCTGCAAGGGCCTTTATGCCTACTGTCTTTGGTTTGTCCATCCCAAACCCCGCGCTGCGTTGTATGCGTACTCCTGGGCATACCAGTGGTCATCGCTCTTTATCATTTCCAGAACACGGTCAAGGGACTTAAAATCCCCCTTCATTGCAAGGGCATACACAGCCAGGGAGCGCACATTGGGCTGCTCATCGCCCAAAAGCGCCAGCAGATCTTTGCTGGCCTGGGGGCATTTTGCATGGGCAAGGGTCATGGCAAGCCACCTTTTTTCCACCAGGGTCAGAGGCTCTTCCAGGCCCCTGTATGGAGCAAGGCCGCACAGGTCCTGCCCCTGGGCAAAGGCCCGGCGCAAACCGGCCACACGGAGGGAAGCCTCCTCTGACTCCAAAAGGCTTTGGGTGGATTGCCCTTCCTGCTTGTAGTTGCGATCCGCCGCAAGCATGGGCAACAGGGCCGCAAGTCCAAAAGCCGTGCAGCAAAGAGCTGCAACAGCATAAGAAGTTGCAGGCCCGGCCCATAAACCGGAAAGCCCCTTCACAAGGCCGAAAAAAAGCGTGTAAAGGGCCAGAGGGAACCCAAAAAGCAGGCAGAAATAGATGACCCGCCGAAAGGGCGCGTGCTTGTCGGTTTTTTGGGAAAACAGGGCAAGATATTCGCCCGGAGCAAACAGGAGCTTTTGAAAATCCGCCTCCACCTTTGTGCTGCCCGCCTGAACCATTAAAATCCGCCCATTGTCCTTTTGGATAACGCAGGCAGCCAGATGCTTTTGGGTTACAGCAAGCCAGTCGTACCGGGCAAGGCTGCGCTCCAGACGGAGGGCGTCTTCTTTTTCAAAACCTTCAAGAAAAACCGGGACAATTTTTTTTTGCTTAAGGCTTTTAAAGCAATTTGCCGCAGAAAGGGTGTGGGAATAGTAAAAATCGTTTACAAAAATCCCTGCGCGGCTTTTGAGCAGCAGGTCATCGCGCAGGTGATCAAAAAGATCGGAAGAAAAAACAAAGGCCCAGCTTGCAGCAAGCACAATTATTGGAGCAACAAAGAGCACGGCCAGAAGTTTTGGGCGCTTGCCGGGCGACCTGCGGGCCTGCTCGCGGGTGAGCACAATGACTGCAAGGCAGCACAAAAGGGCCATGAGGCTTGGAAAGAATACAAAACCAGCCCGGTTTATGAAAATGAGCAAGGCAAGGGCCGCTGCCGCAAGGGCTATTAAAGGGGCGCGGCCTGCGCCTGCAACAAAAAACAGAAGCCGCCCGGCCAGAAAAAACAGCATGGCAAGGCCTGCGCCCACCGTGAATGTGTAGAACAGGCCGCCGTTAAAGGCACTGGAAATGTTCAGAAGCCCAGGCAGCACAACTGCATTGGGCACGGCCTGCCATCCGTAGGCGAGCAGATCAAGGCAGGTGTCGTGCAGCCTGCGGTTTTCCAGGCCCACCCAGATGGCTGCCATTGCCTGGCAGGCAATCATACCTGCCAGCAGAGGGGCAGGCATTGCCAGATACCAGGCAGATTTTTCCCTGTTTTGGGTCATAGCCTTAAAACCTTAACAAAGCGCTATCACAAAAATACTACGAATCGTTGCCGTTTTTTTAAGCATTGTATCCTTATGCACAGCTTGTTGACAGGAAAAAATAAAGGAGCCGCCCCAGCCATAAAACAAAACCGGGACGCACCACCAAAAGGATGCGCCCCGGCATTATTTCAAATGAGACTTAAAACCCTATGCGTTTGCTGCTTCCGCACGCACGCCAAGGGCGATTTTAAAGAGCAGGGTCAATACCAGAAGCCCCACAGCGTAAACGCCAGCGCTGATGACAAGCTCCGGCAGGGTGGGAGCATATTCCGTGTACTGATCCAGCGGGTTGGGAATAAATCCCACCACCACAAGAGCCATGCCCTTTTCTATCCATGTGCTTGCAACCAGGGTGATAAGGGCCGCAACGAGGGTCTTGGGGTTTTTGCGCCACTTGGGAACAATGAGAAGCACAAGGGAGAAAACCCCAAGAAGCACGGAGGCCCACATCCAGGGCACCATTGCCCATTTGCCGTGGGAACCGACAAACATGTACTCAAAGGCATGGATGTGTCCTGGAATGTTGCTGTAAAATGCGGTGAACATTTCCAGAAGCAGGAAGAACACATTCAAAATCATGGCATAGGTGATGATGATTGAAAGCGTGTTCACTGCTTTATCGGGCACATGGAAATTGGCCGCCTTGCGCATGACAAACATTATGAGCAGCAGAATTGCAGGCCCCGCGGCAAAAGCTGACGCAAGAAATCGGGGCGCAAGAATGGCGGTGAGCCACAAATGCCTGCCCGGAAGGCCTGAATACAGAAATGCCGTGACCGTGTGGATGGAAATTGCCCAGGGAATGGATATGTAGATGAGAATCTTCACCCATTTTGGCAGTTCCCCGCGCTTGTTCTCCGAATGCAGAACCATCCATCCGATGACTATGTTAAGGCCCAGGTATCCTGAAAGCACAAACATATCCCAAAAAAGAATGGAGTTTGGCGTGGGGAAAAGGATGACATTCAACATCCGTTTGGGCTGACCAAGGTCCACAAGCACAAACATCATGCACATTAAAACAGCGGACACGGCCATGAACTCGCCCAAAATGGTGAGTTTGCCAAAGGTTTTGTGGTCGTGCAGGTAGTAGGGAAGAACCAGCATGACTCCGGAGGCGGCCACACCCACAAGGTAGGTGAGCTGGGCAATGTAAAAGCCCCAGGAAACATCGCGGCTCAACCCGGTGACGCCAAGGCCCTGGCTGTACTGGTACAGGTAAGTGAAAAACCCTATCCCGATAAGGCCAAGAAGCGCCGCTACCCAGGCCCAGTAAATTTTGCTTCCTTGCAATGCCTTTTCAAGCATATCCACCTCTTCTTATATGATGTAGTAAACCTGGGGCTGGGTGCCCAGTTCCGGCTTGCGTACAAGTGTAAAATTCTGTCTCAAGGCCTGATTTACGGATGAATTGGGATCTGCCAGGTCTCCGAAAATCAGCTCATTGTTGCGGCAGGCCTCCACACAGGCAGGCTTTTGACCGCGGGCAAGGCGTTCCGCACAGAAATTGCATTTTTCCACAACACCCTTGGTGCGGGTGGGGAAATCAACATTTGTCTGCCCCAGGTGCTGCCTGGGGTCCACATAGTTGAAGCTCCGCGAGCCGTAAGGGCAGGCAGCCATGCAGTAGCGGCAGCCGATGCAGCGGTGGAAGTCCATAACCACAATGCCGTCCGCACGCTTGAAGGTTGCCTTTGTGGGGCACACGCGCACGCAGGGCGGGCTGTCGCAATGGTTGCAGAGCACAAGCATTGGCTCGCGCTCCACCTGGGGGGGCACATGGGGGCCGGCCATTTCAGGAAAGGCATTCTTGAAGTTGGCTTCCCACAGCCATTTTATGGCGTGCTTGGAGTTTTTTATGTCCGGCACATTGTGGGCCTTGTTGCAGGCTGCAACGGCTGCCTTGCGGGCCTGGGCGGTGAACTTGCGGGTATCCACAACCATTGCCCAGCGCTTTGCAGAAAGGGCATTGTCGAATCCGGCAGCGCCTTCTGGCTCCGGTACAATAACGCCCATGCCCAGTGCATTCCCTGCTGGTTTCAGGGTCAGGCCGGCAGCCGCCAGTCCGGCGATTTTAAGGAAATTTCTTCTGGCGCTATCCATTCGTATTCTCCTTGGACTCGATATGACAATTCCAGCAGTTAGGCGTCAGGCTTACATAGTTATGGCATGAATCGCAGAACTGGGCCTTGTTGTTGTGGCACCCCATGCAGGAATTGGTAAGGCTCATCTCATAGCGGCCGGTGCCTCCCATGTAAGTGCGGTTGCCGTCCCGCACAACAGAATCGCGCCACTCGTCCAAAAGCTGCATGTGGTTGGCCTTCATGAAGGCTTTATCCTCCACGCAGACCTTGCCCGCCACTTCCGGGTTGATTTTGGGCTCCGGCGCTATGTTTGCCTTTCCCACATTGATCCAGAACGGGAAAGTGAAAACAATGACAAAGAGAACAATTCCGGTGATGACTTTGCCTTTATCGTACATGCTTATTCATCCTCCATCCCGGGCAGAGGCTCGCCCCGCAGGTCTGTTTCCCTTTGCTTTTCGCCGGGAAGAATAAGGGCATTGCCCACAAGCTCGTGCACGCCGGTAACTGAAACACCCGGCACCCAGTAATCCATGAGAGGCGGAAGGGCGGCGCGGTCAATGGCGCAGATGGTGGCCAGCATATTGACCCCGTGCTTTTCGTGAACATATTTCACGGCATTGGCTCGCGGCAGGCCGCCGCGCATACGCAGCTCCAAGTTCTCACCCGCATTGAGGCCCGAACCCGAACCGCAACAGAAGGTCTGCTCCTTTATTGTGCTTTCAGGCATCTCATAAAAATTCTTGCAGACATTTTTGATGACATAGCGCGGCTCTTCAAAAAGGCCCATGGCGCGGGCCGGGTTGCAGGAATCGTGGAATGTGACTTTCAGGTTGTCGTTCCTGCTGGTGTCCATCTTAAGCTTGTTGTGCTTGATAAGGTCTGCCGTGAACTCGGTTATGTGGACCATCTTGGTGCTGGCAGCGTTCTGGAACTTGGTGCCCGTAAGGGGCGAAACCGGGGTCTCCAGGAAATCCGCAGGGCCGTTCATGGTGCCCATGTACTGCTGGATGACGCGCCACATGTGGCCGCACTCGCCGCCGAGTATCCACTTCACTCCAAGGCGCTTGGCTTCGGCGTACATCTTGGCATTCAGGCGCTTCATCATCTCGTGGGATGTGAAAAGGCCGAAGTTGCCGCCCTCGGAAGCATAGGTGCTCCAGGTGATGTCCAGGCCCATGCTTTCCAGGTAATGGAAGAGTATGAGATATCCCATTGCCGTGTAGGTGCCAGGATCTGCAAAAACATCGCCCGAAGGGGTGATGAAAAGGATTTCCGCGCCCTTGCGGTTGAATGACGGATTGACGCGGACGCCGGTGATTTCCTCGATGTCGTCCACGAAAAATTCTATCATGTCCTTGAAGGCGTGGGGCTGAATGCCAAGGTGATTGCCGGTGCGGTAGCAGTTGGAAACCGGCGTGGCGATCCAGTCAATGTTAAGGCCAAGCAGGTTAAGAAGCTCGCGGCCCAGGATGGTGATCTCCGCAGTATCAATGCCGTAGGGGCAGAAAACGCTGCACCGGCGGCACTCGGAGCATTGAAAAAGGTAGTACCACCATTCCTTTAATACTTCAGCGGTCATGGGCCTTGCGCCTACAAGCTTGCCCAGAATTTTGCCTGCAACAGTGTATTCCTTGCGGTAAACCGAGCGAAGAAGCTCGGCCCGCAGAACAGGCATGTTCTTGGGGTCGCCCGTGCCGATGAAGTAATGGCATTTGTCTGCGCAGGCGCCGCAGCGCACGCAGATGTCCATGAAAACCTTGAGGGAGCGGAAGCGGTCCAGCCGGTCGCGCAGGCCTTCGCTTAATATCTCCATCCAGTTTTCGGGAAGGCTCCAGTCATCTGCATCCGGCGTCCACTCCCTGCCGTGGGGCATTCCCACAATGTTTAGGGGCTTGGCCTTGGCGGAATAGCAGTACATTCCGGGCCGGATCACGGCAGGCGTGTCCATCCAGCTTGCCACGGGCGTTTTGTTTGCGATTATGCTTTTTATAAGGTCTTGAGTCTTGGGGACTTCGTCAGACATATCTGCACCTCATTATTGAAGATTGTTCGGCGCTTATTGGGCTGTTGCTTCCTCGTCCAGGGGCTTGTCCACGGGCAGGCCCGCTTCCACCATCTTCTCCCGGAACTCATCCTCGTATGCCTCGTAGGTATGAATCTTTACAGGATAATTCCAGGGGTTTATGTGCCGGTATTCCCGCGTGTTGGTGGCCATGTTGCGGGTGGGCGAGAAGAAAACGCCGCCGCTGTGTATGAGCTTGGAAAATGGGAAATAAGCAAGCAGCACGCAGACCAGGAAAAGATGAATCCAGAAAAGTACGCCAATACCTTCGGGAACAGCGAACTTGAAGTTGGCGATGTTCATGGCAAGCTCTTTTACCGCAACAATATCCACCTTTACAAAATAGCGCATCAAAATGCCCGAAGCTGCAATGGACAGGATGAGGAACAGTGGAAAATAATCATTGGGAAGGCTTATGTAGCGCAACTGGGGGATGGCAAGCCGCCGGAGCAGAAGGTATCCGCCAGCAGCCAGAAGGGCAAAGCCCGAAAGCATCAAGCCTGGAAGCCCCACTTCCAGAAAGCCGTCAAATGTCTCGATAAGGTGCACAAGACCCCAAACAGGCTCGGTGAAAAAGCGCATATGCCTTATAACCACCGTGAGAAAGGCATAATGGAAAACAATGGCCCCAAGCCAAAGCCACTGGGTGGAGCCATAGGTGATTTTGGGGCCGTCCTCTCCAAGGCTCATGGCCGTGTTGCGGAAAAGGCTCCGAAAGGTGAGAATCTCAAGAGCCATCCGGGCCACAACTCCTGCCGTGGAGTTGGGCGATTCCACCGGATTGTGCTTTATCCAGGGAAGAGTTTTCTGCTGGCCGCAGGTTGTTGGAATGGCAAAAGGAACCGGCCTGCGGGCGTATTGAACCACCCTCCAGATTATGCCCGCAAGAAAAATCAGAACCGCCAGGATGGGCACGGCGACCCCGAATATCACCTGCAGCGCAGGCACAGCTCCCAGGGCTCCAATCGCGATAAGGACCGTTACAACGACCCCCGCTGAAATTAATGATACCCAGAAGTTCATGCAGACTCCCTCGCTTTGCAAATGCTTTTTTTTATTGTTGCGTTACTGTAAACTGCCGTCTTGATCATCGGGCATATCTTCAATGGCTACAATGAGATTGGACTTTTTAAGCGCGTTGTAGCACTGGTTTTTTACCTCATGAACCCGCATTGAATAAATCTTTTCCTTGCAGGTGTTGTAAATGTCCATGCCAAGAAGGGCCATGCCGTCAATTTTTGCGTCAAGCTCCCTCCAGTCGGGCGAATCGGCAAGTTTTTCAGCATCCTTTTTTATCTGCTCCCAGATAATGCCTTTGAGCAGAAAAATAAAGCCGATAGCCTGTGAGGGAGAAAAATCCTGCACCGCACGCATTCTTATCACATCATCCAAAAAAGGCGTGACCCGCGCTGTCTCCCCCTGGTCGGCCAGAATGTCAAAGGCCTCTGCAAGGCCCTGGGTTATCCTTTTTCCCACCGGATTATGAAAAGGGTCCTTGCTCTTTTTCAAAAAATTGGAAGCATCTGTGGGATAGGTGTCCAGGGTTGCCTCCCGCCAAATGGCGACAATGGAATCCCTGTTTTTCTTCAAAAGCCCCCACAATGCCGACATTTTTTAACCCCCTTGTCTTCCTGGCTCTGCCCTTAAAAGGCCAGCCTTTCTGCCTCAATTCCAACAACCTGATATGATAACAAAAAGGCATGGTTATCCTGCACGGGACCATTAACGGGCAAAACTAAACGATGCGCCATTGGCTGTCAAGCAAAAACAGGCAGGCTCTTGTCAGCAAAACAAATTGGGCCTTTTGCCTCGCAAGACTTTTGACGAGCCAGCCAAAGGCATTGCCTTCAAAGGCTCTGTTATTCAAGGACTTATTTTTCATACCTTAAAGGGAGGAAAATTGAGCAGTTTTTTTGGCGCTGTTTCTCCTTTTTTTAAGAAAAAGGCCCGGCCAAAGGAACAAGCCCCCTTATGTGGCATTTTCTTCCATGCCGCGGGCAAAGGCCTTTGAGTGGACATGGCCTGCAAAATGAACGGGTGATTTGCCGTAAATGGGGTCCCATCCGGCAGGGTTTGCAATGCAACCAAACTGGGTGGCAAGGCCAAAGCGGGTGGGGGCCTCGGCAGCCAAACCCCCCCTCATCAGGTCGGCAGCCTTTTGTGTTGCCCCGCATGGGGCGGCCCGCAGCACTTCCACCTTTTCAATTTTTCCATCTTTAGCAATAACTTTGACCCGCGGCGCACCAAAAAGCCTGCCGTAATTGCCCAAAAGGGGGTTTTCCGCAAGCCCGCAGCAGGTGGGCGGGCAGAAGACAAATTTCCCGGAATGCTTTTTGGATGGGGCCACCACCGGAATTTCAAGGCAATTGCAAAGGGCGCTTAAATCCGCAGCAAGGTCGGGATGCACAAGGTAGTTGAGCACAAGATCCGCCTCGATTTCTGCTGGCAGGTAACCGGCGCTGCTGTCAAGAACCTGCGCCAAGGGGCTTGCAATCTCAACAACAACAAGCTCTATAAGCCCTTTGCCCGCCTCGGCAACAGCCCTTATCTTCTTTTGGCCGGAGCCGTTCTGCTCAAAAACCAGCACCCGCTGGGGCCTGCCCAAACCCGCTGCCCTCTTTTCCTTCTGCATGACCCACGCTCCAAAAGGTTAAACCGGCCTTTTTGGGGAGAGAAAAGTTTTTTCTGGTGCTACCTATATGATGCCCAAAGCAAAAAGAGGTTACAGGCCTTAACCTGTAACCCCTTGATTTTAATGGTGCCCCCGGCATGAATCGAACATGCGGCACATGGATTAGGAATCCATTGCTCTATCCACTGAGCTACGGGGGCCTTTTATCTGGCGCTTGGCCGGGTGGCGAAAAGCTTGTCGCCAAAAGCCGGGCCGCGCAAAAAAGTGCAGGCCCGCCATATCATCTGGCAAGGCTGTTTGCAAGCCCTGAATAAGGCGGCTTGTCCAAAAAGCTTCAAAGCCGGTTCAGCTTCAGCCTGCCATGCGCTTTGAAAGCTTTTTCAAGCCCTTTGCAAAGCCAAGCCTTGTGGCGTTTACAAGAACCGGCCCGGCAAGGGGAAGCCGGGATTTGAAGGAAACGCTCCAGCGGACTGTGCAGCCGCTTCCCTTGGGAGTCACCTCCACCCGGCCCGTGTAGTCCTTCATGGGCGAGCCTTCCGTGATGGTGTAGGTATAGCCCTTTGGGGGGTCGTAGGATGTTATTTCCTCCACAAAACTTGTGGGGCCAACCTTTACCGAGCGCAAAGAGCCTGTGCTGTCGGGCTGGGCCGGGTCCTGGCCCGCTTTTATCCTTGCCAGTTTTATGCCTGCCCAAAGGCTCATGCGTGTTGGGTCGGAAAGCTCAATAAAAACCGACTCCGGGTTTGCATCAAAGCTCTGAACCACAACAAACTTTTGCAGGCCGTTGACTTTTTCAGATGCCATGGCAATTGAGGCCAGGGAAAAATCGTAAGCCTTTTTAAGATTTGAACGGATGATCTTCATAAGCCCTCTGGTGTGAGCAATGCTTTGGAATTTATAGCCCGCAGGCCTTCATGGTGTCGCTGACATTGCGGTAAACATCGGAAAAACGCAACAGGCCCGCAATTTCCTTGTCCTCAAACACAAAAAGGGTGTCGTGGCGGTGCATAACAAAAAGGTGGAAGCACTTGGCCAAAGTGTCGTCTGCAGCCACCTTCTGACCGTCATCGGGTGGCTTCAAAAACTCCTTGAGCTTCACGCCGCCGGACTTCTTGCAAAGCTCCTTGAAGGGGTTTTCCCACAGGTGGTAGTCCTCCTGCATGGATTTCCAGATGTACTGGAAGCCGCGGCGCTTTACCATGTCCTCTGCGTTGATTCTGGCGTAATTTGTCTCAAGGCCGCGCAGAAGGTCAAAGGGCGAGATTTTGCCGATAACCCTGCCCTTGTCATCCTCCACAAGAAGAATCCGCTGCTCGGCCTGGCCCGAAAGAAACTTCTCCTGGGCCGCCTCCAGCGCCATTATGGCCTCAAAAAAAGTGGCGTTTAAAGATATTCTGGGAAATTTTGCAGCAGGGATCATAAGATCACGAACCTTCATTTTTTCCATGTTTTTTCCCTTTCTTTGTGTCTGACAAGCCAAAGTTGTTGGATTTTCTTGCTAAACAGGCTGTAAGCCCAACAAAGCAGATTTTAAAAAGGGCGGTGGAATATCAACAAAAGGCCGAGCGCGCCCCAAAAGCATTATAAAAAGGTCATACTGCAAAAACCGTTTTGTCCTGCCTCAAATGGCGATACTCTATTGGCAGGCAGGCTTTTTGTCAATGATGCGGCATTGCCCGGCAGGGCCATAAGCATAACGAAAAAGATTTATTTGTCGGGCTTTTTCTTAAAGGGGGCATTAA
Source organism: Desulfobacterales bacterium (assembly GCA_020060085.1). Lineage (GTDB taxonomy): Bacteria > Desulfobacterota > Desulfobacteria > Desulfobacterales > Desulfatibacillaceae > JAGVAW01. The sequence goes on from JAGVAW010000130.1 coordinate 21,809, forward strand.
GCCATCATGCCCCCTTCAAGCTTTGTATCCAGAACAAAATAATGGTTCCGGTGTTTTTTTTGGTAACCTGTTTTTTTTCGTGCTTTTCGTGTTTTTCGTGGTTCAAACAGCCGTTTTTCGCCCTTTGCCGTGGCACTTAAAAGCCCTTAAAGGCAGTACCCTGATGAATGAAAAAGAAAACAGCAATTATTATTAGCCACGAAAAACACGAAAAGCACGAAAAAAGATAAAGCAGCCAAACGCCGTCTCGTCTGAAAAAGCGGTAATCTCCGCAAAAGGTCGTCATTGGCGTTTCAACCGGGTACATGAGTTTTAAATGACAACCCTAAAACCGCCCCTGTCGTTTGTGGTTTTCATTTTTTTCCAAATGCGCGGCCCTGCATTGCCTGGCAGGGTATTATGCAAAATGAAAAAAGCAATAAAACCCTGCAACAGAATTTGCCATCATCGGGCCTGGTATTATCTTGTTGAGGAAGTGAAGTTGCAAATGGGAATTTTTATCTTTTATTTGCAGGCAATGCGCCTGTTTTTTGCAGCAGGCTCAAAGGAGGGGCAATGATATCCTTACCGATTTCAAATATTTCAACCGCTCATCTTTTGATGAAGCTGTCCTGGCAGACAGGCACCACAAGCCACAAGGACTGCGTTTTTGTGGAAAAGACCAATTTCTGGCGGGACATTCTTCCTGACAGGCTCACAAGCGCCCTGATGGGAAAATGCGAGGGCGACTCGATAAGGGAAAGGCTTTTGGCTGACGAGGCTTTCGGGCCGCGAAATCCGGCCCTTGTCCACGAGATAAGGCCATCGCAGATAAACCTTGCAAGGGCAGGAGGGCCGCTTGTGCCCGGCAGGCATTATCCCAAGGGCATTATTGACGGCATGGCCGGAATCTACCCCCAGAATGTGACCCCTTTCCGCTGCCTTTTTGCAGACAGCAAGAAGGTTGTGGCGGATTTCAACCACCCCCTTGCAGGCAGGGACATGGATGTTGAAATACGGGTGGAGGCTGTGCGGCAAAAGGAGCGGGAGGGAGGAGGCTCCTGCCGCAACCTGGAGGACTGCCTGGGGCTTGGCCCTGGAATGCAGGCCCCCCTTGAAGGGGCCGCAACCCGGAGTTTTGAGCAGGGGGACTTTGGCCGGGAGGATGAGGCGGCAGACAGCCTTTTTTACCAAAAGCCCAGGCTTGTGAACCACCTTGACGACACGGCACTTAAAATGGTGAGCGAGTTTTACCGCGCCTTTTTGCAGCCGGGAATGGCGGTGCTGGATCTCATGGCAAGCTGGGATTCGCATATTCCTAAAGATATTGGTCTATCCAGCCTGCAAGGGCTTGGCATGAACAGGGCCGAGCTTGAGCAGAACCCGCTTTTGGGCGGCTTTGAGGTTGCGGATTTGAATTTGAACCCTGCCCTGCCCTACAGGGATAACACTTTTGATGCGGTTATCTGCACGGTTTCCGTGGAATATCTCACCCGGCCCCTTGCCGTGTTTGAGCAGGTTTTACGGGTGCTAAAGCCCGGCGGGGTTTTTGCCGTCACCTTTTCCAACAGGTGGTTTCCGCCAAAGGCCATCAATTTGTGGAAGCATCTGCACGAGTTTGAGCGATTAGGGCTGGTGGCGGATTATTTTGCGGCCTTCCCCGGTTTTGGCAATGCAGCAACTTTTTCCCTGCAAGGCCTGCCCCGGCCAAAGGGCGATAAATACGCCAGGCAGTATGCTTTTTCGGACCCGGTTTTTGGCGTGTGGGCGCACAAGGACGAAAAAGGCCGCCTGCCCGATGAAGACCCGCTGCCTTTGGGGTGATTTGTGCCGGGGGCAAGGATGGCGGATGGCCTACGATGGGCGCGGCTGATTGGGGTTCAGGCTGATGGGCGGCGCTGATGGCGGCAACTTGCGTTTTTGGCTTATTTCGCCCGCGCTTTATGCGCGGACGGCCCGGCGGCGGTTGCCGCCGGGCAGGGTTTTTTTTAAAAAAAGCCCTCAATAAGCCCGCCAGCGTACCCGCCAGCCTTCCAACTACTTTTCCAGGCTCCAGCTCTTTCCCGGCGCAAGAATCACAACCCGGCCGCCAAGGCCCTTCTCTGAAGCGATCTGCCGCAAAAGCGCCACCGGCTCGGCCAAAGGCTCCAGGGAAAGCTTAAAAGCGCCCCAGTGGATTGGAATCAAATAACCCGCCCCCAAATCCTCAAAGGCTTTAACTGCCTGCTCCGGCCCCATGTGGCTTGCAAACATGAGCCAGCGGGGGCGGTATGCGCCTATGGGCAACAGCGCCAAATCAATGTCAAAGCGCCTGCCAATCTCGGCAAAGCCTTCAAAATAGGCGGTATCCCCGGCAAAATAGGCGGCCCGCCCGCTTTTTTGCACCACAAAGCCCGCAGCAGGCCGCAAAAGGCTGTCTGCCAGGTAGCGCCCGCCAAAATGCCGCGCAGGCACGGCGCTTATGGTAACGCCTTCAAGCTCAATGCTCTGCCAGTATGCCAGCTCAATTATCTTTCGCCCGGAAAGCCCGCCAACCCCAAGGGCTGCCCGCGGCGGGGTGATTATGGGTATGCCCTTATCAAGCTGCATGAGTGTAGGCGCATCCAGGTGGTCGTAATGGGCGTGGGAAACCAGAACCGCGGTTATGGGCGGCAGGGAGTCAAGGCTCATGCCCGGTGGGACCAGCCGCGAGCGGGCAGGTATGGAGCTTCCCAAAACCGGGTCCGTAAGAAAAAAGCTGCCGCCAATCTCAATAAGAGTTGTGGAATGGCCGATAAATGTCGCGCTCAACTTATCCATTGTTTTTAAAGCATTTGCCGGTTGCCGTTAAAAAGCGTCCTCTTGACCCGCCCTGCCCCATCCCTTATTCTTGCAGGATTAAACCCTGTGGGCGCTTTTGCACCTGCCGGAGAATACCTTTTTGGGAAAAGCGGTCAACCAATAAGTTGGTCCGCAGGCTTGCGCTATCCAATTGCAGCCGTTGATTGCATTATAAAAAGGCTTGTCTGCCTTAATTTTAAAGGATGCAAAAATGCTGGATTCGTTTGACGAGTGGAAATTCCTTGCCGGGCTTGGAATCTTTTTGTTTGGAATGTTCATGATGGAAGAATCCATCAGGCTTCTGGCTGGCCGCTCGTTCAAAATCATGATCCGCAGATACACTGGCTCGCGCATAAAGGGCCTGATTTCCGGCATGGTGAGCACCGCAATTCTGCAAAGCAGCTCGGCGGTTTCGCTCATGGTGCTTGCCTTTGTGGGCGCGGGGCTTATGAGCCTTGTCAACGCCATAGCTGTTATCATAGGCGCAAAGGTTGGCACCACCTTCACTGCATGGATAGTTGCGGTATTGGGCTTCAAATTCAAGATAGACGCCTTTGCCCAGCCCCTCATCGGCATTGGCGGGCTTGGGCTTATCTTCCTTTCCAGGTCCGAGCGCTATGTGAATGTGAGCAAGCTATGCGCGGCATTCGGCTTTCTTTTTCTGGGCCTGGATTTCATGAAAACCAGCGTGGAGGGCCTTGCCGCATCCATAGACCTTTCCGCGCTGCCCACTCTTGGCCTTTGGGCCTATGTTCTTGCGGGAATTGTGCTCACGGCCATAATGCAGTCAAGCTCGGCCACCATTGCCGTAATACTCACCACAATTTTTTCGGGCATAATAGATTTCAACCAGGGCGCAGCAATGGTCATAGGCGCAAATGTGGGCACAACGGTTACAATACTCATAGCCTCCATTGGCGGCATACCTGCAAAAAAGCAGGTGGCGATAAGCTCGCTGGTATTCACGGGTGGAACCGCCATTGTGGCGCTCATTTTGCTGCCAATCCTTTTCTGGATTGTGAAAGACCTTTTTGGCCTTGCTGGCAACCCGGTTTTGGGAATCGCCGCATTCCACACCCTGTTCAACTTGATGGGCGCGGTGATTTTTCTGCCTGCCCTGCCGCTCATGGCCCGGCTTTTGAAGCGCCTTTTTCCGGAAAAGCTCACTGTGCTCACCCGCTACATTGTCAACACCACGCCAAAGGTGCCAGAAGCTGCCATAGCAGCCCTGCGGCGGGAAATCTGGCATCAGCTTGAACTCTCCCTTGAATACATTGCCGCAAAATACAAGCTGGTCCCCAAAAAAAGGCAGCGGGAGGCAGAGCATCAGAGCAGCGGCCAGATTTTGGGCTACTCCATTCATTACAGCGATCTGGATTTTCTCCATGCCGAGATTTTTTCCTTTTACGCAAAAATTCAGGAGCAGAATCTTGACGAGGCGGAAGCAAGGCAGCTTGAGGCCATAATGAGATCAAGCCGCAGCATAATGAACGCCACCAAGAATTTTTATGACCTGCTTCAGGAGATTGAAGACATAGGAAATGACGACAACCCCTTTATGATAAAGGCTTACAGCGGGTTCAAGGAAAGGCTCCAGGAGCTTAAAACCCTTGTGGAAAAAACAGCCAAAACCCATGACGACCCGGCAACAGCAGAGGTGCTGGAGCAGTTTTTCGCCCGTGTGGAGGCTGCGGACAAGGCCTTTATAAGCGGCTGCTCAAAGGCCGTTGCCCAGGGCAGGGTAAGGGAGCAGGAAGTTACAAGGCTTTTGATGGCAAACCGCTTTTTCACCCAGTCAAACCGTATGCTTGTGTTCAGTATGCAGGGCCTTGACAAGGCTTATGAGTGGGCGGTTTCCGATCATCAGGGCAAGGCTTAATGATATGAAGTTTTAAGACAAAGGAAAAAAACAATGGCCCAAGGCATCCAATATCTTTGCAGCAAATGCGGCTACTCAATCGAGGCATGGTCAGACGGCAATCCCTATTACCTGGATAAGGCCGGGCAAAAGCAGTACGCTTACCACCCGGATCATGAGTCCCTTGAAAAATGCATTGGAAACGATTCTCCCTTTCTTTGCCTTGCCTGCGGAAAACAGTTTCTGGTTGACTCCAATAATCCAACAGACTGCTGCCCGGATTGCGGGTCCAAAGACATATCAGACACATTCATCCTCAATGGCAAAAGCTGCCCAATATGCAAACAGGGCAAACTCAATAAGGATTCCAACTATTCTGTCATTTCATGAGGGAGCATACTGTTGGGTATGTGACCGAAATTCCGAGCGAAGTGCAACGCAGCCATCGTTTTCCTGGGGCCGCCCCTCCTTTTGAGCGTGCAGGGCGGTTCCAGGGAAAGGAGGGCAAGGCGCACAAGCGAGAGGCGAGGGAGCGTACTGTTGTGTACATGACCGAGCCTTGATGCGAAGTGCAACGCAGCCATCGTTTTCCTGGGGCCACCCCTCCTTTTCGGGCGTGCAGGGCGGTTCCAGGGAAAGGAGGGCAAGGCGCACAAGGGAGGAATGAGGGAGCATACTGTTGGGTATGTGACCGAAATTCCAAGCGAAGTGCAACGCAGCCATCGTTTTCCTGGGGCCGCCCCTCATAGAATAAGAGAAATTTCATGAACAAGGCATCTGCATTGAGGCAACTCTACGCCTTTCACCAGGAGCTTGCAGCAGGTTTTGAAACTGCCTGCAAGGCTGGCTGCGCGGCCTGCTGCACGGATCAGCTTGCAGCCACCACCCTTGAGGCAGGGCTGGTAAAAGATTTTATAAGCGCCAACAATCTTTATTATCTGCTTAAAAGGCTGCCCGAAAGCCCTGCGCCTTATCAGCCGGATGCCACCTTCAACACCCTGGCGGGCCTTTGCCTGAATCACAAGGATTTGCCTGAAAGCCGCCCCCAGGGGCAACCCGCCGCCTGCCCCCTGTTAAATGCAGACAACACCTGCCCAATATATCCGGTGCGGCCCTTTGCCTGCCGGGCCATGCTCTCTGCCCTGCCCTGCGCCCAAAATGGCCACGCAGAGATGGATTCCGCCCTGCTCACCATAAACGAAATCTTCTGCCAGGTAATCGAGCACCTGGATCAGGGCGGCTTTTACGGCAACCTGCTGGATTTGATACAGCCCGATAAAACGCCGGACAGATCAAGCCTGCTGCAAAACCGGCCCATCCCCGGCCTGATAGTGGCACCGGAACACCAGGACATGGCAAGGCCAATTGTGCAAAGGCTTTGGTCAATTTTGGAAGAATTGAGATGATAACATATTGTAATTTATTATTCTTTTATCTTAAATATTATATTTGAACAACATGCCAACGGGAGATTTTTTTAAATTTTCGCTTTCTTGTGCCAATAGTTTAATAGATTTTGGAATGTCTTTTAACTTTGGAACATCAAAAAATTGATGGGCTGCAATTGCTGATAACCCCCAAACAGGAATGCCTGTAGCTGCGGCTGTGATTTCAAGTGTTCCTACCGCAAGCCACATTCCAATATCTTTCCCTGCGAATTTCCACTTTTTTGAGCGCAATTGCTTAATATTTTCGTTATGTTTTTCGAAAGCATGATAAATATTTTCGAATATATGGTCGGTAGTCCTGAAAAAATTATTGGGGTTTGCAGCGGCAATGTCATCGACTCCTTTTCCAAGGATATATCTTATTTCATCCATAGCACCAGATTTTCTAATTTCAATCAACGCATCGATTGGGAGATTGCCCAACCATACCATTTCATTTTTTGACAAATTTTGTAATCCTTTTATGATGTGTAAATCTTTTAAATTATATTTTTCACCAGCTTTTTCAGCATCATATTCTAGTTTCCATGTAAAATATTTCCAAGAAGTTGGAGCATCAATTATTGGAGTACCAGCCAATCGACTCGATCGTATTAAGATTTCATTATTAACACTCATTCGCCCTAAAGCCATTGACGCAACAAGAATTCCTGGGTTTGTGGTACCAATTAGTTGAGCTGGTTGATCTTTCATTGCGCGCTCAATTTGTTTTTCGGCATTTCCTTCCCAAGATGTGTCAAAAAGCACTCTTGATCTATCTTTAATTTCTGCAACAACTTTATCTATGGAATCAAGTTGACTAGCAAATGAAATAAGATGTTCGAATGATTCAAATTCTCTTCCAAATAAATGTTTTGCGTGGACCTTTGAATCCTCTTGACCAAGCTTCAAAATAAATTTTTTTTCATCTTCCTCCAGGATTGCTTGATCAGGGACAATAGCTACTATCGGAATTGCTATATCATCTATGCATGCCAAGTTTTTATATTGGAGCAGGTTCATAGCATGTTTCATAAAATAGTATGCTTTTTGTTCGGGTTTCCATAGTAAAAATAGATCTTTAGAGCGAATAAAAGGATCGGGAAGAAGAATTAAATCCGTATAAATCCCACATTTTGAGGCTATATTTTCACTATATGACGGAAAGAGATCCCCACCAAAAACACCCCTAAATACACCTTGCATATCTTGAACATGGGCGTAAGCAGCTTCCGAACAGTCATTCCAAAAAGACAAGATAATTTCAAAAAATTCATCTATTGAACTTGTAGTTTCTGCTATTCTTTCTGGATTTTTTGAAAAGAATAAACCAATTTCATGGGGTGTCAGTTTATTTTTAATCATCATTTTGTAAAACCAACCGAAAGTATTTTCCATAAATGTAAAATATGATCTTTGAATATCGCTAAATGGGATTGATGATTTCAATTCTTCACGATCATGCATAGCTGTTACCACAAGTGCTAAAGAACGAACTCTGCCGTCGACTGTATTTAAATCAACTTCACCATCAGGCCCGCATTTGATGTCCATCAGACTCTTTCTTAAGCCTAGTCCAGAAGCAAATTTTACCTCTCCAGCTTCAATTTTTTGTTTTAAGATTATCAACCTGCGGCGAAGACGCTTTTCGTAGGCTTCTTGTTCGTTTTTATCGTTTTCAACCATCGGATTACCAAATCCTTTGATATAGAAAGCCCCGCCAACAAGGCTTCTTGCAAGATATGAGGCTTTTACAGCCCCGTAGGTCGGGATAGAAAATCTCCGGGTGCTACTGATAGCCGCGGAGGCCCAAGCCTGGGTGGCCCCGGCAACTTGTTGCTTTGGGGCCTAAAGGACAAGAGGAAGAGCTTAAAAAGCATCTTTCGATCTTGCTCTTGGGTGGGTCAAAGCTGACAGCCTGGTAGTTTTGACTCTTGTGCTGAACGCACACCGGCAACATTTGCCGGTGCCACCCAGCGGTTTAAACACCAGACGATCTATTTTTCAATTTCGCTTTTAACCCTGTCAAATTCTTCTTTTGATATTTCACCCTTGGCGTATCGTTTCTTCAAAATGTCCAATGGGCTTTCTCCTTGGGAATCTAACGAGTTATTTGTTCTTTTGCTTTGACTATAAACAAAGTAGATGATAACGCCAGCAAAAATTATCAGTATCAGCCACATAAGCAATCCTCCATAACCTCCGTAACCCATCATATGATCCCACCCTCTTATGGATTGATATCCCGGCCTCTGGGTGCAACCAGAAAAGAACATTATTAAAACCACTGATATGAAAGATGCGAAAGACTTGGTTTTCATAATTATATCCCCCTTGCTGAAAATTTGGGGCATCCCCGGTACGAAGCAGAGTGAGCCGCAAGCCCCGTCATTTAAGGCCCTATGCCGCTGTCGAAGGCTTTGCCGCTGTTCTGCCGGAATCCAAGTGCGGCGTAATTGAAGGCAACCGTCTGTTTTGGTAAGGGCAAGGCCTGCCACAATAAGGATAACAACCATATTTTATTCTGGATTCCCGCTTTCGCGGGAATGACGGGTCTGGGGCTGCCTCCAATTCGTTGCGGGGCTGCCTTACTGGACTGATTCCAAAACCCTTGTCGTCAATGATGCCCTTGCCGTCCGGTGCCTTGTTTTTGTTGGGCTACGCAAACCCTTAAACAAGCCCAAGGGCCTTTTGGAAATGTCACAGGCCGGATTTGCTAGCCCAACCTACCTGCCGCTGCCGGGTCGCGATCCGGTTTGGCCATGCCTTGCTGTTTGCGTCTGCCAAAAGGTCTTGAGCTTTTCCCAATCATCCCCAGTCATTCAGCTTATGCCACTCTGCCCAATTTCAAACCATCCTAAAGTCTTGCTTGAAAGCCCATGTCTTGATTACAATATCATTCACTCACACCAAAGCAAAGATATTTTTTAAAAAAATCCGTCATTCCGGCCCTATGCCGCTGTCGAAGGCTATGCCGCTGTTCTGCTTTGAATCCATGCCTGGCGTCCCCAGGCGGACGGCTGCTGCGTTGCACTTCTCCGGGCAGGGGACTCGACATACTACCAGTATGCCTTCGCCCCTGCCCGCCTCGTGCGCCTTGCATCCGTCTCGCCTGGAACCGCCAGGAGTTGGCGCCTGTTTCAATAAGGACAACAGCCATATTTTATTCTGGATTCAAAGCCTTCTCGGGAATGACGGGCCGGGGTGGATTGCCGCCTGCGTCGGCCCAACCTTGCTTTCCTTCTGATGATGGCTTCATCCCAAAAGGCGTTCAACAGAGAAAACCCACAGGGCATTGGCCCGGATAATTCACTATGCAAGATTTGTTCACTGACAAGGAAGACTGGAAATTTCAGGCGCTGTGGCAGATGCGTTGACAGATGCCTTGCACCTTAATTAAAGTGGCCTAACACCTGTTGCAGCAAAAAGCCGGCAAAAGGGCCGGAATCCGCTGTAAGCAATGCAGAAATTTTAAGGAGGCAGTTGCCTCATGCCCTTTGTGGATATTGTCATTGTTCATCTTCTGCCTGCCCTGGGCTTTGCGCTGGCCATTTTTCTGCTGGCCCGCATCATCACCGAAAGACGCTCGCCTGCTTCCGCCCTTGCCTGGATGATGGCCATTGCCTTTGTGCCTTACGCTGGCGTGCCGCTCTATCTCATGTTCGGGGGCCGCAAAATGCGGCACATGGTTCACGAAAAACCGCCCCTGCCCGATGATTCCGACCCGGAGCACCTTGCCCTGCACTTTGGCGACCCGGCCTTTGGGCAGATTTCAACCCTCATGCCCGAACGCTTTCACGGCGTTTATCCCCTTATCGGCAAAAACCGGGTGGTGCTGCTCACCTCCGGAGAGCAGGCCTTTGACGAGGCAATGCACCTTATCGGCGAGGCAAGGCAGCGCATTGACATAGCCACCTTTATTCTTGGCAGGGATGACACGGGCAGGGCCTTTGTTGATGCCCTTGCCAAAAAAGCTGCCCAGGGTGTGGCTGTTCACCTTCTGCTGGATGCTGTGGGCTGCGTAAAGATTTCCCGCCGCTTTCTGTCCCCCCTCACCGATGCAGGGGGGGCAACAGCCTTTTTTATGCCAATGATGCGCCTGCCCATGCGGGGCAGGGCCAATTTGCGAAACCACCGGAAGATGCTTATTGTGGATGGAGAAAAGTCCATGGTGGGCGGAATGAACTATTCTGCCGAATACATGGGCGCTTACAGCCCCAAAGGCCACTGGGTGGATATTTCCTTCATGGTTGAAGGCCCGGTTGTAAGCCAGATGCACGATATTTTCATACAGGACTGGGCCTTTGCCGCCAAGGAGACCATAAGCCGCCTGCCCCATTCAAAGGGCGTGAGCAGCGAAAGGCAGGCAGCCTTGCAGCTAATTGCAAGCGGCCCGGATGTGCGCACGGACACGCTGCGGGAGGCCATAATACACGCCCTTTTCAGGGCAAGGCGGCGGGTGTGGATAGTGACCCCGTATTTTGTGCCGGACCAGACTTTGACCGAGGCCCTTTGCATGGCAGCCCACAGGGGAGTGGATGTGCGCCTTATTATTCCCAGGCGCTCCAACCACCTTGTGGCGGATCTTGCGCGGGAGACCTACCTGCGCCAGCTTGATGAGGCCGGGGCCACAACAATGTATTTTGTTCCGGAGATGCTTCATGCCAAGGCTGTTGTGGTGGATGAGGACCTTGCCATTGTAGGCTCGGCCAACATGGACATGAGAAGCCTGCTGTTAAACTACGAGGTGGCCCTCTGCGTTTACACGCCTTCCGTGGTCAAGGACCTGGAAGGCTGGATGCGCTGGCTTTTGGCCCGCTGCGAAAAGAGAAGGCCCGTGACTTCGGGCCGGATGGGTATTTTTCAGGGGCTTGGCAGGCTTTTGTCGCCTCTGTTATAATGGGAACCAGGGGGCAAAAATTCGTTTCGGGCAGAGGGTGCTTGTTTGCCCTGACCCGGAAAGCCCGATAAAACCATGAGCATTATTTTGCCTGACACAGCAAAAAAAAATGAGCTGACCGGGGTTGTGATTTCAGACCTTCATATGTTTGCCCGGCGCTCCAAGGCTGAATACATTTTAGAAAAGCTCCACAATGCCTGTCAGAGTGCAGACCTGCTTGTGCTCAACGGAGACATTTTCGACTTCCGCTGGACAACGCTGGATACTGTGCATGAGACCATGATGGCTGCCATAAGCTGGCTGGAGCACCTCACAGAGCAGTTCGAGCATTGCCGCATCGCCTTTGTTCTGGGAAATCACGACTGCAACCGGGAATTCACCCGCTGGCTTGGCGTTCTTGCCCATGAGGCCCCCAATTTTTCCTGGCATTCCGATTACCTTATTCTTCACGGAGCAGCCTTTTTGCACGGAGACTGCGTTCATCGCGCCGCCTCCCAATGGGGGCTGGACGCATATCGCAAACCCTGGAAGATCGTGCGCAAAAAAAGCGATGCAGCCAATGCCATCTATCAGGTGGTTTATCAGGCAGGCATAACCCGCACAGTGCCCCGCCTGTACTTCAGGCGCAAGGCAATGGCAAACCGGGTGCTTTCCTACTTGAACCGCATGGAGCCGGAAGCAATGGAAGGCGTGGAAAGCATTTTTGTGGGCCACACCCATGTGCCTTTCACAGACTTTGTCCACAAGGGCAAGCGGTTCCACAACACAGGCACAGCAATCCACCGCAGGCAGTTCAACCTTCTCACATTCACAATGGAAACAGACGGGCAGAGCTGCCCTTTGGCCGGGCAGGCAGAGCCGGAGCCTGTCAGAAAATCCAACTGACCGTATATTCCGTGCGGGGCAAAAGCTTTTCCACACCGTGGGAAGCCTTTTTCCATGCACCCGGCAGGCCTTCCTCGCGGGCAACAAGCTCAAAGTGGCACATGGCAATGCCCATGTCTATGCGCTGCATGTCCGCAGATTTGGTGATCTTGTCGTATCCGGGAAATCGCTGGCAGAAAAAATGAAAGCCATTGCTGTTTCCCACAACCCGCCAGGGCTGGCGGTTGGTGGCAGAAGGCCCCAGCCGAACGCTTTCCAGGGCGATTGCCCACTGCCCTGCGCCTTGCTCTTTCAGGGGCGCATCAAAGGTCTCATCAAAAAAAAGCTCATGCCACGGCTTGCGGCTGGCAGCGCGCACACTCATCCTGGCAACAGCATCCGTTAAGCTGCGCCTTGTTGTGCGGTACCCCAGGGGGCTTACAGCAGGAATCGTCTCATCCGGCCTTAAATTGAGCTTTTGGGCAAAAGGCCCCCTGTTTATGGTGGCCCCCATCCAGCAAGTGTCCATCATAAGGTCCGTGCAGCGCAGAATTATGCACTCAAAAAGCCAGCCAAAGTCCTCCATGTCCATGGGGCTGTTTTGGGCTGCTCCTGCCAGAAACCACCTTGCACCCTTTATCATGCCGTAGGTTCCGGGAATCCTGCCCGGCCCCTTGTGGCCCATGTCGCAAAGGGCAAACCTGACCGGCGTGCCAAAGGGCGCAGCAGGAAGGTTCTGCATGAAACCTATAAGCGCATCGAGCTTTTCCTGCTCCACAGGCTCCTGGGAATAACTTCTAAAAGAGCGCCTTGCCTTTACAAGCCCGGCAACTGGGGCGTCAAAAAGAGGGCTTTTCTCTGTCAATGGCAACTCCATTTCGTCTGTTGCAGGCAAAAACAAGGTTAAGCGCATTTGCCCGGCAAAAAGGTTGAAGGTTTTTTTTGCAGGGGGCTTGGCCATAAGCGCCCTGGAAGCCGATTTCCGGCACCGGCAAAAAAACAGGGCGCTCTCCCTGCCATGCCTGTTTAATAAAGCCCTGCCCGGCAAAAGGCAAGCCTGATGGCAAGGACCTTAAAGCAATCGCATATCACAAATTGCTGGCAGATAATTATTGCTTATGTTATTATGAAAAAGTAAAGTAAGGGCTGGCTTTGGCCTGTTGGCAGGCATTTTTCTTCTGCCTGTTTAAGCCCTTTTCCGGGTCTTGTGCTGCATCTCCTTGTTTTTCCTTTGTAAACAAGACTGCCAAAACTGTTTTGCAGCATTTACCTGCGCCCGGAAAAGGCCCTTGATTCAAAATAACCGGCAAAAAAACGCCGCAAGGTTTTTTTATGAAGCAATTTGTTGTGGATGCCCTGCATCCTGCTGATTATAAAAGGCTAAAGGAGCATCTTGACGGGCTTTACGGCCCCTGCGTTGTGGAGGGCCTTTACTGGATAACGCTGCCGGAGAATCTGCTCACTAATACCCAGAAGGCCCACAAAGAGTGCGGCCCCTTTGTCTTTGCCATTGACCTGGAGCCTGAAAAAGTTTCCTGCGAGCTTCTGGTGCGCTCGCTTACAAGAATGCGATGTCAGTGCATGGAATACGCCAACGATGCCCAGGTTATTTTCATTGTCAGGTTTCTGGATCATCTGCTCATTAAGCTTGGCATAATCGCCTGAAAAAAGTGTCACTCTGCCCCGCCAAATAAGGATTTCTTTAAGCCATGTCCATAATTAGCCACCCCCCCGACCCCTGCAAATGCCCGGTTAAAATCATCCCCCTTGGGGGCCTGGGTGAAATAGGCCTCAACATGATGGTCTTTGAAACTTCCGACACCATAATGGTTGTGGATTGCGGCCTCATGTTCCCTGAAGATTACATGCTTGGCGTTGACATTGTCATCCCCGACTTTGAATACATAAAGGCCCACCACGAGAAGGTCAAAGCCATAATCCTCACCCACAGCCACGAGGATCACATAGGCGCGGTGCCCTACCTTTTAAAGGAGATCAATGTCCCCATTTACGCCACGCCCTTTACTCTTGGCCTTGTGCGCCACAAGCTGGAGGAGCGCGAGCTGCTCGCCAAGTCAAAGCTGGTGGAGGTAAGGGCAGGCCAGTCCATAAACATAGGCCCCTTTGCCGTGGAGTTCATACAGGTCTGCCACTCGGTTGCAGACGGCGTGGGCCTTGCCATAAATACACCTGCCGGGCTTATCGTTCACACGGGCGATTTTAAGATAAGCCACGGGGCAGAGCCTTTTGCAGCAACAGACACGGCCCGCTTCGCCCAGTTGGGGTCAGAGGGCGTGCTTGCCCTTCTTTCAGATTCCACCAATGCGGAAAAGGAGGGCTACACGGTAAGCGAGCAGGAGATAGGCAACACCCTGGCCGACATAGTTGCCAACAGCCCAGGCCGCATTCTTGTTGCTGTTTTTGCAAGCAACATACCCCGCATTGCCCAGATAATAGCAATAGCAAAAAAAACCGGCAGGAAAATTGTTTTCAATGGCCGCAGCATTGAAATAAGCGTAAGAATTGCAGTGGAATTGGGCCTGCTCACCCTTCCCCAGGGCATGGAAATCGCCCTTTCAGACATTGGCGACTACCCGGAAGACCAGATAGTCATCGTTACCACGGGCAGCCAGGGCGAGCCAATGAGCGCCCTGGCCCGCATTGCCACCCGCACCCACAAGCAGTTGAGAATCCAGAAGAATGATACCGTAATCCTCTCTTCAAAGTTCATACCCGGAAACGAAAAGGCCATTACCAGCATCATCAACCGGCTTTACCGCCTGGGCGCAGAGGTGATTTACGAAAAAATCTCCCAGATTCATGTTTCAGGCCATGCCTTCCGCGAAGAGCTAAAGCTCATGATGCAGCTTGTAAGGCCCCGCTACTTCATCCCCATACACGGCGAATACCGCCACCTTGTGCATCATGCGCGGCTTGCAAAAAGCATGGGCATGACAAAAGAGCAGGTGCTGCTGGCGGAAAACGGCGATGTGGTGTGCTTTTCGCCGGACGGCGGAGCCATTTTGGACTCCATGGACACAGGCAGAACCCTTGTGGACGGAAAAGGGGTGGGGGATGTGGGCCGCTCTGTCCTGCGGGAGCGCCGCGTCCTTTCCGAGCACGGCATAGTCATTGTAACCATGATAATAGATGCAGACACCGGCGTTGTGATGCACGGCCCGGAGCTTACAAGCAAGGGCTTTGTGTTTGAAATCGAAAAGGGCCACCTTCTTCAGGACGCCCAGTGCGTCATCCTTGATCTGGTGGAGGAGGCCAACCCCAATGACCCGGACCGCCTCCCCAAACTCAAAAAGGAAATCAGCCAGGCCTTGAGGCAGTATTTTGGATTTGTGATACAGAGAAGACCCATGATTCTACCCATCATAGTAGAAGTCTAGTTGAGGGGCGTGCCCAGGAAAACGATAGCTGTGTTGCGCTTCGCTCGGAATTTCGGTCACATACTTTTGAGTATGCTCCCTCATTCCTCGCTCGCGCGCCTTGCTATCCTTTCCCTGGACCCGCCCTGTACTCTTGTGGCTGGGAAAAAAACAGCGCCTTGCCCTCGTTTCCCTGGACCCGCACTGTATGTTTGTGGTTGGGGGAAAGGCGGCAAAATCCGTAGGTTGGGCTAGCAAATCCGGCCCTGGAGGATGTTGGAAGGCTTTGGCTCTTTTCAGGATTTGCGTAGCCCAACAACAAGCCGTTTCCCGTTGGGTGGCACTGGCAACTCGTTGCCAGTGTGCGATAAGCACAAGAGGCA
>JAGVAW010000258.1 GCA_020060085.1 Desulfobacterales bacterium
CCACCATCAACGGCGCAAGGGCATTAGGCCTGGAAGATTTCATCGGCTCCATAGAAAAGGGAAAGCTTGCAGACATAATTGTTGTGGACACGGCAAAGCCCCACTTGACCCCCATGTACAACCCTGTATCGCACCTTGTTTATGCGGCAAGGGGCAGCGATGTGGCCCACAGCATAATCCACGGCAGGCTGGTTATGGAAAACCGGCAGCTTTTGTGCCTGGATGTTGAAAAAGCCATGGCCGATGTGCGGCAACTGGCCAGGATAATCCGGCCATAATTTGCGGCCCGTAAGGCTTTTATGCATGATCTGGTAATAAAAAACGGCACAATAATCACCTGCGATTCGTCTGACAGGGTTGTGGAAAACGGCTTTGTGGCGGTTTCTCAAGGAAAAATCACCCTGATTGCAAGTGCAGACGATATCCCTGTGCCAAATGCCGCAACAGTTAAGGATGCCTGCGGCGGCATAATATTGCCTGGTCTAATAAACGCCCACACGCACCTGCCCATGACCCTTTTCCGGGGGCTGGCTGATGACCTGGCCCTTGCCGACTGGCTCAACAGCCATATCTTTCCTGCTGAAGCTGCCCACATAAACAGGCAAAGCGTTTTTGACGGTGCGCTTCTGGCCTGTGGCGAAATGCTCCTTAACGGCATTACCACCTGCTGTGACGGCTATTTTCTGGAAGATGAGGTGGCCAAGGCTGTCAATCTTTCCGGTATGAGGGCTGTTCTGGGCCAGGGGGTGATAGGCTTTCCGGCCCCCGGCGCTCCAAACCCGGAAAAAGGCGTGGAGATTGCCGGGCAATTTGTAAGCCAATGGAAAAATGCAGGCAATCCCCTTATCCGGCCTTCCATATTCTGCCATTCTCCCTATACCTGCTCTGCAAATACCATACAGGAGGCCAAGAAAAAGGCGCAGGATTTAGGCGTGCTCTTTCAGATTCATGCATCAGAAACCCGCTTTGAGCGCGAGACATCAGTTTCCACCCACAACAAAAGCCCCATTGCCTATCTTCACGATTTGGGGGTGCTGGATTCAGACACCCTTGTCATACACTCAATATGGGTTGATAAGGCTGATGTAAGGCTGCTTGCACAAAGCCGCACCTGTGTGTGTATATGCCCTGGCAGCCACACCAAGCTGGCTTCGGGCATTGCTCCGGTAAAACTTTTAGAAGATGCCGGCGTGTGCGTGGCTTTAGGCACGGACGGGCCTGCAAGCAACAACAGCGCGGATATGTTCCGGGAAATGGGCCTTGCTGCGCGGCTGGGCAAGATTTTGACCCATGACCCCACCCAAAGCCCGGCAGACAAGGTTATAAGAATGGCCACAGTTGACGCGGCAAAGGCCGTGGGCATCAAGGATATTACCGGCAGCCTTGAAGTTGGCAGGCAGGCCGATATTATTGTGGTGGATACCAATGCCCCGCACCTTACCCCCTGCTACAATCCCAAGTCCCTGCTGGTTTATTCCGCAACCGGCGCGGATGTCAGCCTTGTGCTTGTGGCAGGCCGCATTGTGGTGCAGGATAAAAAGCTTTTGACCTTTGATGTTAAGGCGGCAATGGCCAGCGTGGCAGAAATTGCAGAAAGAATCGCAAGAAAAAATGAGCGAGAAAACAAGCAGTAGCATCATAAAGGCAGCTTTAGACAAAGAGCCTGCTGCCCTTCTCTTTATAAATGCAAGGCTGGTGAATGTATTTACCCGCAGCATTGAGCAAACTTCTGTTGCTGTTGCAGACGGGCTTATTGCAGGCTTTGGCCCGCGCAAGGCCCGCGAGGTTGTGGATTTGGCAGGCCGCTTTCTTTTGCCGGGATTAATTGACGCGCACATTCACATTGAATCCACCCTTGCCGGGCCTGTCTCCTTTGGCAGGGCTGCTGTTGCCTGCGGCACAACTGCTGTTGTTGCAGACCCGCACGAAATTGCCAATGTGCTTGGCACAAAGGGGCTGGATTATATGCTTGAGGCTGCCAAAGGCTCATTGGCGGACATCTTTTACATGCTGCCCTCCTGCGTTCCTGCCACAAATATGGAAAGCTCCGGGGCCTGCCTTGGCGCAGATGATTTGGAGCCTTACTTTGATCATCCCCATGTGCTTGGTTTGGCGGAAGTCATGAACTTTCCGGGAGTTTTGGCAGGGGATGAAGACTTGCTGGCAAAAATTGCCCTGGCCAAAAAACGCGGCAAAAGGGTGGACGGCCACAGCCCGCTTTTAAGGGGAAAAGGGCTGGATGCCTACCTTGCAGCAGGCATGGAAAGCGACCACGAGTGCATTCGTGCCGATGAAGCAAAGGAAAAGCTTGAAAAAGGCATGTTCATAATGATTCGGGAAGGCACGGCTGCAAAAAACCTTGCAGACCTGCTTCCCATTGTAACAGCGCAAAATGCCTGCCGCTGCGCCTTCTGCTCGGATGACCGGCACCCCTACACCCTGCTTGATGACGGCCACAT
This sequence comes from Desulfobacterales bacterium, assembly GCA_020060085.1. Taxonomy (GTDB): domain Bacteria; phylum Desulfobacterota; class Desulfobacteria; order Desulfobacterales; family Desulfatibacillaceae; genus JAGVAW01. The sequence goes on from JAGVAW010000258.1 coordinate 2,460, forward strand.
GGATTCCATTGTGCGCCGGGCAATTTCTTGCGGCCTTGACCCGGCTACTGCCATAGCAATGGCATCATTGCATCCGGCCCGCCATTTCGGCCTTGCCCGCCGTGGGGCTGTTGCGCCGGGCTACATTGCAGACCTTGTGGTGGCTTCAGATATTACCAACCTGCGCGCAGAAGCTGTTTACAAAAACGGCCTTCTTGTGGCCCAAAACAACAGGGCCTTTGCCCAATCCGCAGCCCCAAGCCCTGTAACTCCGGCCCTTTCCATGAATGTGGCGCCTGGATCTTTGGACTTTTCCATTCCTGCAAACAGCACCCAGGCAAGAGTAATCGAACTTGTGCCCGGCCAAGTGCTCACAGGCCATTCAATAAAAACCGTGCCGCTTGTTAACGGCCTTGCTCTGGCTGATGCAAGCCAGGACATCGCAAAACTTGCAGTTATTGAGCGCCACCGTGCCACAGGCCGCGTGGGCAAAGGCTTTGTGCAGGGCTTTGGGCTTAAAAAAGGTGCAATTGCAGCTAGCATTGCCCACGACTCCCACAACATAATTGTGGCAGGCATGGATGATGAGTCCATGCAAACAGCCGCCCAGGAGATAATCAACATGAAGGGCGGAATGGCAGTCGCCCTAAAAGAAAAGGTTCTGGCAAACCTTGCCCTGCCCATTGCAGGCCTGATGAGCGAAGAGCCTTTGGAAGAAATAAGAAGCTGCCTGGATACTCTTATAAAGGAGGCCGTTAATCTTGGGTGCAGCGCAAATGACCCCTTCATGGCCCTTTCCTTTCTGGCCCTGCCGGTGATTCCAAGCCTTAAACTCACCGATAAAGGCCTTGTGGATGTGGAAAAGTTTGGCTTTGTCGAGCTTTTTGTATGACAGGCGCGTGGAGAAGCCTTTTATAAAAGGTTTCTTCCGCTTTTTTTTGGTCGCAGTCTTGCTAAAAAAAGCAGGTGAAAATGAAAGTGGACGGCATTTGGCGGCAAGCCATCTGGACAGGCGGGGAAAATTTGCGCCAGGTTTTTATTTTTGACCAGACAAAGCTGCCCCATAAGCTTGTGGAAAAGGAGCTGATAAACACAGACAGCGCCATTGACGCCATCTGCAACATGGAGGTGCGGGGAGCGCCGCTCATCGGCGTTACCGGGGCCTATGCCGTGTGCCTGGCTGTGGCGGCAACTCCAAAAAATCAAGACCCGGACGCATGGCTTGTAAATGAGTGCGCCAGGATTGCCGCTGCCCGGCCCACTGCGGTTAACCTTGCCTGGGCTGTGGATAAAATGAAAAATGCCCTGCTTGGGCAAAAGGATTTTTCAAATCGCCTGTCCCTTGCCTATGAAAATGCCAAAATCATTCTAGAAGGCGAGGTTGACTGCTGCAAACACATAGGCATTCACGGGCTTGAGCTGCTAAAAGACCTTTCATCAAAAAAGGGTGGCAGGCCGCTAAACATTCTCACCCACTGCAATGCAGGCTGGCTTGCCTGTGTGGATTACGGCACTGCCACAGCTCCCATTTATGCTGCCTTTGATGAGGGAATACCAGTCCATGTGTGGGTGGATGAAACAAGGCCCCTAAACCAGGGGGCAAGGCTAACCGCCTGGGAAATGCTCCACCACGGTGTCCCCCACACCCTTATAACCGATAATGCAGGCGGGCACCTAATGCAGCACGGGCTTGTGGATGCGGTCATCGTGGGCACGGATCGCACCACCCACACAGGGGATGTTTGCAACAAGATAGGCACCTATCTGAAGGCCCTTGCCGCATTCGACAACAATGTGCCTTTTTTTGTGGCCCTGCCCTCATCCACCATAGACTGGGAAATTGAAAATGGCCTTAACATCCCCATAGAGCAGAGAAACCCCCATGAAATAACCCTTGTGCAGGGCCTTTGCGACGGGCAGCTTAAAAGCGTGCTGGTTCCCCCGGAGCAAAGCCCGGCCAGAAACGATGCCTTTGATGTTACCCCTGCCCGGCTGGTTACAGGGCTGATAACCGAGCGGGGCGTATGCAGGGCAGATAAAAAATCCATAGCAGCCCTTTTTCCTGACAAAAGCCGCAAGTGAAAGGAGCTTAACCTTCATGGAAAAAATTCTGATTGTCGGATGCAGCAAGGTGATGGACAATGTGTGCATTGCGTGCAGCAGGTGCATGGTGGGCTTTAACCGCAGGGAAGGAACCTTTGAGCAGTATGTGGATACGGACGCCGAGCTTATAGGCATACTTGGCTGCGGAGACTGCCCCGGAGCAGGCATAGTGACCCGCCTTGCCCAGGTAAAACTGTGGAATGCGCCCATGGGCGAAAAACCCACAGCCGTCCATGTGGCCACCTGCCTCATGGATCACTGCCCCCACAAGGATACAATCCTGGCAAAAATAAAGGCCAAGGTGGGCGTGCCGGTCATCGAGGGAAGCCACCCCTACAAACCCGAAAACATTTACGCCTAAAAAGGCTGCTTAAGCTTAAAAAAATGATTTGCGGGGGAGGGGGCTTTTTTGCAAAAAAGCCCCCTCCCCCGCA
>JAGVAW010000050.1 GCA_020060085.1 Desulfobacterales bacterium
AAAAAACCGCCCGGTGATCATCATCACAAGCAATGCCAAAAAGGATTTGTCAGATCCCTTTCTTGGGCGCTGCAACTTTCACCACATCGCCTTTCCTGACCCCAAGTTCATGCGTAAAATCGTGAAAGTGCATTTTCCCGACCTGCCTGACAGAATCATGGAAACAGCAGTTACTGCCTTTTACGCCTTGAGGGAGGTGGACGGCATAGAGAAAAAACCGGCCACCCGCGAGCTTATCAACTGGGTTCGCGCGCTTACGGCAGACCCGGACTTTGCGCCCAAAAAGCTGGAAAACGGCGATGTGCCCTATCTTGGGGTGCTTTTCAAAAAAAGCCCGGACTACAACAGGGTGTCAACAGCCCTCAAGCGGAAAAAATTTTAGCCGACCAGCCGCTTCATCCGGCTTCAAACCCTAACAGGGCATAAAAAATGTTTGTTCCATTTTTTTACACATTAAAGGAAATAGGCGTTCCTGTAAGCCCCACTGCCTTTCTGACCCTGCAAAGGGCTTTATCTTTGGGCCTTGTGAAAAGCGTGGACGACTTTTATGTAACAGCCAGGGCCATACTGGTTAAAAGCGAGCGCTACTTCGACATTTTTGACCAGGTTTTTGCCCATCATTTTCAGGGCGCAGATTTGCCCGAAGACAAGGGCGTGGAAATTGATGATGCCCTGCGCGCTCTTCTGGCCGACTGGCTCACAGACCCCGAAGAAATGGCAAAAGCCCTTGGCATGGACCCTTCCGAGATAGCCAATCTCACGCCCGAAGAGCTTATCGAATACTTTCTTGAGAGGCTAAAGGATCAGGATGGCCGCCATGACGGGGGCAACCGCTGGATAGGCACGGGCGGCACATCACCTGTGGGCCATTCCGGGCATCATCCCGGAGGCATGAGGGTGGGGGGCGTTTCACGCAACAAGTCTGCGGTAAAGGTTGCAATGGAAAGGCGCTACAAGGATTATTCCCGCCAGGGGCTATTGCGGGAGGCATTGATAGGCGAGGCATTAAAAAGCCTGCGCAACCTTGTGCCCGTTGGCCCAAAAGACAGGATAAATGTGGATGAAACCATTTACCAGACAACCCGTAACGGCGGGGAGATTGACATAGTTTTTGAAAGAAGCATGAAGGATAGGTTAAAAATCATCCTTGCCATTGATAACGGCGGATGGTCAATGGACCCATACATCCCCGTGGTTCAGACCCTGTTTGACTATGCCAGGGCAGCCTTCAAGGACATAAAGACCTACTTTTTCCACAACACGATATACGAAAACCTGTGGGAGGACCCAGGCCGCCGCCACAAGCCGGTGAAGGTGCGCGAAATGGTGCGCTTTGACCCTGAAACGCGGCTCATCATTGTGGGGGATGCCTCCATGGCCCCCTATGAGCTTTCAGCCACAGACGGCTCCATTTACATTGACGAGCGCAGCGGCAAAGCCAGCATCGAGCAGCTTCGCTTTCTGGCCGAAACCTTCAAGCATTGCGTGTGGCTGAACCCTGTTGCCGAGCGAATGTGGCATTACACCCGCACCATACAGGTCATCAGGCAGATTTTTCCCATGTGCGAGCTTACTTTGGACGGACTGGAAGATGCAGTGAAAATCCTCATGCAGAAACAATGAGGCTGCCTGCCGTAAAATCAGCAAGCAGCTCCTATTTTTCCTCAATTCTTTGCTGCACTAGAAATCGATCGGCTTGCAGATTATTTCGCGGATTTTCATATCAAAAAAATCGGACTGATTGGCAGGCTTCAGCACAAGGGCAGCATCAGCCCCCCGGCCGGTTCCGCCAATGGAGACGATGTCCCTGCCCGAAAGGGCACCTGCATCTGCCGCCATGATTGATATCTCAACTGCAACCTTCAGCCCGTGGCCAAAAAGCCTCAAGGTGTCTGCAATAAGCAGAACAGGATAAATGCCCGAATACTTTTTTGCCACCGAGCGCTCCACCCCTGAAAGGGCGTGGGAGCTTTGCACCACAGTTGCCCCCCTTTGTGTAAGAGCTTTTTTGGTTTCCGGCTCCATCACATTTTCAAAGGGTTTGCGAAACCCACAATGGTAGGTGACAACCACAATGGCAAAACCCTCGAAAAGATTGAGAGCCGCAGCAGCGGTGGCCCCTGTGGTGGAGGCCATCACAATTTCGTTTATGCCAAGCTCCGTTGCCCGTTTGTGGGCAAGCTCAAGGGTTTTGTTTGTGTTTTCCATTCCTGGTTTTTCAAAGTTGTGCATAACGCCCTCCTTGCCGGATGAATGTTGCAACCTGACAGGCATATGAAATGGCTAATGTCAGACCATAAGGAGCTTATGCCTTTTTCAGTAACCGGCATCCTCGTCTTTATACCTGCGATTTCCGGGTTGAGCCTCTTCGTCATCCGTAAAATTCTCGTCCTGATCGTCAAGCTCTGGCAGGTTTTTCAGTGGATTTGCCAAGCTGTTATCATTTTCTTCCGGGCCATCATCCGAATCCGGCAGCTTGCCGCCCTCCCGTGGCCGCACATTGGCAGCCTTGCCTGCCTGCTTGTCGCCGCCCACCTCTTCAGGCTCGGCTCTCACTTCAAAGGTTACCAAATCTCCTTCGGCAAGCTCCTCAAAGCGCAGCCCTCCTGTTAAATCGGTGAGATGAAAGAAGTAATCAGAAATATCTGTCTGTATGAAGCCAAAGCCCCGATCATCTATGAGGCGGGTTATAACCCCGTGGCGCGTTGGCCCCAGTTTTTCAAGGGTGCGAAAACCGTTTGTCCGCAAGTCGGTGCGGGGGCGCTTTTCGGGCTTTTCCTTGCGGTATTTCTCCCGGCAGGCAGCGCAGTAAAAACGCCGCCCCTTGCGAATCAGCTCGGCTGTATAGACCTGGCGCTCTCCTTCGTGGAAGGGCGACTGGCAAAGCACCATGCGCTTTTCCAGGCGCAGCTCAAGCTTGTCCAGGTGATCACCTATCCAGATGGTGTCAAAATCCTTGAGGCCCATTGGGTCTCTTGGGTCCTCGTAATCCGTGGCGCAGCTTCCCTTTACGCTTGCAATGGCCACGCGCTTGCCCAGCCGTCTTACCTTCTGGAGCACGGGCACAAAGTCCCTGTCTCCGATGACTGCAACTGCAATGTCATAGGCATTGGGAAGGGCTGCATAGTAAAGCATGGAAGATGCTAAAGCTATGTCAACGCATTTTTCCTGGGGGATGAACTCGTCTGCTGCATCGCGCTCATGGCGGCGGATGTGCCTGCCACGGTAGTTGATGGGAAAAATCTCCACATCGTAGTGGTATTCCTCGCGCAGGATGTCAAAAAAATCCTGCTTCTGGCGCACTATGTGGTCATCGGCAGGGTCGTTATTTTCGGGGATGGAGGCAAAGAGGCAGGTGCGCACAAGGTCTGTCTGCGCCCGGCCCATTTTTTCCTCCACAAGATCAGCCAACAGGTGGGGCAGTTTTCCGTAATCAAGTTTGTAATCATCTCCAAAGCGTTTTGATAAAAGGTTCAAATTGGAATAAAGCCATGTCCCATCAATGAAAATCATAATCTTTGCCATAAAGCACTCCTTTTTAATGGACTGGTATCACAATCCCCGGAAAACAGCTTTGTTTGGGGTGATATTGAAATAACCTGCATAAATTTTTTGGGGGCACAAGAAGACTGGACAGGGGATATCTAAAAACCGCCTTTCAAAAAACATAAAGAATTTAATTAAGAAAAACAATATATTTCGATGCGATGTATTTATCTTCCCGGCTATGGCACAGCCAGATTCGGCAAAAACAAAATCCTGATCAATTTTTACTATTCTGCCATGTCTGAACGCAAAATGCAATGAAAATATTGTGTTTTCAGTAACAGATGATAAACAACCCCAAAAACAGGTGTGATTTGCCGTGTGCAGCAAAAGGGGCCGGACATCAGAAGATTGATTCATAAAAAAGCCAGGGTGTAAAAGTCAAAAACCTGCCGGACAGTTGCCGTCCTCTTAACGGTTGATATGCCTCCAACTGGTATAAACCTCATCAAACCCCATTGTGCAGGCCTTGGGTGGCGTCCTGTCTGCTTCATCTGGATGCCTCCCTGACACCCGGATAAACCGGACAGGTTATTTGCCACAATTCGCACAGTATATTTGCTCCCCATAAAGCAACCCGAAAAAGTTGACACCAGGCATCTCAATCCCTACTATTATAGTTAAGAATTATTATCATCGGTGAAGGGGAGGCCCGCCACCCATGGTCATTGAATAATGGCCTGGGAAATGTCAAAAAAAACCTTGTCGGCAAACGGAGGTGGCAATGTCAAAGGAAGAAGTCAAGGTTTCCAAGAAGGAAACGGATGTAAAAGACTGGACAATCTGCGAGGCAACGGCCCAGATGCTAAACAGGGCGCGTCTGGACGGGGTGGAAACAGCCTTTGACAGGGCTGCGTCCATGAAGGCCTGCCCCATAGGCGCGGATTCTGCCTGTTGCAAGCACTGTGCAATGGGGCCATGCAGGCTCAACTCCAAGGACCCCTACTCCAAGGTGGGCGTGTGCGGCGCGGACATTGACACCATCCAGGCCCGCAACTTCGCCCGCATGGTGGCAGCAGGTTCAGCCTCCCACACGGATCATGGCATGGCCATGCTCGATCTTTTCCGTGATGTGGTGACCGGCAAAAACACGGACTACTCTATCAAGGACCCCTTAAAGCTGGAAGATGTGGCTGCATCCATAGGCATTGAGACAAAGGACAGGGAAATCAAAGACATTGCCATGGATCTCTACCACGAGCTTGAGCGCACCTATACCCAGGTGGACGGCGAAATCCCCTTTGCCAAAAGGGTTCCACCTGCCACCCTGGAAACCTGGCGCAAATACGGACTTGTGCCGCGCGGGGCCATGCGCGAGATAATGGAGCTTATGCACCGCACCCACATGGGTGTTGACCAGCAGCACGAGAACATAACCCGCCAGAGCAGCCGTACAGCCCTTGCTGACGGTTGGGGCGGCTCAATGGTAGCCACCGAGATTTCCGACATCCTTTTCGGCACGCCTTCGCCCGTTGTGGCCGAGGTGGACATGGGAGTGCTCAAGGAGGATGAGGTCAATGTGATCGTACACGGTCACGAGCCCAATCTCTTTGAGTCCATGCTGGCTTCAGTGAACGACCCCACGCTGCTTGAAGGGGCCAAAAAGGCTGGAGCAAAAGGTATAAACCTTGTGGGAATGTGCTGCTCCGGCGCGGAAATGATGTCGCGCCACGGCATCCCCCATGGCGGCAACTTCATGTCAACAGAGCCTATTTTGTGCACCGGCGCTGTGGATGCAATGGCCGTTGATGTGCAGTGCATCCAGCAGGGTCTTGCCAAGGTGGCGGACTGCTACGGCACCCCGCTTTTCACCACCAACCCCCGCTGCCGCATCGAGGGTGTCACCCATATCGAGTTTCACGAGCACGAGCCGCGTGAAAGCACGGACGAAATCGTCATCCGCGCCATCACCAGGTTCAAAAACCGCACGGCAAGGGTGGAAATTCCCAAGCTCAAGAGCACCGGAGTCCACGGCTTTTCCTTTGAGTACATCAACTATATGCTCGGCGGCTCCTTTCGCGGCTCCTACAAACCCCTTAACGACAACATCATCAACGGCCGTATTCGCGGCGTTGCCGGTGTTGTGGGCTGCACAAACCCCAGGGTCAAGCAGGACTGGGTTCATGTTGAGCTGGTAAAGGAGCTTATTAAGAATGATGTGCTGGTGCTCCAGACAGGATGCAGCCAGATAGCACTTGCCAAGGCCGGGCTTCTGCGTCCCGAAGCCGCGCACCTTGCGGGCAAGGGCCTTGCAGAGGTCTGCGAAACCGTCGGGATGCCGCCTGTTCTGGGTCTTGGCTCCTGCGTGGACAACAGCCGCATACTCATTGCAGCATCCGAAATGGTTCGCACCGGCGGGCTTGGCAATTCTCTTGCAGATCTGCCTGTTGCAGGCGCAGCCCCGGAATGGATGAGCGAAAAGGCCATCTGCATTGGCCAGTATTTTGTGGCTTCGGGCGTTTTCACCGTGTTTGGGGTCACCTTCCCCATAATTGAAGGCACCAAGTTCCACAAACTGCTCTTTGAGGGCCTGGAAAAACAGGGCATGGGCAAGTGGGGATTCACCCCAGACCCCTACGAAATGGCCCGCATGATGATTGAGCACATCGACAAGAAGCGCAAGGCGCTAGGCCTGGACAAGGCTCGCGAGCGGGTGCTCATGAGCATGGAGGACCGTCAGAAGCTTGATGCTGCCTGATAGGCAAAAGCTATCAGCCGGGCATCCTTCATAGAAAAAATATTTTCAGGCGCACGGGGGGAGGCTTTCCTGTCTTGACAGGAGGGCCTCCCTTTGCCTATTAGGCAGGAAAGCAAAATCAATGCCTTATGCAAAGTATTCCCAATACAAAATACCTTTGGGCGGGCTGGGGGCAAAATGTGGCAAATCCGCTTTAAGGTAAAGTATTATTGCACCACAATACCAAGGACTTTACAGCTTGATTTTTAACAAAAGAAAAATTAACATTGTAAAAAAGGGGGGAAATGGGCCGAGAGGCTCCATCCTTATTCAGGCAGGTAAATTGGGGGGTCCTTTTGCCTCGGCTTTTTCGAGGCTTTTTTTGTAACCGGAGGATAATAATGAGCCACCACCGTCAGGAATCAGGATTCGGCGGCATTGAAAGGCAGCTTACGGACTGCCGCCGTCGCGTAAAGGAATTTGAGTTTTACAAGGACATTGTGGAGCACCTGGGGGTGGGTGTGTTTGTGCGAGCCAGCGAGGGCCTGGTTTTTGTAAATGATCTGGTCTGCGAATTTTCCGGCTATGACCGCAATGAACTTTTGGGGGGAGCCTTTCTTGAAGCAATCCACCCGGAAGACCGCCAGATGGTTGCCGAAAGGGGAATTGCCCGGATGATGGGCAAGGTTGTGCCGGACCGTTACGATTTCCGCATTCAGCACAAGCTTGGCCACATTGTATGGGTACGGCTCATGGTAAGCACCGGCACCTACCAGGGTCAGCCAGCAATTTTCGGTAACCTTGTGGACATCACCGAAAAAAAGCATCAGGAAAACCTTTTGCAGCAGGCAAACTCCAGCCTTGAAGGCGCTCTGGACCAGACAAGCCAGCAGCTTCTCATCCGCTCGCGTGAGCTTGAGGAAATTAACGCAGCCTTGAAGGTGATTAACCGCCAGAGCAAGCAGGATGCAGATGAATTGCAGATGCGGGTGGTGGCCAATGTGGAAGACCTTGTCATGCCTTATCTGGAGCGGCTTGCCGACACGCCTTTAAACTCAGACCAGAAGGTTTATCTCTCTGTTCTGGGCGAAAATCTCTCCCAGATAGTGGCCCCCTTCATGGGCAAAGTCGGCGCTCGCCATGCCAACCTCACCCCCAGGGAAATAGAGGTGGCAAACCTTGTTCGCATGGGAAAAACCAGCAAGCAGATAGCCAATCTTCTTAGCATAAGCCGCCGGGCTGTGGAGTTCCACCGGGACAGCCTGCGGAAAAAGATGGGCCTGAGAAAATCCAAAAAGAACCTGCGGTCATATCTTGCAAGCGTTTAATTTCGCGGGCATTGGCAGGCAGGGCGGCTTTTACTGCGGGGAGGGCGTTTTTTGCCTTCCCCGCTTTTTTTAACCGCAGGCTTTCCAAAAAATTGACTTTTTGAGGAAAACAGCCTATTCTTTAAACAATAGAGCGCCTTGATTTGTTTTGTCGTGCGGGGCAGGCGGTCAAAATTTGTTCCTTATTGGGCTTACCTTATTTTGCCGGAAAATTTAATCCTTATTGAACAAATCCCTGGCCGGAGCCTTGTCTGCCATGCCCGGTCTTGTGTTTGCATGGGGTCTTTTATGAAAAGCTGTTGCCGCACCATTTTGTTCCGGCAATTAAAAAAATCTGGAGAATGCCATGAATTCAAGCTACTGGCCGGATGACTACATTGCCAGACGCCTTGACGCAAAATCCGCCATAGGTAGGCTTCATCCTGGGCAGCGCATTTTCATAGGCTCGTCCTGCGGCGAGCCGCAGCACCTTGTGGCAGAGCTTGCAGCCCAGAAAAATAGGCTTTGCGACCTGGAAATCGTCCGCCTTTTAAGCCTGGAGAGCACTCCGCTCACCCTGGCAGACGGCAGGGGCGGCCCCTTTAACATTCGCAGCTTTTATCTGGGCAGCGGCATTTCCAAGACACTGGCAGCCAGCAGGCGCTTTTTCACTCCCATCAACCTTTCTGCTGTGCCAAAGCTCTTTTTGTCCCGGCGCATCCCCATCCATGCAGCCCTCATTCAGGTGAGCCCGCCGGACGATTTCGGCTGGATGAGCCTTGGAGTTTCCGTTGATGTAACAATGGCCGCAGCATCGTCAGCAGATCTGGTCATCGCCCAGGTGAACCCCAAAATGCCCAGGGTATTGGGCCGCAGCTTTATCCATGTAAATGATGTGAACTGCTTTGTGGAGCACGAGGAGGAACTTTTAACCCTTGGCGCATCGCCGGATCTTCCTTCCGCCCGCGTTATTGCGGGCCATGTTGCAAGCCTTGTGGATGATGGCTCCACCTTGCAGATAAGCCTGGGAGCCACAACAGAGGCCATTTTGCACGCTTGCAGCCACAAAAACGATCTTGGCATCCACGCGCAGTTTGTCACAGACCCCATAATGACCCTTGTGGGCAGGGGGGTCATCACAAACCGCAGGAAAGGCATAAATGACGGCAAGATAGTTGCCTCATCAGCCATAGGCTCAACAGACCTTTACGAGTTCATCAACGACAACCCTGCCATCGAGTTTCATCCGTCAGATTATGTGAATGACCCATCCATAATATCCCGTCACACCAAAATGGTTTCCGTGCAGGTGGCCCACAGCATAGACCTTACCGGGCAGGTGGCCGCAGATGCCCTGGCCTACAACCATTATTCCGGGGTCACGGGGATGTGCGATTTCATAAGGGGCGCAGCAGCCTCGCCGGAGGGCAAAGCCATAATAATGCTGCCATCCACAAGCCGGGATGGCCGTAGAAGCCGCATTGTGCCTTTTTTCGAGCAGGTTCCCGTGGTGGTGAGCAGGGGCGATGTTCATTTTGTTGTTACGGAATTTGGCGCTGTGAACCTTTTTGGCAAAAACCTTGCCGAGCGTGCCACAGCACTTATAAGCATAGCCCACCCGGATTTTAGGGACTGGCTTTTTGAAAAGGCCAAGGAGGTGGGTCTGCTGCCTGTTGAGCGCGACCTTTGTGATGCCATCCGGGGCATTTACCCGGTTTATCTGGAAAGCGAAAAGATTATAGAGGGCAAAAAGCTGCTTTTCCGGCCCGTAAAGCCCACAGATGCCCGCCTCATCCAGGAGCATCTCTACGGCCTGGACAAAAAGGATGTCATCGCCCGGTTTCTGCACAACAAGGCATCTTTCGGCCCGGATGAGGTGCAGAACCTCTACGAGGGCGATTACTCCAAAGACTACACGGTTGTGGCCGTGCAGGGAGAGCTTGGCTTTGAAAAGGTGGTGGCCATCGGCGGCTACCTAACCGATTCCGCCAAAAACCTGGCAGAAGTGAGCTTTTCCGTAGATAAAGCCTGGCAGGGCAAGGGCCTGGGCCGCATACTTTTGAACATGGTGGCCCAAAGGGCAATGGAATCGGGCATAGCAGGCCTTTTTGCCTACATGGCCCCCACCAACCGCGCCATGATCCGCCTTTTCATGAGCCTGCCTTACAAAATAGCCACCGAGTTCGACCAGGATGTGCTTGTCATGTCCCTGAAATTTGCAATGGCCGAGGCCCGCAGCCAGGAGAATTAGTCGACCCTGAAAAACTCGTTTTTTAGCGGGTCAGAGCAAAAGATTGTTGTTCCGAGACAAAAATTTGTTGTTCCCAGGCTGCAAAAAGCCGCCGC
>JAGVAW010000132.1 GCA_020060085.1 Desulfobacterales bacterium
CCTGGCCCTTTTGCTGGCAACAATAGCCATGACCACCCACACGGCTCCGGCCACAATCATCATGGAGGGCAGGTATGTCCTGTGGTCAAAAATAAGCTCCAGGGCAATAATGGAGGATTCGGGCAGAAGGGTTATAAAGAAAAAAAGCAGCGCAAAACTGACCAGGCGCAGCCTGCGGGCAGAAAGAACAGCAAACACCACAAGCCCGGCAAGAAAAAGGAAGCCTGGAAAGGTTGCAACAGGATTAAAAAAGGAGGTGGAAGCCTCAATGTCATGGAACAGCTTGAGCTGGGAAGGCAGAGGTAAAACAATAAGGAGAAGATAATGCGACACAACCCTAAACTGGGTCAGTATGCGCTCGTAAAGGGTAAAGTCCCGCCACTCGTAACCCTGGGCAATGATTCCAAGAGGATTTCCTCCAGTATAAACAAGAACAAGGCCCAAAAAAATTCCGGCTGCCGGTACTGCAAAAAGCAGGGCGCGCTTTAGCCAGGTGCGGGAAAGGCTCTGGAAAAAAAACCATTCCACAAGCAGCAGTACAAACAGCAGCATTGCCGAGTTTTCTTTGGACAAAAAGGCCAGAACCCCAAAAAGGGCGCATAAGCCAAAAAAGGCCCATTTTTTGCCGGAGCTGGCAGCCAGACGCGCCCGAACAAAAAAATAAAGGGAAAAAACAAAAAAAAGCGCGGCCATTATGGCCATGCGCTGGACAATGTAATTGACGCTCTGGGTGGCAGCAGGATGCAAAAGCCAAAGCAGGCTTGCCCCAAAAGCAAATCCAAATGCCCATTTCTTTTTGTCCTGCATGCCCGGCGTTTGGGAAAGGGCAAAAAGAAAAAGGAAAAGGCCAAAGGCTGTAAGGGCGTGGAAAAGGACATTGACCGCCCTAAAGGCGCGCGTGTCCAGCCCGGAAAAATAATGGTTGAGGGCAAAGCTCAAATACGGCAGCGGACGGGTTTTTATACTTTGGTAAAAGGCGGCCTTTTTAAGGGAATTAAAGGAAAGGTCCGGCAGGCGGATGCTGAAATTTTCCTCGATATTGTACCCGTCATCCAGAACAAATGGCCCTGGCAGAGCAGGCAGGTAAAGCAAAAAGGCAATGGCGCAAAACAGGGCAAAAACCCCTGGGGCCACAAGTCTTGAACAGTCTGCATGCTTTGCTCCCTGACAGAGCCTTTTCATGTTTTCCCCCTAGGCATTTAATCTGCCTCAAAAGCCGGTTAAGGCTTTTGCCGGATATTTCCCATCATGGGCGGCTGCCCTGCCCGCATAAGGCTTTGCCGCTCAATCAGCGGGAGTCGCGCCCGCCCCATTCAATTCCCTGGCTGTCCTGTAACAGTTGGTAAGACGCAGATTTTTCATGTTGGGGTCTTTCTCTATCATGTCAAAATCTTCAAATCCTGCATCCAAAAGCTGTTTGAAGATTTCCCTGGCCATGTCAAAATCCTCTTGGCGCGAATGGAGGCTGGTAAGGTTGTAAAGAGCAGGTATGCTTTCCGGATCAAGCTCCAGGGCCTTTTCCAGCATTTTGCGGGCCTGCTCAAAATCGCCTGTTGCCATGTGGGCAAGGCCCAGGTTGTTGTGTATCTCCGGAGAGCCGGGGGCAAGGGCAAGGGCCTTGTTGTGATAATCCACAGCCCCGGCAAAATCGCCCTTCATTCTGTGCAGGTTGCCCATGCGGTCAAGAAGGGAGGCATCGTCAGGATTTCTTTCCAGCTCGCTGCCCAGGCGGGCCAGAAGCCTTTCGATATTATCAAGCCTTTCAACAGCCTGGGCCGCCTCCTCCAGGGCCTGCTCAAGCGTCCTGTTTTCCGGGGCAAGCTCATTTGCCTTCTGCAGAAAGCCGTAGGCCTCCCTGGGCTTGCCCTGGGTCAGAAGCATTCTGCCCAGGTTGATATAAACAAGGGGGTCATCAGGAAAGTGTTTCATAAAGGCAAGAAAATGCTCATTTGCCTTTTGGGTGTTCCCCATCATTGCATGGGCGATTCCCATGTTTCCATGGGGCAGATGATAATGTCTGTCCAGAACAAGGGCCTTTTCAAGAACCTCAAGGGCTTCTTCCGGGCGGACTAAAGCCAGAAAAGCCCTGCCTGCATTCAGATGCACGCTCGGGTTGTCAGGGGCAAGGGCAAGCCCGGCGTTGATGCTTTTAACAGCCTCCTCCGCCTGCCCATCATGGGCCAGGGCAACCCCCAGCCGCACCCAGAACGGGCCTTCCATGGGGTTTAGCTGCACCGCCTTTCTGAAATATTCTATGGCATCTTTGTTGCGGCCCATCCTGGGGTGCTCCAGCGCACGGGCCACGGCAAAATGCGCCTTGGGGTCCTTGGGCCGGATTTCCACAGACTTGAGCGCATAACCCAAAGCCTTTTCAGGCTGGTCTTCATCCACAAGCGCGCTTGCATAGGCATAGAGGCCCCTGGGGTTTTCCGGCGATTTTTTTACAACATCCTCAAACAGGGTGAACTTGTCCTGCCACACCTTGTTTCTCTCCCAGGTTCCCCAGGCAAAAAAGGCGACAGCAACCATGACGACTGCAAGGGCTGCCTTCCGGTTTGAAATTAGGGAATAAACGCCCATAACAAGGGCAAGGGCAAGCATCATGCTTGGCAGATAGAGGCGGTGCTCGAACACAAGCTCAAGGGGGATAAAGGAACTTTCGATGACAAGATTGCCGAAAAACCAAAGGCCGCAAAAGGCCAGAAGCCTGTGTTTTCTGGTTGCCAGTACGGTGATCGCCACCAGCGCAGCCAGAAAAAACAGGGCCGCCAGGGTGCTTGCCGGATCAACAAGGGAGCGGGAGACAGGGATGTCGTGAAGCAGATTGAGCCGGGAGGGGAGCGGCAAAATCAAAAGGGAAATGTAAAAGCTCACCACCCGAAGCTGGGTAAGAAGCCTTTCGCCCAGCGAAAAATCACGCATGGCATAGGTTTTTTCAAGGTACCCGGCCGGGTCCCAGCCCACATAAAAAAGCCCGGCAATAACAAACACGACAAAACACCCGCCAAGCCAGGGAAGGGCTTTTACAAGCCAGCGCCGGGAAAGATTCTGAAAAAAGAACCACTCGTAAACAAGCAGAAAAACGGGCAGGGTAACTGCATTCTCCTTGGAGCCGATGGCAAGCAGGGCAAAAAGCAGGCAGGCAGAAGCCCAGGCCAATCTGCCTGGGTTTGACCCGGCAAGCCGCGCCCTTACAAAGGCCCACGATGCCGCAACAAAAAAAGCTCCGGCCATTGATGTCATGCGCTGGACAATATAGGAAACCGCCTGGGTCTGAATTGGGTGCGCCAGCCAAACAAGGGCTGCAAGAAAGGCTATCAAAACCGGCGGCCCCTTAAGAGTTCTGCCATAGGGTGTTGCAAAGGTGGCCCTTATAAAAAGGAAGAGGAAAATGCCAGCCAGCGCATGAAAAGCAATATTTACAGCATGAAAACCCCAAAGGTTCCATCCATGAACCTTGTAGTTGAGCGCAAAGCTCAAATTTGAAAC
Organism: Desulfobacterales bacterium; assembly: GCA_020060085.1. Classification (GTDB taxonomy): domain Bacteria; phylum Desulfobacterota; class Desulfobacteria; order Desulfobacterales; family Desulfatibacillaceae; genus JAGVAW01. The sequence goes on from JAGVAW010000132.1 coordinate 3,490, forward strand.
AAACCTGTTTTTATTGGGGTGGTCAATGGCTGCGCGATAAATCTCCCCTGGGGAAAATCCTTCCAGGCGCATCCTGGGATTTTCGCGGATGTTTTGCACATCATCAAATGTGAAGGGCATCTGCATGGTGGAGCAATACAAAAGCCCGGCTGCAAGACACAAGGCAAGAAAAACAGCGGGAAGAACAAACCAGCGCAAGGGCCTGGCCTGCCCGCCCCCGCCGGAAGCATCTTCCCGGCCTTTGTCCTCACTGTTTGGCCCTTTTTCTTCTTGGCCGTCCTTATCAGCAATGTTGACCATTTCAAATAATCCTTGAGGTTTCCTTAAATGGACTTTGGCACCGCGCCCTTAAAGGCACAAAGGCTTATGCCCGCCCCGGCAGCTTTGTTTTTTTCTTTGGCAAGAACTTTGCGCCATTTTTACACAAACAGCCTTCCAAAAGGAAGGCCCTTTTTGTTCCAAAAGTAAAAATCCCGTCACCACCAGCAAGGTTTTGCCGGGATGCGAGCCGGAATTC
>JAGVAW010000140.1 GCA_020060085.1 Desulfobacterales bacterium
CGGGCCCGCCCGAAGGGTGAAAAATTTTATCATTTAACAATAATTCTCAATTGAAAACAGCCTGTATTTTCGACCAAACTGAAAAATGGGCTTATCTGCTTGAAAATATTTTTCATATTCTGGCAGATAAAATTTTTCATGAATTATTCAGGCTAAACCTGCCCAATTAAATTGCAGAGGGCAAACAGCCTGTCCTGGCAGTATGCTGTTCCTGCCTGAACCAGGCCCTGCACCAGACCCTGCGCTAGGCCCTCTTTTTAGCTTGTCCCCATTGAAAGACTGTGGCAATAAGATATCCTGTTACATTGCAGGCAAAGGCCTTTGCCTTTGTTTTCAAGAGCTTTTGTTTGCCAATCAAACGATTTTATCTCTTTTTGCTGCAAGGAAAAAGCAATGAATTTTAAGGCGATAATAGATAATGCAAGACAAAGGGGCCTTACCAGCCTTGATGAGGCCTCTTCCAAGGCAATTCTGGCGGATTTTGGCGTACCTGTGGCAAAAGAGACAGTAGCATTAACCTCGGATGAGGCTGTCGCAGCAGCGGAGAAATTCGGTTTTCCCGTGGTGGTCAAGGGCCTTGGCGCAGGCCTTGCCCACAAAAGCGAGGCAAATCTTGTGCACACGGGCCTTGGGGACGACAAGGGCGTGCTGGCTGCGGCAAAGGCCATACAAAACGCTGCCGGGGATGCCCTGGAAGGCTTTTTGGTGCAGCCCCAGGTCAAGGGCCGCAGGGAGTTTGTGGCAGGCCTTTTTTTTGACAGGCAGTTCGGGCCGGTTGTCATGTTCGGGCTTGGCGGGGTTCTGACCGAGGCCTTGAAGGATGTGGCCTTCCGCCTGGCCCCGATAACAAGGGCCGCCGTTGACTCCATGATTGACGAGCTTTCCGCCGGGGCGCTTTTGGGGCCTTTTCGGGGAGAGGCTGCTGTTGACCGGGAAACAATATTCAATACACTTGACGGCCTTTGCCGCCTTGCAGAGGAGGCTCCCGAAGTGAGCGAGGTGGATATAAACCCGCTCATTGCAGGGCCGGACGGCAGCCTTACCGCTGTTGATGCCCTTGTTGTTTTAGGCAAAAAGCCGGAAGGGGATATTTTTCGCAAGCCCGTTTCCCCCCGCAGGGTTGGGGCCATTTTTCACCCAAGATCCATTGCCTTTGTGGGCGCAACAGCCCGCTTCGGCAAATGGGGCCACATGGTGAGCACCGCAGCCATTGGCGGGGGCTTTGCCGGAGACATCTACCTTGTAAACCCCAAGGGCGGCACAATTCTGGGGCGGCCTGCCTATAAGAGCGTTTCCGAGCTTCCTGAAGGCGTTGATCTTGCAGTGGTCACAATTCCTGCTGCCGGCGTGATGGAGCTTATCGGCGAGCTTGCAAAAAAGCAGATTCGCAGCATGGTGCTCATAACTTCGGGCTTTGGGGAGGTGGGTGCAGAGGGCAAGGCCCTGGAAAGGCAGTTGGCCCAGGAGGCCCAAAAGCATGGGATTTTAATTTTAGGCCCCAACACAATGGGCATAACAAATCCGCATATAGACCTTTTTTGCATGGGCAGCCACATCCGCACAAAGCCCGGCTCAACAGCCCTGGTGGCCCAGTCGGGCAACATGGGCGCTCAACTCATGGCCTTTGCCATGCGCCAGGGCATAGGAATCCGCGCATTTTGCGGCTCGGGCAACGAGGCCATGATAAGTATAGAAGATTACATGGACTGCTTTGAAGTGGATGACCTCACGCGCACGGTGGTTCTGTACCTGGAGTCTGTTAAGGATGGCCGCCGCTTTTTTGAAAGCGCAAAAAGGGTTGGGGCCAAAAAACCTGTGGTGGTGCTAAAGGGCGGGCGCACCGAGGCAGGCCGCCAGGCAGCCATGAGCCACACCGGCGCAATGGCTTCAGACATTGAGGTCTTTAACGCAGCCTGTCGCCAGGCAGGAATTGTCCAGGTTAATCAGCCCATGGATATGCTGGATCTCTCCGCAGCCTTCAGCGCCCTGCCCCTGCCAAAGGGCAACCGGGTGGCAATAATGACCCTGGGGGGCGGATGGGGGGTTGTCACGGCAGACCTTTGTAATGAAAACGGCCTGGATGTGGTGCCCTTGTCTGACGAGGTTTTCGCCAAAATCGACAAGCTGCTTCCACCCTTCTGGAGCAGGGGCAACCCCATTGATCTGGTGGGGGAGAATGACCCCAACATACCCAGGGAGGCAGCCAGAATACTCATGGAATGGGACGGTTGCGATGCTGTTCTGAACCTGGGCATAATGGGCCGCCGCCATGCAATGGCCAGGATGATTGACAATGCAGTGGCATCAGACCCCAACACGGACGAGGCGGGCTTGAGGCAAATCCACAAGATTCTGTGCGGAATTGAAGAGCAGTACGCACTCCACCTTGTGGAGCTTATGGAGACTTACAACAAGCCCATACTGGGCGTGCCCCTGGTTACAGACGACAGCGACAAGACCCTCATGGCTTTTGAAGGCAAAAAGCACGAGGCAATTTTTTACAAAACACCGGAGCGGGCCGTGCGCTCCCTTGCCAAAATGTACGAATACCGCAGGTTTTTGGACGCTCAATGACAATTTCCGGCCAATGCCGGAGTTTTTTGCAGGCAGATAGAGGCAGACAAAGCCTGTCCCCGCTCTGTAAAAGGCATTTAAAAACCTTGAGCTAGTTGCAAAACTTAAAAATTTATTGTGAGGAAAGGGGCAAAGCTGTTCCTAGGAAAGCCAAGTTGAGGCATATGGCCTTTTTTTAAGCGCAAAAAAAGCTTTAAATCTTTAAGCTGCCTGGGGCTGCTTAAAGCCATATAACCTATTTGATTATTTAAGTTTTTTGAAGGGTGCGGGAAACTTTTTTGAAAAAAAGTTTCCCGTAAAAAAGTCGACCCTGAAAAACTCGTTTTTTAGCGGGTCAGAGCAAAAGATTGTTGTTCCGAGACAAAAATTTGTTGTTCCCAGGCTGCAAAAAGCCGCCGCAA
>JAGVAW010000105.1 GCA_020060085.1 Desulfobacterales bacterium
ATCCTTTTTTTTATTAAAAATATCAAGATTTTGACAGATGCTGTAAGCCCCTGAACCCAATAGGGATATCTCTCCCTTTCCCCTTTGTGCAATTCCGTGGAGAAAAAATGGAACTTGATACACATATGCTAAATGTTTCCATCGAGGACGAAATGAAAAAATCGTACCTCGATTATGCCATGAGCGTCATTATCGGGCGGGCCATTCCCGATGTGCGCGATGGCTTAAAGCCTGTGCATCGGCGTGTTCTTTTTGCCATGCGCGAGCTTAAAAACGATTTTAACAAGCCCTACAAGAAATCCGCCCGTGTGGTTGGCGACACGGTGGGCAAGTACCACCCCCACGGAGACACGGCTGTTTACGATACTGTTGTGCGCCTGGCCCAGGATTTTTCCATGCGCTACCCCCTGGTGGACGGCCAGGGCAACTTCGGCTCCATTGACGGCGACCCGCCTGCTGCCATGCGTTACACGGAAGTTCGGATGCAGCGCCTGGCCCACGAAATGCTCGAAGATATTGACAAAGAAACCGTTGACTTTACCCCCAACTACGATGAGTCCCTTGAGGAACCATCGGTTCTGCCTGCCCGCATCCCCAATCTTCTGGTCAACGGCTCTTCGGGCATTGCTGTTGGCATGGCCACCAATATTCCGCCCCACAATCTGGGCGAAATCGTCAATACCCTCTGTGCGATCATTGACAATCCCCAAATCAGCGCAAGGGAAATCTTGTCCATCATGCCCGGCCCGGATTTTCCGACAGGCGGCATAATTTACGGCGTTACCGGCATTCGAAACGCCTATTCCACGGGCAGGGGCATCTTAAAAGTCCGCGCCCGCATGACGGTTGAAAAGGAAAAGCGCACGGAAAAGGAAACCCTGGTGGTTTCGGAACTGCCCTACATGGTCAACAAGGCCAGGGTGATTGAAAAAATTGCCGAACTTATGAAGGAAAAGGTGCTGGACGGCATTTCCTTTGTGCGAGACGAATCAGACCGCCAGGGCATGCGCATTGCAATGGGTCTGAAAAGAGATGCCATGAGCGGCGTTGTGGTGAACCAGCTTTTCAAGCACACCCAGCTTGAATCCACATTCGGCGTCATCATGCTGTCCATTGTCAACCAGCAGCCCCAGATTCTCAACATCAAGGATTCGCTCTCTTATTTTATTGCCCACAGAAAGCAGATTGTAACCCGCCGCACCCAGTACGAGTTAAGAAAGGCCAAAGAGAGGGCGCACATTTTGGAAGGCCTTAAAATCGCCCTGGACAATCTGGATGAAGTGGTCGCCCTCATCCGCAGGTCCGCCACCCCGGCCATTGCAAGCGAAGGACTCCAGACAAGCTTCAACCTCTCCAAAATTCAGGCCCAGGCTATTTTGGACATGCGCCTGCAGCGGCTCACCGGCCTTGAGCGCGACAAGATTATGGAAGAATACCGCCAGATAATAATGGACATCGCCCGTTATGAGGAAATTCTGGCCAACGAGCACCTTGTGCTTGAAATCATCAAAACCGAACTTCTTGAAATAAAAGAAAAATACGCTGACGAGCGCCGCACGGAAATAGTCTCCGAAACAACCGAGATATCCATTGAGGACATGATTGTTGAAGAGGACATGGTTGTCACCATAACCCAGCGGGGCTACATAAAGCGCACCCCCCTCACGCAGTATCAGAGCCAGCGCAGGGGCGGAAAAGGCAAGCTGGGCGCAGGAACTTCTGATGAAGACTTTGTCTGTCGCCTCTTTGTGGCATCCACGCACAACACATTCCTGTTTTTCACCAGCACGGGCAGGGTCTATTGGCGCAAGGTCTATGAAATCCCCGCAGCCGGGCGGGCCACCAGGGGCAAGGCCATTGTCAACCTGCTAAACCTTTCCGAAGGCGAAAGCGTTGCCACGGTGCTCAATGTCTCATCCTTTGAGCCGGGCTACTTTGTCATAATGGCCACCAAAAACGGCCTTGTTAAAAAAACGGACCTTCTGGCCTATGCCAACCCGCGCACAACAGGCATCATCGCCCTTAACCTTGCAGATGGGGACGAGCTTATTTCCGTGAGGATTTCAGACGGAACCCAGAACATCTTTTTGGGTTCGGCCAGCGGCAAGTCAATCCGCTTTCACGAATCCGATGTCCGGGCAACGGGCCGGGTGAGCCAGGGCGTTATTGGCGTGCGCCTTGCCAAAAAGGATCACATTGTGGGCATGGAAGTCCTTGTGCACGGCAAAACCCTGCTCACCTGCACACAGAACGGCTTTGGCAAACGCACCCTGCTGGATGAATATCCCCTGCAAAAGCGCGGGGGCCAGGGGGTTATAACCATAAAAACAGGCGAAAGAAACGGCCCTGTTGTGGCTGTGCTGGTTGTGGCAGATGAAGACGATGTGATGCTCATGACCGATGCAGGCAAGATAATCCGTATGCCTGTGGCGGATATTTCCGTTATCGGCCGCAACACAATGGGTGTGAAGCTCATGGGAATGCAGCCCGAAGAAAGGCTTATCGGCGCTGCCCGGCTCGCAGACAAGGAGGATTAAGCCTTTATGGACCCCCGGAATACCAGCACTCCCATTGCTGTCATAGGGGCCGGAAGCTGGGGAACAGCCCTTGCCCAGATGCTTGCAAGCCAGGGTTTTCCGGTGCATTTGTGGGCGCTGGAGCCAGAGGTGGCCCAGGCCATTGCAAAACAAAGGGAAAACACAATTTTCTTAAAGGGCATCCCTTTATCTGAAAATGTTTTTCCCACAAACGACCTGGAAGAGGCCCTTTCCGGCAAACCCCTTGTGCTTTCCGTTGTGCCAAGCCAGTGGGTGCGCGAAACAGCAGAAAAAATGTCGCCCTTCATCAGCCCAAGCGCCATTGTGGTTTCCTGCACCAAAGGCATTGAAGTGGGCACAAGGGTCACCATGACCGCCATACTGCGGGAAAAGCTCACAAGCATTGATCCCAAAAATGTATGCGTTCTTTCAGGGCCAAGCTTTGCCAGAGAGGTTGCCCAGGGACTGCCCACCGTTGTAACCGTGGCTGCGGCCAGCCGGGAGGTCTCCGGCCTTGTGCAGCAGGTTTTCCACGCCCCAACCTTTCGGGTCTATACAAATGACGATGTTATCGGCGTGGAAGTGGCAGGAGCTGTGAAAAATGTCATGGCCATTGCCGCAGGCATCTGTGACGGCTTAAACCTGGGTGCCAACGCCAGGGCAGCCATGATCACAAGAGGACTCACCGAAATAAGGCGGTTAGGCAAGGCCCTTGGAGCCAACCCCCGCACCTTCACCGGCCTTGCAGGTGTGGGAGACCTTCTTTTAACCTGCACCACAGCCCAGTCCCGCAACTTCACTGTGGGCTTTAAAATTGGCCAGGGCCAAAAACTTGCAGATATTCTTGCAGACATGAGAATGGTGGCCGAAGGCGTGAGAAACGCCAAATCCGTTTACAACCTCTCCCGCCAGTCTGCCGTGGATATGCCCATTGTTGCCGAAACCTACCGAATCCTCTACGAAGACCTCAACCCCGCCAGGGCGCTTGCCAACCTCATGACCCGCAAACTCAAAAACGAACTGGATGAGGACTAAAAAACTGACGGGGTTTAAGGACTTTTAAGGGCAAATAAGGGCAGATAAAATATTGCGGGGGGAAATCGTTTTTGTAAAAAAGTTTTCCCCCCGCACCCCCTTTTCAAAAAACTTTTAAGTTATAATGACAAAGTGTTATGACTTGATTTGGGTGTCTTCCGGTTTTGGTGCGCCTGATTGTTATAAAAGGATCTCCTCTGTATTTGTAAAACCTTTTGTTTATGGTAGATAATAAATATAAAAAGAAATCCACAGCTTTTCAGGGATGGGCACATGCAAGGGTTTTGGCATACTCTCATTGATTTGATCCATTGAATTCAATGGATTGGCGCTCCAATGGAAGGAAAGATCACTTGAAAGATAATGACGCAGCCTACCTTGACCTCGTTCTGGAGCCAATTCGTGTGTGTGCGAAGTACCAGCCGAAGTTCGGCCAGGGCAACAAGGGCAGCGGCCTGACTTTGGAGCAGTTCCGGACGCTCTATCAGACTGACCCGTTCTATAGCTGGTTCGGGCTGGACCACCCAATGATGTATGCCGCCCATAAGGCGGCGGGTGGTATGACGAGTATCTATCGTCAAATCGGAATCGGGTGCGAAAAGCTCTTTAGGACTATCCTGCGCGATTCGTTGGGTCTCTCCGATGAAGATGTGGCGTGGTCCTATGAGGTATTGCTGCCGACAGGCAAAAAGCGCACCCTCCACCTTGATGGGCGGGTACCGCTCGCTCGAATCCCAGACGAGCATAGGCAAAAACAGTTTCACGAATGGATGAAGAAGTCCGCAGCTGAGGTCGGCGTTGATCCCAAAGTGTTCGCCACGCTGGACGGAACAGTCTTTGAGGTACGACAGGGTTACAAGAGTAAAGACTCAAAGCGCCAGAACGCTGATATCGCAAATGCGGCGACCGCATATACCAAAGCATACCTGCCATGCGCTGCAATTCTTTCAACGCAGATTGATAGTGACATTCTGTACCGCTACAGAGGAGAGAAATGGGCAGTCATCACCGGTATCGTAGGCTCAAAAAATCCGCTCATATCCACTTATGACTTCATGCGAGATGTTGTCGGCTATGACTTGGCAGCCTTTTTTACAAGGAATAGTGATATCCTGCGCGAGGAAGTAGAAGCCGTCCTACAAGCGCTGCTTACGCCGGAGGGTCAATAATGAGTTCATTTCCGGCGCGAGAACAGCTTCGACAGCGAGTTGAGTACACTTACAAGTTTAATGCGAAGACTGGGAGGCATGGTTGGCTCAGGCTAACCCCTGCCTATTCTTTGAAAATCGTTGAGGAGTTGGTGGCTGGCTGCGCCAATGCGCGGCGGATTTTGGACCCATTTTGCGGGACGGGGACAACAGCGCTTTGCGCCGCATATCACGACCATGAAGGCGTAACCTCTGACATAAATCCATTCCTCATCTGGCTTGCGCAGGTTAAGACCGCCCGCTATTCACCTGCAAGTATCGAGGGTGCTCGACATGCCTGCGCAAAGGCGCTCAATCTCGTTGCCAACCGGTTTGTCGAGCCGGTTTCAGCTCCACCAATATTCAACATTGAACGCTGGTGGAGTGCAGAGGCGCTTGAGTTCCTTCGTCTACTTCGCGCTGCGATTGAGCATGTCACACAACCGGAGACCGAGGCTCGCGACCTCCTACTGGTAGCGTTTTGTCGCACGTTGATTGAACAATCGAATGCAGCTTTCAACCATCAATCGATGTCCTTCAAAGGCAATGAGCAACTATCCCTTCTCTTACCCGCTGATAGAGGGGCAGTATTCATGTCGGATGTTCGGTTTGTGCTGAATGGTGCTTCTGAAAATCCTGTGGGCTCAACCTCGGTTGTACTTTCGGACTCACGAAAACTGAAAAAGACCCTCTCGGGGCCGTTCGATTTGGTCATTACTTCACCTCCCTATGCTAATCGCATGTCATACATTCGCGAGTTACGCCCGTACATGTATTGGCTGGGCTTTCTCGAAAACGGCAGGGACGCGGGTGAACTTGATTGGATGGCTATCGGTGGAACCTGGGGAATTGCCACAAGTCGGCTCGCCGATTGGGAACGCGCGGAGGAGCATTTCAACAGTCCTCACCTGACAGAAGCTGTCCAGGCTATTGCGCATGCCGACAACAAGAACGGGGTCTTGCTTGCCAAGTATGTAGCTAAATACTTTGACGACATGTGGGCGCATTTCTGTGAACTACCGGAATTGCTGGCTTCGGGTGCGAAACTTCACTACATAGTCGGAAACTCTACCTTCTATGGGACGCTTGTTTCCACCGAGCGGCTATACGCCGAGATGTTGTCTGAACTTGGGTTTTCGCAAGTCGAGTGTCGGCCTATTCGTAAGCGGAACTCAAAGAAGGAACTCATCGAGTTCGATGTCGTGGCCCAGTGGAAGTAACGGCTAACAACAACATGCGCTCTATGCGCCGCCGGTGATGGTTGATGTTAGCGCATCAAGGCCAGGACAAAAAACTATATGTTGTGGTACCGAAGAATCCCCAATAGCATCGATATCTGCCACAACTTTAGGCGCTGCCAATTTAGCAAATCAATAAAAGCCAAACGCAATCCCCACCAAGAATTACTCAGTCGACCCTGAAAAACTCGTTTTTTAGCGGGTCAGAGCAAAAGATTGTTGTTCCGAGACAAAAATTTGTTGTTCCCAGGCTGCAAAAAGCCGCCGCAA
>JAGVAW010000248.1 GCA_020060085.1 Desulfobacterales bacterium
CCGCAGGCGCTGCAACTGCTTTGCGATAACCGCCAGGGTTTGGGGGGTCTGGTCCGGCTCCACGGCTGCGTATATGCCAAGCATTCCCGAATCCACAAAGCAGGATAAAAAGGAATAGACACTATAGGCAAGGCCGCGCTTTTCCCTCACCTCCTGAAAGAGGCGGGAGCTCATGTTGCCCCCAAGCAGGGTGTTTAGCACATAGTAGGCGTAGCGATCCGGGTCTGTGGCGCAAAGGCCTTTGCAGGCAATGCACAGGTGGCTTTGCTCCAGATCCTTTCCGCAGATATTTTCATTGGCAAGGATTACAGGTTGTTGGCGAATGAGTGGAGGACAGTTGGGCTCAAGCGTGCCAAACTGTGGCGCAACAAGCTGCACCAAACGGTCGTGATCCACGCTCCCAGCAGCGGAGATAATGATTTTTTCCGGTAGATACCAGCGGGTTATATGTGCTTTAAGGCTTTGGGTGGAAAAGCTCTCCAGGGTTTTGGGAGAGCCTAAAATGGAGCGGCCCAGCGGATGATCCCCAAAAAAGGCGGCCTGGGTAAGAAGGTGAAGATAGTCTTCAGGTGTGTCCTCCAGCATATGAATCTCCTGGAGGACCACATCCTTTTCCCTGGCGATTTCGCCCGAATCAAAAACGCTGTTGAGGAAGATATCGGACAAAAGACCGGTAAGGGTTTCTCCGGCCTTATCCAGCACCTTGCCGTGGTAGCAGGTATGCTCCATGGCGGTGAATGCGTTGGAATGACCACCGATGGCGTCCAGTTCACGAGCGATCTGGTAGGCAGACCTGGTCCTGGTCCCCTTGAAGATCATGTGCTCAATGAAATGGCAGGCCCCGGCCTGGTCTTCCGACTCGTCCCGCGCGCCCACATCCACCCATATTCCAACAGAAACGCTGCGAACATGGGGAATGGGTTTAGTTATGACGCGGATCCCGTTTTCCAGAATGGTCTTTTTTGCTTTTTCCCGAGCCATCCCCCTCTTCTTCCAAAAGCGCCTTGCGTGAAAGGCGTATTTTGCCGTCCCTTGATATTTCCAGAACCTTGACCCTTATCTTGTCGCCGGGCGAAACAACATCTGATGCCTTTTTGACATGGGTCACATCCAGTTGGGATATGTGGCACAGGCCTTCGGTGTTGCCTATTATCTGGACAAATGCCCCGAAATCGGTGACTTTTACCACCGTGCCGTCATAAACCTCGCCCACCTGGGCTTCAGCAGTTATTTCCTTAATAATGGCAAGTGCTCTGTCGCCATCCTCCTGGTTCACTGCCGCCACCTTTACAAGGCCCGAATCCTCGATGTCTATTTTGGTGTTGGTCTCCCCCTGAATGCTGCGGATGACCTTGCCCCCCGGGCCGATTATGTCGCGAATCTTGTCCGGGTGAATCTGAATGGTCAACACCTTGGGAGCATACACGCTTATTTCCGACCGTGATGCGGAAATGGCCGTGAGCATTTTTTCGAGTATGTGCATACGGCCCTTAAGGGCCTGGCCCAGTGCCTGCTCCAGAATTTGCGGGGCAAGATGCTGAATCTTTATGTCCATCTGGACGCTTGTTATGCCCTGTTTGGAGCCTGCCACCTTGAAATCCATGTCTCCGTAGTGGTCCTCATCTCCAAGGATGTCTGAAAGCACGGCAATGTTGTCGCCCTCCTGCATGAGGCCCATTGCAATGCCGGAAACAGGTTCCTTAATGGGAACACCTCCATCCATGAGCGCAAGGCTTGCAGCGCAAACTGTGGCCATGGAGGAAGATCCGTTGGATTCGAGCACCTCGCTCACAATACGGATGGTGTAGTCAAAGGCTTCCTTTGCCGGCAGAATCTCTTTTACCGCACGGGTGGAAAGACCGCCGTGGCCTATGTCCCGGCGGCTGGGGCCTAAAACTCTGCGCACTTCGCCCACAGAATATGGGGGGAAGTTGTAATGCAGCATGAAGGGGCGGCTTTCATCGCCCCCCAAAGTTTCCACCCTCTGCTCATCGCCTGTGGAGCCAAGGGTGAGTATGCCCAGAACCTGGGTTTCGCCCCTGGTAAAAAGGGCGGAGCCGTGGGTTCTGGGCAGTATTCCCACATGAGCGGAAATGGGCCGGATTTCATCAAAGGCCCTGTTGCCTATGCGCACTTTTTCGTTTAGCACCATGCTGCGGATGGTTTTTCCTATGGCACTGTGGAAGACTTCCCCCACTTCGCCCCTGCGCTCGGCAAAGTCATCGCCCAAGGCATCAAACAGCTCTTTTTTGATTTCCCCAAGGCGGTTGCCCCGGTCAATCTTGGATGCAATGTCCATTGCACGGCGCAGTTTGTCGCCCAAAAGGCTTTTAACCTTTGCCTCAAGCTCCGGGTCTGCGGCAGGCTGGGTAAAGGCGCGCTTTACAATGCCGGCCTCGGCAGCCATTTCATCCTGAACCGCAAGGATGGGCTGGAGAGCATTTTGGGCAAAGAAGATGGCCTGGGTCATTTCCTTTTCGCTGATAAAGCTGCCGCCGCCTTCAACCATGACAACACCCTGCTTTGAGCCTGCAACAAGGATGTTCAGGTCCGACTTTTCAAGCTGGCTGATGAGCGGGTTGACGACAAGCTCGCCGTTTATGCGGCCAACGCGCACACAGGCCACCGGCCCTGCAAAGGGAATATCCGAAAGGCACAGGGCTGCCGAAGCCCCTGTCATGGAAAGAGTGTCCGGGTCATTTTCCTGATCCATGGAAAGCACGGTGGCAATGACCTGGGTTTCCTGACGGTATCCCTTGGGAAAAAGCGGCCGTATGGGCCGGTCTATGATGCGGGCAGTGAGGGTTTCCTTTTCCGATGGCCGTCCCATTTCCCTGCGAAAATAGTTGCCCGGAATCCGCCCTGCTGCATACACCTTTTCCTGGTACTCCACGGAAAGGGGCAGAAAGTCGACTCCCTGGCGCTCTTCCTGGGCGCCCACAACAGTTACCAGGGTAATTGTTTCGCCGTAGGTAATGGTTACCGAGCCGCTGGCCTGCTTGGCCAGCCTGCCGGTTTCAATGGTCATCGGCCTTCCGCCAATGTCTATGGTGCGGATAATGTGTTTCATTTTTTTTGCTCCTCAAGGCTGCACATCAAGACCAACTTTTTCCAAGAGTCCTTGTGCGTGCGCCGTATTAAAATATTGTGGCCAGCAGGGGCCATACAGCGGCGCGGCACACACTGACAAACTTGGCGCACAGACTTATTTTCTTAAGCCCAGCTCCGCGATGATTGCACGATAACGGTGCACATCCTTGTTTTTAAGATAATTGAGCAGCCTGCGGCGCTGGCCGACCAGTTTGAGCAGGCCCCGCCGGGAATGGTGATCCTTTTTGTGGGTCTTGAAATGCTCTGTCAGGTACTCAATCCGGTTGGTAAGCAGAGCCACCTGGACTTCGGGAGAGCCCGTGTCCGCTTCATGACGCTTGTACTTTTCGATAACGACCTTTTTGTTGTCTGGTGTCAGAACCACTGCTTTGTGCCTCCCTTGCTGTGGTAATGGGGCCCGCAAAAACCGCAGGCCTGTTGTTATTTATCCCCAGCGTTTAAGTTACCTCTTTTGTCAGGGCCTTTGGAGCAATGTCTTGCTCCAAAGACCGGGTCTCCATATTTTAAGCAGCCTGTATTTCAGGCTGGCGAAAACACACAGCAATAATCCACGCCAACCCCATCCGGATTTCTTTCCAGAACAGCCAGGAGGTTGCGTTGGGTGTCAACCACCTTCACCTGCCTTGCAGCCCCTCCTTGTTCAGGTGGAGCGTTTGACAAGGCCAGATCCCGGCGGGTAAGGGCTTGGCCGTAACGGATTTTTTTGGTCAAAGCAAAATCCGCAGTAACCTCCATCATGGTCTTCAGGGCATCTGCCGGGCCGATGAAATGCTCGCTGGCCCTGCCTTCTGCCGCGTCCTTCAAAAAGCTCTCCAGGCTCACCGCATCGTCAAGGGTAAAGCCGCTGTTGGCTGTCCTGCGCAAGGCCTGCAAATGGCCGCCGCAACCCAGTTCCCTGCCTATGTCCGCACACAGGGAGCGGATGTAGGTTCCGCCGGAGCAGGTGCAGGAAAAACGCACCAAGGGCAGATTCACCTCCAGCAGGGTCAACTGCTTTATGTGCACGGGCCGGGCCGGTTTCTGCACGGGATTTCCGGCCCTGGCAAGCTTGTACAGGGCCTGGCCCTCGTGCTTCAGGGCCGAGTAAACCGGCGGCTCCTGCATTATGTGGCCCGTAAACTTGTTCAGGGCCTTTTCCACCTGCTCCTGCGTTATGCCCGACCAGTCCCCCCTGGCAACAACCTGGCCGGTGAGATCTTGAGTGTCGGTATCCAGGCCCAGGCAGAGCAGGGCTTCATAGCCCTTGTCGCCGTGCAGAAAAAAGCGTGCAAGCTTTGTGGCCGAACCCAGGCAGCACACAAGAACACCTGTGGCAAATGGATCCAGCGTTCCTGTATGACCGACCTTTTCGGCCTTTAACGCCCTTTTTACCGCTGCCACAACCTGGGCTGAAGTCATGTCTGCGGGCTTGTCCAGAACCACAACGCCATTTATGGACAGGGCCTTTTTTCCCCTGGCCATTATTCTTCCTGCCCTTGCTGATGCAGCTTTTTCAAAAGAGCTTCCATGTGCTGGCCCTGGTCAATGGAGTCGTCATACAAAAACTCCAGATCCGGCATATAGCGCAGCCCCAGAAGAGGCGCTATCTCCTTTTTTATAAAGCCCCTGGCCCTGTCAAATCCGCTTTGGGCCGCCTCCCTGCCCTCCGGCCCGCCCTGCAGGCAGTAGTAAACCCTGGCAAGCCGCAAATCGCGGGTAAGCTCCACATCCATGATGATGGCGCTTTTAAGGCCCGGATCCCGGAGACGGTTTGCCAGCACAAGGGCGATTTCCTCCTTCATGCGGGCACCTACTCGTCTTGCCCGGTCAAAGGGCTTTTTTCCATATCCCGAATCCATTGCGACAGATCCTCGTCCCATTCCATGCGGCCTGAAGGCAGGGCCACGCTCATTACTTCCATTTCAGCATCCAGAACCTCACCGACCCCCATGCTCTCCACCAAATTCACTATCCGGTCCAGCTTGGAGTTGACAAGGGTATGGGCATTGCCCGTGAGGGCCACGCCTATGACTGCACGCTGGTGCATTTCATTGGCGGCGATTTCTGCGGCGGAAACATTGAAGTTGCTGCGTATCCGCCCTATGACCGCTTTGACTGCCTTGCGCTTTCCCTTGAGGCTGTGGTTTTCGGGAAGCCGCAGTGTTATTGCGCCGTAACCCACAACCATTTTTTAGCCTCCTCTTGCAAGGGTTGAGGCTTTTTGCCTGTTTGCCCGGCAGCCCGCCCGGCTAATCCATGGTGGGCTTTATCTCCTCAAGTTTGTAAAGCTCTATATGGTCGCCCGCCTTGATGTCGTTGAAATTATCAAACCCTATGCCGCATTCGTAACCTGCAAGCACTTCCTTCACATCATCCTTGAAGCGCCGCAGGGAACCAACCTTTCCATCATGCACCACAACACCGTCCCGCACAAGGCGGGCAAGAGAGCCGCGCTGGGCCTTGCCATCAAGAATGTAAGACCCGGCTATGGTGCCAACCTTGGGAATGGTGAAGGTGTCGCGCACTTCGGCCCGGCCAACAATGTGCTCCTTGTAGGTGGATGCCATCATGCCCACCATTGCGGCCTTGATGTCGTTTATGACATCGTAGATTATGTCGTAATAGCGGATGTCAACATGCTCTTCTGTTGCAAAATCAACCACTTTGGGGTTGGGACGCACATTAAAGGCCAGGATGATGGCACCAGACACCGCAGCAAGACCCACATCCGATTCTGTGACAGTGCCCACAGCAGCGTGAAGAACGCTTATTTTGACCTCATCGCCGGAGAGCTTGTTCAGGCTGTCCACAAGGGCTTCCACCGAGCCTTGCACATCTGCCTTTACAATGATTTCAAGCTGTTTTATCTGGCCCATCTGCATCTGGGCAAAGATGTTTTCCAAATTGGGCCGGGTGGTCTTTGCAAGATCTGCAATACGCTGCTTCTGGCTGCGGTGCTCGGAAATCTGCTTGGCAGATTTTTCGTTTTCCACTACCACCATTTCATCGCCGGCCATGGGAACGCCCGAAAGGCCGATTATCTCCGCCGGAAATGAAGGCCCGGCTGCTTCAACCGTATGGCCCCGGTCATTGGTCAAGGCCCTTATCTTGCCCCAGTGTACGCCGCAGACCACCACTTCTCCTGCATGGAGAGTGCCTTCCTTGACCAGCACCGTGGCAACAGGGCCTCTGCCCGGATCCATCTTGCCTTCCACCACATGGCCCCTGGCAGGCTTGTCTGCATTGGCGGTAAGCTCCAAAACCTCTGCCTGGAGCAGAATCATCTCCAGCAGAAGATCAATGCCCGTGTTGGCCTTGGCCGAAACCTTTACAAAAATCGTGTCGCCTCCCCAGTCTTCGGGGGAAAGGCCCTTTTCCGCAAGCTCCCGCATCACCTTGTCCGGGTCGGCTCCGGGCTTGTCCATCTTGTTGACAGCCACGATTATGGGAACTTGAGCAGCCCTGGCGTGATTGATGGCCTCCACGGTCTGGGGCATGACGCCATCGTCTGCAGCCACCACCAGAACAACTATATCCGTAACAGATGCGCCACGGGCGCGCATGGCAGTAAAAGCCTCGTGGCCTGGCGTGTCCAGAAATGTGACATTGCCCTTGGGCGTGGCCACCATGTAGGCGCCGATGTGCTGGGTTATGCCGCCCGCCTCGCCGCTTGTGACAGAGGTTTTGCGGATGACATCCAGAAGGGAGGTCTTGCCGTGGTCAACATGACCCATGATGGTGACCACAGGGGGGCGCTCCTTCAGGGATTCGGGAGCATCCTGCTGGGTCTTTATGAGGGTTTCTTCCTCAAAGCCGGCTCTCTCAAGCTCATAGCCGAATTCCGTGGCCAGAATGGTGGCGGTTTCAAAGTCTAAAGACTGGTTGATGGTGGCCATGGTGCCCATGTCCATCATCCTGCGTATGAGTTCAGAGGCTTTTATGCCCATGCGCTTTGCCAGCTCGGAAAGCAAAATGGCCTCATCCACCTTGATTCTGCGCTTGATGGCCTTGGGAGTGGTGGTAATGGTCTTGCCCGGCTTGGGAAGAGGCTTGCCGCCGCCCCGCTTGCCTTTGCGGCCCCGGCCTGCCTGGTCATAAAGGGCGGCGCCCTCCACAACCTCGCGGCGCTTGAAGGAAGCACGCTTCTTGACAAGCTTGGCATCCACTTCCGCTGCCGCATCCTCAACCTTGCGGCCCTTTTTCTTTTTCTTGCGGGCTGCCAATGCAGTTTCAGACTCAACAGAATCTGGTGTTGCAGGCCCCCTCTCCGGCCTTGGTTCTGGCTTGGCCTCCTGCCTGGAATCCTGCCTGGGCTCAGGCTTGTAAAATTCCGGCAGTTTTTCCGGCAGACTGATTATCTTGGCGGCCTGCTCCTTTTTCTTTTTCTTTTTGGGCTTGGCAGGCTTTTGGGCTTCTTTTACTTCCGTTTCTAGTGGCGTTTGGGGTTCCGGCTGCTCCTCAATACCAGCTTTTTCCGGCTCAACCTCTTTTGGCAAGACAGCCTGAACCTGCTCATCTTCTCCGGCCTGTGCAGCAGGCTCCTGATCATGGATTGGCGGTGCCTGCGCCGACTCGACTGTCGGCTCCGGTTCTGGCTCCGGCGGAGGTGGAGGAGTTGGCTTGGCAACAATTTTGGCCGGTGTTTCCTCTATGGCTTTTTTGCGTTTCTTCACAGCCTTGGGGGCTGGAGTTTCCTTTTGGGCATCAGCAACAGCCTCTGCTTCAGGGAGGGCTTTGGCATCCGGGGCGCTGACAGGCTCTTCCTGCAAAGCCTTTTGGTCTGAAGCCTCCTCTTCGAGGACTTCCTGCGGCTCAACAGCCTCTTTCTTGGCCTTCTCCGCCTTTTTTGCTCCGGGCTCGGCCTCGGCTTTGGTTACAGCTTTTGCTTCAACGAGCTCGTCCTCGTCCTCGGGTGCAGCCTGTGCTTCCGGAGCCGCCTCCTGGGGCAGATCGTCCTTTTCAGGAGCGGGTTCTGCAGGCGCATCCTTGCGGCGTCTTCGTATCAGGGTTTTGCCGATACGCTTTTCAATTATATTTGCCTGCTTGGGAGCAGCCAGGTTGGCCTTGATCAGCTCGACCGTTTCTTCTTCTATGGAGCTCGTGTGGGTTTTGATGGATGCAGAATCGGGCAAATCCATCCCCTCGATCTTCTCCAACAGATCCTTGTTGGTCATGCTGAGTTCCCGGGCCAACTCGTAAACTCGAATTTTCGCCATTCCCATCCCCTTGGGCTTTGTTATCGCAACAAATGCGCCGTTAGGCCGCCTTTTTCAAGCCGCCCCGGCTTTTAAGTCGCCGGCTCTTGCCGGTCAGGAGTTGTATCAAGATCATCATTTTGAGCGCCACCGGCCTCATCTTCAGAGGCCTCGGACTGGGCATCCTGCCCCTCCTGCGGACTCTCATCAGGACCTGTTTGCTCTTTATTTTCCTGGCCCTGGCCAGCCTCATCCAAAGCCTTTTTGGCCTCACGGCTTTTTGCTCTGGCCGCAGCCTCCTGGGCTGCCTTTTCCTGCTCCAACTTTCTGGCCTCGGCAATACGCCTCAAGGCTGCGGTGCGGGCCACATCAATAAGATCACGGGCCTCCTGCTCTTCCATGGGGCGAACCGCAATGATGTCATCGGGCGAGGCGCTGGCAATTTCCTCAACAGAATAAAGGCCCTTTTCATAAAGAGCATCCGCCAGGGCTGCATTCATGCCCGGCAATTCCAGAAGAGAGTCGTAACCATCCTGCATGGCGCGGTTGTAGCGGGTCTCGCTCTTTACATCCAGGTGCCAGCCCGTGAGCTTGGAGGCAAGGCGGACATTCTGGCCCTTCTTGCCGATGGCCACAGACAGAAACTCATCAGGAACAATGACTTCCATTGCCGATGATTCATCGTCAATTATTACACGCGATATCTGGGCCGGGGCCAGGGCATTGCACACATACTTGGCTGAATCCGCATGCCAGGGAACAATGTCTATCTTTTCCCCGCGCAGCTCATGCACAACATTCTGTACCCTTGAGCCGCGCATTCCCACGCAGGCGCCAACTGCATCCACCTCGGAATCGGAACTTGCCACGGCAATCTTGGAGCGAACGCCCGGCTCCCTTGCCACGCCCATGATGGAGACAATGCCCTCTCCGACTTCGGGAACCTCCATCTTGAAAAGCTGAATGAGGAAACTGCGGCGGCTGCGGGAAAGGATGACCTGTGGGCCGCGACCGTCCGCCACCACATCCAGGATGATTGCGCGGATGCGGTCACCCCTGTGGTAAATCTCGCGGGGGACCTGCTCCCGGTGGGGCAGTATGCCCTCGGTCTGGCCAAGATTGACGACTATGTCGCCCCGATCCATGCGCTGAACAACGCCGTTTATGATTTCGCCCTTGCGGTCAATGAAGTTGCGGTAAACTGCATCCCGCTCGGCATCCTTCATTTTCTGGATGATGACCTGTTTGGCGCTCTGGGCGGCAATGCGGCCAAAGGTGGCTGTGTCCATCTTGCTGCCAAGCTGATCCCCGATTTCACATTCCGGGTCAAGCTCGCGGCCCTGCTCAATGGATATTTCCAGATCCGGCTCCAAAACCTCCTCAACCACTTCCTTGAACTGGAAGACCTCTATTTCGCCGGCTTCCTCATTGTAATGGACCTCAATTTCCGCCCTTGGGCCCAGTTTCTTGTGAGCCGCCGACTGGATGGCCTCCGTGAGGGTGGCAATAAGGATGTCCTTGTCAATCCCCCTGTCTCGGCTGACCTGTTCAATGACACGGCTGATGTCGTTTAGCATGGGTCTTCTCCCTTGCTGCGGCAGAGCCGGGCCGCAGCTATTCCGTCCAAAGCAAGCTCCACAGCCCCTCCGTCACAGGCCAGGGTCAGGGTGCTGTTCTCAACACCTGCGATGCGCCCGGTGAAGTTTTTTCTGCCGTTTTGTGGCTGGGCAAGAGTAACTTTGGCGCGGCTGCCGCAAAATCTCTCGAAATGCTCCTTCTTTGTAAGGGGACGGGTATCCCCCGGAGAGGAGACTTCAAGACGGTAGCCTGACTGGTCTTCCATATAAACATCCAAGATGTCCGAAACAAGACGGCTGGCTGCCATGCAGTCTTCCAGGGTCACGCCTCCGGGCCTGTCGACAAAAAGCCTTAAAACAGGCCCGCCAGGTTCAGGGCAAAACTGGGCCAGCACAAGCTCCAGGCCTTCTGCTGCCAATACCGGCTCCACAGCCCTGGCCGCCTTTTGGGCCACAGCTTCAAACTGGGGGCCAGCAACAGCAGTCGCTGTGCCTTCTTTTGCCTTTCCCGGCTTTTTTTTGCTCTTATTCATGCTTAAAACAAATCCAACGACCATATAAATGCCTTATTTAACAGGCTTATTTAAAGTATACTGCTTTCAAAAAAACAAAAACGGGCGAAACGCCCGTTCCCCTTACGCAGACACAACAGTCTATCGTAAAGCGTCACCCCTAAACGGTCCGTGTCTGATCCGCTTCTCCAGCATGGCCCTGACAAGGAGGTGACAGCTCAAGGCCAGCCACAGGAAGGGAACCCAGGCGTTACTGGAGCGGGCAACGAGATTCGAACTCGCGACTCCGAGCTTGGGAAGCTCGTACTCTACCAGCTGAGTTATGCCCGCAGCCAAGAGGGAAATCTAAAGGGAATAAAGGCAGATGTCAACTTTAATTTTGCCAGGGCTGCTTCAATATGGCCTTTTGCCCTGCATCCAGCAACAAGCCGGTTGTTGCCTTTCAAAGCAGGTGTGTAAAAAAAGTTGCCAACTCTGGTGCAAGGCAGAATGCTTTTTCAGCCAAAGGGCAAGGCAGGGCCTATCCTAATATAATATGCGCAACCAAGGCTTCAGGCTTTTTTAAATACCGCCAGGGCCGTGGCTCCTGCCAGGGCGGGTGCAAGGCCTGCCAGGGCGGATAAGGCCACCCACCCGGAAAGTGTTGCGGCAAGAAACACCATGCCGCCTGCACAGATCAGGACAGCAGGCCCAAGGGCCAAAGCTGCGGCCTTTTTTGCAGCAGAAGGCTTAAATGCAGTTAAAAGGCCTGCACCGGCAAAAAGGATTGCGGGGATCATTGCAACCAGGGGGGCAGAAGGTGCTGCAAGCCATGCCAGAAGGCCTGCCCACAGCAGGCTCAAAAGGGCAGCCCCATAAGACAGCAGCACAATGCGCCCAAGCGGCGGGCGGGGAGGCCCTCCGGCGTTTTTGAGCAGGTCCGGCGGTTGCCTGGCAAATGAGGCGGCAAGGGCAAAAACTTTTTCATCCCCAATTGCCTGGCCCGTTTTTTGGGACATCATGGCTTTTAGCTCCACCAGGGAGCTGTAAACCCGCAGCCGGGCCGCAGCTTGAGAAATGCCAAGATTTTTGGCTATGGCACCAAAGGAAAGGCCGCGCACAAATCGCCACAGAAAAACCCGGCGCAGGTCGGAATCCAGCGTGAGCACGCACCGGGCAGCCATTTCCCTTTCCGGGTCAGGGTCGGGCGGAATCCCGGCAGTGCCGGGGATTGGCGCTCCAGGCTCTTTCATGGGGCCTCTTGGGGCTTATGGGTGGAACAAACCAAATCCGACAACTTTTAGGTCGGGCCAAAAAGCAGGCATAAAAATTCAGACTGCTTGCCTTTGCGCCGCCCTATGGCCTACAATGGAATATTATACCTGTTGGGATATTCTTGGCAATATTCATGGACAAAAAACAAAAGGCCCTTCTTTTCAGGCGCATTACGCCAAAGGCAGGCCGCCTGTTTTAAGGTTTGGCGAACCAACCCCCCACAAGTTATATATAAAGGAGTTTTTGGCTGATGGCCGACAAAAAAGCAAAGAAATCAAAGACCGTTACATCCGTGAGGCTGGGGGATGAAAAAGGGCCGCTGATACCTGCCCCATATCCATTGCCCGTGGAAATGCTAATAGCAATGAAGCACCTTCTCACACCAGAGGAAATCCGCCAGGCTGTTGAGCGGGGGGATGCAGCAAGAGAAGAAGCAATCGCCGCAAAAAAAGAGCGGGACAAAAATAAATAGAGGAAGGCCCCTATGGAACAGCCCAAATGCGCTCATCCCCAAGTAAGCGTCATAATGCCGGCCTACAAGGAGGAGCAGGTAATCGCATCTGTTATTGGGCGCGTGCGCGAAGTGATGGACAATACCGGACGCAGCTATGAAATTCTTGTGGTGGATGACGGCTCGCCTGACAACACGGCAAAAGCGGCCCAGGAGGCTGGCGCGCGCGTTGTGTCCCACCCCTACAACATAGGAAACGGCGCTGCGGTAAAAACTGGAATACGCAATGCAAAGGGCCAGAATCTTGTTCTGCTGGATGCGGACGGCCAGCACCCGCCGGAAGTGATCCCTGCCCTGCTGGAAAAGCTTGAGCATTTTGACATGGCCGTGGGCGCGCGGAGCAGGAATTCGGACACAAGCCTGCACAGAGACTTTGCAAACCGCATTTACAATGAGCTTGCAAGCTATGTGACCGGCAGGCAGATACCTGATCTCACAAGCGGTTTCAGGGCCATAAAGGGCCACATTGCGCGGGAGTTTGTTAGCCTTCTGCCCAACACCTTTTCCTATCCTTCAACTCTTACCCTTGCCCTTTTCCGCTCCGGCTATTCCGTGGCCTATCTGCCCATAACGGCTGCAAAGCGGCAGGGAAAGAGCAAGATAAAGCTGATTGCCGATGGAAGCCGCTTTTTTCTCATCATTTTAAAAATAGCCACCCTCTTTGCGCCCATGCGATTATTTTTTCCGGTGAGCCTTGCCATGTTTCTGGCAGGTCTTACCTACGGGCTTGTAAAAATATTTGTGTTGGATGCCCCATACGGCCCCACATCTGCCATGCTTATCACCATGTCGGTATTGGTTTTTCTTGTGGGGCTTGTTTCCGAGCAGGTGGCCCAGCTTCGCTTTGATTCCCTTGGCCGCAGAATAGAAGCCGGCTTGCCGGAGGATTGCAAGGCCCCGGAGGACGCGCACAAAAGCTTGGAAAACAAGGTTTGATGCTGCCAACAATTATATAATATAAGGAGGAGCAATGAAGGCCGTTATTCTGGCCGGAGGCTTTGGCACCCGGCTTTCAGAGGAAACCGACATCCTGCCCAAGCCCATGATCGAGATCGGTGGCCGCCCCCTTTTGTGGCATATAATGAAAATCTTTTCATTCCAGGGGATTGAGGACTTTGTGGTGGCTCTGGGCTACAAGGGCCAGGTAATCAAAAAATATTTCATGCAGTATCCGCTTCTGGCTTCAGACCTTACGGTGGATCTGGCCTCCGGCCAGTGCCAGGCCCAAAAGCTTGCAGCCGAAAACTGGCGCATAGAGCTTGTGGACACAGGGGACGGCACCATGACAGGAGGCCGCTTGAAGCGCCTTAAAAACAGGCTGGATTCCACCTTTTTCTTCACCTACGGGGACGGCCTTTGCGATGTGGACATAAAAAAGCTTCTTGCCTTTCACAAAAGCCACGGCAAGCTGGCCACGGTGACAGCGGTCATGCCCCCCCACCGCTTTGGCGTGCTGGGCCTTTCGGGAGACAAGGTTACAAATTTTACGGAAAAGCCTTTAACCCACGATAACTATATAAACGGCGGCTTTTTTGTGCTTGAGCCACAAGCGCTCGATTACATTGATGGCGATGAAACCTCGTGGGAGCGCGAGCCTTGCGAAAGGCTTGCAGCAGACGGCCAGTTGATGGCATTCAAGCATTCCGGCTACTGGCAGTGCGTTGACACCCTCCATGAGCTGCGTCTTTTGCGCAATGCCTGGGATTCGGGAAAGGCCCGATGGAATATATGGGACTGAATTTAAACTTCTGGAAGGGCAAAAGGGTCTTTCTGACCGGGCACACCGGCTTCAAGGGAGCATGGCTTGCCCTATGGCTCAAGCACCTTGGGGCCTCGGTAACAGGCTACGCCCTGGCCCCGCCCACAAAGCCCAGCCTGTTTGAGGCTGCCCATGTCGGCCAGGGCATGAAATCCATAATTGCTGATGTTCGCGATTATGAAAGGCTTGCCAAGGTGGTAAAAGACAGTCAGCCCCAGGTGATTGTTCACATGGCAGCCCAAAGCCTTGTGCGGGAGTCCTATAAAATCCCGCTGGAAACCTATTCCACAAATGTGATGGGCACGGCCAACCTGCTGGAAGCAGCCCGCAGCCTTGAATCCATTGAAGCCATTGTTATTGTGACCACCGACAAATGCTACGAAAACCGCGAATGGCTGTGGGGCTACAGGGAGGATGAGGCCCTGGGCGGCTTTGACCCCTACTCCAGCTCCAAGGCCTGTGCAGAGCTTGTTACAAAGGCCTTTTACCAATCCTTTTTTGCGGGCAGCGGCACTGGTGTTGCCAGTGTAAGGGCAGGAAATGTCGTCGGCGGGGGAGACTGGGCTGCTGACCGGCTTTTGCCCGATCTGGCGCGGGCCTTTGCAAAGGGGGAGAGCGCCATAATCCGCAACCCGGATGCTGTGCGGCCCTGGCAGTTTGTCCTTGATCCATTGGCCGGATACCTGATTCTTGCCCAAAAGCTTGCAGAAGAGCCGGAAAAATTCTCAATGCCCTTCAACTTCGGGCCGGATTTGGCCTCTGCCCGGCCTGTGCGCATTCTGGCAGACATTGCAGCCGCTGCCTGGGGCAAAGGAGCAGCCTGGCGCAAGGAAAGGGACTTGAAAGCCCCCCATGAGGCCCATACCCTGATGCTGGATTCAGCAAGGGCGAAAAGCCTGTTGAACTGGCAGGCAAAATATGACCTGGCAACCGCTGTCAGCAAGACCCTGCACTGGTACAAAGGCTTCCACCAGGGCCAGGACGCGCAAAAACTCACGCTTGACCAGATAATGGAGTACCAGGATATTCCATGAACCCTTTAACCTGCCGGTTCTGCCACTCACCCCTTGACCACAGCCTTGTTGACCTGGGCGCAAGCCCCCTTTCCAACAGCTATCTGTCAGCCGAAGATTTGGGGCGCATGGAGCCGTTTTATCCTTTACACGCAAGGGTTTGCAGCAACTGCTTTCTGGTTCAGGTGGAAAGCTTTGAAAGCCCGGAGAGCATTTTTTCCGATTATGCCTATTTTTCATCCTATTCCGATTCCTGGCTTGCCCATTGCCAAAATTATGCAAAAAACATGGTTTCCATGCTGGGCCTTGGCCCAAAAAGCCTTGTGGTGGAGGTTGCTGCCAATGACGGCTACCTGCTCCAGTATTTTTTAAATGAGGGAGTGCCGGTTTTAGGCATTGAGCCTGCTGCCAATGTGGCAGAGGCAGCCAGAAAAAAAGGCATTGAAACTGTTGTGGATTTCTTTGGTTGCAGGCTTGCGGAAAAACTTGCAGGAGAAAACAGAAAGGCAGATCTGGTCATTGCCAACAATGTGCTTGCCCATGTGCCGGATATAAACGACTTTGTGGCCGGGCTTGCGGCAATATTAAAGGAAAGCGGCACCCTCACCCTGGAGTTTCCCCATCTGCTGGAATTGATGGAAAACTGCCAGTTCGACACCATTTATCATGAGCATTTCAGTTATTTTTCCCTGATGGCCGTGGAAAAAATTTTTGCAGCCCACGGGCTTTATGTTTTTGATGTGGATAGCCTGCCCACCCACGGCGGCTCGCTTCGCATCCATGCCTGCCATGCAAGCCAAAACAGGCCTTTGGGCAATGGTTTTGGCCAGGTTATGGCCAGAGAAAAAGACGCAGGGCTAAACAGAATTGAAACTTACGGCCTTTTTGAGGCAAAGGTTTGCAGGGTCAAGCGCGAAATCCTCTCCTTTTTAATAGATGCCAAAAACAAGGGGCAAAAAGTTGTGGGCTACGGTGCTCCGGCCAAGGGCAACACCCTTTTGAACTATCTTGGTGTACGGGGCGATTTTCTGGACTACACGGTGGACAAAAGCCCCCACAAGCAGGGCCTTTATCTGCCGGGAACCCGCATTCCCGTTTATGCACCGGAAAAAATTTTTGAAACCAGGCCCGACTTTGTTTTCATCCTGCCCTGGAACCTTGCCGATGAAATTGTCGGGCAGATGGCCCAAATCCGCCAATGGGGAGGGCGATTTGTGGTTCCCATACCAAGGGTGAGGGTGCTTCAATGATTTTTGTTGAGACAGCCCTTGCCGGGGCCTTTGTTGTTGAGCCGGATATTTTTACAGACCAGAGGGGATTTCTTGCCCGCACCTTCTGCGCAAAGGAGTTTGCCGCCCAGGGGCTTGAAAGCGGCTTTGTCCAGTCAAGCCTTTCATTCAACAGGCAAAAAGGCACATTGCGGGGAATGCACTTCCAAAAGGAACCCCACGCGGAGGACAAGCTGGTGCGCTGCGAAATGGGGGCCATATTTGATGTGATAATTGATTTGAGGAGACAATCGCCCACATTCTGCCGCTGGTTCGGCATCGAGCTTAACGACTCCAGCCGCAAGGCCCTGTATATTCCAAAAGGCTTTGCCCACGGCTTTATCACACTTACGGACAATGCCCTTGTCTCCTACCAGATGACCCAATTCTACGCACCCCAGTCTGCTGCCGGGGTTCGCTACAACGACCCGGCCTTTGGCATAGAGTGGCCCCTTGCCCCTTCAACAATTGTGGAAAGGGATGCCAATTATGAGGATTTTGTCTTGTGAAACGGGTGCTTGTAACCGGAGCCACCGGCTTTATAGGCCGCCACACCCTTGCCCCCCTTGCGGCAAAGGGCTTTGAGGTTCATGCCCTGGCCGGGCCGGGGGAGGCCCCTGTTTTTGAAAAAGTCCTCTGGCACGATGCAGACCTTTTGGATGCCGGGCAGACCCAGGCCCTTGTGCAAAAGGTTTCTCCCTCACACCTTTTGCACCTGGCGTGGCACACAGACCCGGCAGATTACCGGGCAAGCACAAAAAACCGCCTTTGGGTGGATGCAGGCCTTGAGCTGGCAAGGGCCTTTGTTGGGGCTGGCGGCAGGCGCGCCGTGTTTGCAGGCTCCTGCTTTGAATACGGCCCGGTTGATGGCCCCTGCCACGAAATTAAAACCCCTTGCCAGCCGGATACCCTTTACGGCCAGGGCAAGCACGAGCTTTTTTGCAGACTGGCAGCAGATTTAAAGCCAAAGGATATGGCCCTGGCCTGGGCAAGGCTGTTTTTTGTGTACGGCCCGTGCGAAAGCCCTGAAAAACTTATCCCCACCGTGATAAATAATCTTATGCAGGGCAGGCCCGCACCCCTTACAGGCGGTGGTGAGCTTGCAGATTATCTCTTTGTGGAGGATGCTGCCCTTGCCCTGATTGAAATTCTTGATGGAAAAGTAACTGGGCCGATAAATGTGGCCTCCGGCAAGCCCCTTACAATAAGGCAGATTGCAGAGGAAATAAACCGCCAGATGGGTGCAGCGGGCTGCCTGAAGTTCGGGGAATATCCCTTGCCCCCGGCTCAAAAAATCCTGGCCGATACAACCCGCCTATCAAAAGAGCTGGGCTGGAAACCGGCAACAGGCTTTGAGGAGGGCGTGGCAAAGGCAATAGAATTCTGGCTTTCAACCGCAGGAAATAATATACGGCAGATACAATAAAGTTGAATGCCATCCTCTTATGGCAAGAGAAAACTATGCGAGATCCCAAGAAATCAGTATCGGTTTTAGTGGCAGGAATTGGCGGGGCTTCCCTGGGCACGGAAATTGTAAAAGCCCTGCTCATGGCAGGCCGTTACAGGATTTACGGTTGTGATATTTCCCCTTATGCCTTTGGGCATTATATGAAAGGCCTGGAAGAAACATTTCTGGCTGACCCACTTGATTATGTCTCTTCTGTTGCACAATTGTGCCAAAAGCATTCCATAAAATATATCATTCCCGGCGGAGAAAAGCCCCTGGCGCTTTTATCCGGGCAAAGGGATGTGCTCAAGAAGGCCGGGGCTGTATTGGCCGCCAACTCAAACCAGGTTATGAGCTTGTTTGCCAACAAGTTTAAGGGCCTTTCCCTGTTAAAGGAAAAAGGCTTTGCAATGCCTGTAATGGCTGCTCCAGCTTCCCCGGAGGAACTTGATGAAATGCCGATGCCCTGCGTGGTCAAACCCTCGGAAGGCTCCGGTGGAAGCGATGCCGTATTTTTGGCAAACGATCTGGCTGAAGCCAGGTTGTATGTTACATATCTTATTCGAAACAACAAATCACCCGTTGTCCAGCAATTCATTCCTGATACGGGCGGCGAGTTCACCGTGGGTGTTCTGCACCTGCCAGACGGCAAGCTGGCAGGCTCCGTTGCCATGAGAAGGACTTTCCATTCCAAACTTTCTGTAAGGGATCGGGCTGTGGCCGGTGTCATTTCAAGCGGATACAGCCAGGGTTATATTGGAGACTTCCCTGAAGTCAGGAATGTTGCGGAAAGCATCGCCCAATCTGCTGGCAGCACAGGGCCGCTCAACATTCAAGGCAGGCTGCACAATGGCGTTTTTTATCCCTTTGAGATCAATCCCCGATTTTCAGCCACAACCTACCTGCGGGCACTGGCAGGGTTCAACGAAATTGATTTTTTTATCCGTTTTCTTGAAACCGGCAGGTATGAAGCCCCAGGCAGGATTTGCCAGGGATATTATTTAAGGTCTCTTTGCGAAACCTTTGTGAACTCCCAGGATATTAAAAAATGATTCGTTGGATCACGCCAAGTTTAGGCACAGGAAATTTTTTCCAGGCCAAAGAAACACCAGGCATATATATTCTTGATGTCCGTGATCTGGTGGACAAGGCCGGAAACCCCCTTGAGGCAGTGAAAGGCAAAATAGAGGAAGGGTGCGCCCGGCTTGCTGCAGGCGAAAAAGTTGTAGTCTGTTGCGATTATGGCATATCCCGCAGCAATGCCATTGCAGCAGGCATCCTTGCCCGCTCAAAAGAGATTCCGTTTTTCGATGCTGTTCGGCAGGTGATGAAGGCTTTAAACGAAAAATCAATAAAAGTGGAAGTGTTAAATGTGGTTTTGAAGGCTGTTGAGCCTGACGCCATTGCCTTGAATACAGACCCTGATAAAAAAAGGATACTCATTACAGGAGCACACGGTTTTGTTGGCAGGGGTCTGCCAGAATCGTTTGAGGCTCGCGGCCACACAGTCCTTTCACCTGTACGGGATAAAATTGACCTGCTCAAAGATACCGTGGAACTGGATTTGATGGTCAAGGAAGCAGGAATAGATACCCTGCTTCATCTGGCCTCGCCCAGGGTTTACACAATAAACGAATCTGTTGGAATAACTCTGTTGATGCTCAAAAACATTCTGGATGTCTGCACACAAAACAACCTCCGGCTGGTTTACACCAGTGGATGGGAAGTTTATTCGGGCTATGCCGGAAATAAGATTGTTGCAGATGAAACTCTGGCCATGAACCCAAAAGGAACCTATGGCCAGACCAAGATGCTTTGCGAGGTGCTTATTGAAAACCATGCAAAAACCGGCAATATGCCTCCCCCTCTAATCTTGCGCGCAAGCCCTGTGTACGGGCCGGAAAGTGACCGCCCCCGTTTCATTTACAATTTTATTGATAAAGCTCTGGCAAACAGGCCCATCATAACCCACAAATACAAAAATGCCTTTCCGGCTCTGGATCTTATGCATATAAGCGATTTTCGTGCTGCAATAGTAAAAGCTGCGGAAAGCGGCGAAGCAGGTTCTTTCAATATTGGCACAGGCAAGGTTACAACAACAAGCCAAGTGGCAGAAATGATCGTGAATAAAACAGGCTCCTCTTCCCTTATAAGCCATATTGAAATTGAAGATCTGGTTGGCAACATTGCAATGGACGCATCCCTGGCGCATGACAAACTTGGCTGGAAGGCAAAAGTTTCCTTTGAAGAAGGCCTTGAAGAAATTATCAAAACCCAAAAAGAAAGAATTTTAAATGACTGATTTGGGGAGCAAAAATGTCACGGCCTCTGAAATGGACAAACAGGAAGTTTTTCCCTGGCGTAGGGGGGAATTTTTTTCCAGCTATGAAAATATTCTTGGGCATTACATTGTAAAAAGCATCATTGAGAACCTGCGGCCCCCGTCCCTTCTTGACCTGGCCTGCGGCAACGGAAAACTCACCAGCGAACTTGCCCCGTTTTTCAAGAAGACCGTAGGCATTGATGCTTCTCGCGCCCACATTGAAAAAGCTGTCGAAAGCCATCCATCCATTCATTTTGAGCATTGCCTTGCAGAGGATTTTTCAAGCCCCGGCGAATTTTCAACCATCACCATGATAACGCTTTTGGAGCATGTTCAGGACCCTGTTGGCCTGCTTGAACACGCAATGGCCAATTTGGCTCATGGCGGAGTCATAATTGCCCATGTGCCAAATGCCTTGGCGGTCAACAGACGCATTGCCAAACTCATGGGATCCCTTGCAGACGAATATGAGCTTTCTCCTTTTGATATAGATGTTGTGGGGCACCGCCGCGCTTATGATATGGAAGGCCTTGTAAGGGATTTTGATAAAGCAGGCCTTAAGATTATAAAAACCGGAGGGGTTTTTTACAAAATGCTTTCCCAGGCCCAGATGGACTGGTTTTTGAAAGAGGGCCTATGGGAGAGCGGCGGTTTTGGCTGGGGCCGCATTGGCGAGGAAAAAACAAAGGACTGGCGGCAGGCTTTTTGCGATGCCTGTTATGAGTTTGGCAAACAAAGGCCCCAAGACTGCAACATCATTTATGCTGTTGGCGTCCGCAAATAAAGGAAGGGAAAACTGTGGAAGAAAGCAAAGCTCTTATTGATGCCCAGGGCAAGGATAAAAAACTTTATCAGATGGCCATGGATTTTATCCGGGATTCGGCACAATACAAGTACACTTACCATTTTAACTGGATGGGCGTTCCCATAATACAGTTGCCTCAAGACATTATGGCAATGCAGGAAATCATCTGGAATCTGAAGCCCGATCTCGTTATCGAAACAGGTGTGGCTCATGGCGGCTCTCTTATTTTTTATGCCTCCATGCTTGAACTTGTCGGCGGGAACGGACAGGTTTTGGGCATTGACATTGATATCCGGGCACATAACAGGCAAGTCATTGAGGCCCATCCAATGGCAAAACGCATCATGCTTATGGAAGGCTCATCTGTGGCCCCTCAAGTCATAAGCCAGGTAAAAGATGCCGCAAAAGGAAAAAGCTGTATCCTTGTAGCCTTGGATTCCAACCACACCCACGAGCATGTGCTTCAAGAGCTTTATGCCTATTCAGAGTTTGTAACTCCCGGCAGTTATCTGGTGGTTTTTGACACCGCCATTGAGGATATGCCCCCCGGCTTTTTTGGCGACCGCCCCTGGGATAGGGGAGATAATCCCAAAACCGCAGTATTCGAGTTTTTGAAAAACAACAATCGCTTTGACATTGATTACGAAATTCAAAACAAGCTTGTTTTAACGGTAGCACCGGAAGGATACCTGAAATGTGTCCGGTAAAAAAAGACATCCCCATTGCAGGGCCGTGGATTACCCAAAAAGAGGTGGCCCTTGTGGCAGATGCGGCCCAGAATGCCTGGTACGGGCGGGCAGGGGAATATAACGATCGTTTTGAAAAGGCCTTTGCAAAATTTGTGGGCGCTGATTTTGCCACTTCGCTGCCAAGCTGCACATCTGCCATTCACCTTGCCCTGGCTGCTTTGGGCATAGGCCCTGGTGACGAGGTGGTGGTGCCTGATGTTACCTGGATAGCAAGCGTTGCCCCTGTTTTATATGTTGGAGCAACCCCGGTTTTTGCAGACATTAGGCCAGATACCTGGTGCCTTTGCCACCAAAGCCTTGAAGAGTGCATAACAAAAAAAACCCGAGCAGTAATTGCCGTTGACCTTTACGGCTCCATGCCGGACATGGACTCAATCTCTGCTGTATGCCGTAAACACGGGCTGGCGCTTGTGGAGGATGCTGCCGAGGCCATAGGCTCTGAATACAAGGGCAGGGCTGCCGGAAGTTTTGGCCTGGCGGGCGTTTTTTCCTTTCACGGCTCCAAAACCCTTACCACCGGCGAAGGCGGAATGCTGGTGACCAACGACTCAAGCCTGTTTAGCCGGGTGCTGTTCCTGCGGGATCATGGCCGGGACCCTGGCGACATAATGTTTTTCAACCGCGAGGTGGCCTACAAGTACAAGATGTCTTCCCTCCAGGCCGCTTTGGGCCTTGCCCAGCTTGAGCGCATAGATGAGCTTGTGAGCAAAAAAAGGGAGATTTTTTCCTGGTACAGGCAAAAACTTGCCGCAGTTGACGGACTTTGCCTTAATGCAGAACCGGCAGGGGTTAAAAACTCGTACTGGATGAGCACAATTGTGCTGGACAAGGCCCTGGGGCTTACCAAAGAGAGCCTCATGGCAAAGCTAAAGGAAAAGGGAGTTATGACAAGGCCCTTCTTCCACCCCCTTTCCGCAATCCCTGCTTTTAAGGAACACCCCCAGGCAGAGCTGGCCAGGAAAAGAAACAAAACCGCCTACCGGATCGCGCCTTTTGGCCTGAATCTGCCTTCTGCCCTTTCCCTTGCAAAGGATGATGCAGATTTTGTTTCTGATGCCATTCTTAAGGTTATACGGCAGGGCTGAAAAGGATTTTTTCAGTTTTGTGGGATTTTGTTTGGGCCAACAGGCGGCTTGCGTATAAAAAGGCGCACAACAGCAAATGTGCATAAATCCGAAGCCAAAAGCACCAGCCGGAAACCTGCTGCAAGAACAGCCACAGAGCCAAAGGAAATTGCCCCTGCCAGAAGCTTGCCGCTTACTGCCTCGAAAATGCCTATGCCCTGGGGCGCAAACACGGTTATAAAACCTATGGCCCATGAAAAAAGATAGGTCCCGCCTATTTTCCAAAGGCTGCCATCATAAAGGGCCTGGGGAAAAGAGGTGAAATAAAGGGTGAAGCAGGCTGCTGCTCCGCACCAGTAAACAACTCCCACCGCAAGCACCATACCGTAGTTTTTAAGAGGCAGGCCGGAATAATTGCCTTTTAAAATCCAGCGCCGGGCAATAATTGGGGCTGCGACAATCCCCCCAAGGCCGATGGCAAAAACCAAAAGAGCGTTTGCCCCGCTCAAGCCTCCACCTGCAAGCATGAACAGCCCGCCCAACATAAAGGCCATGCACGGGGAAAGGGCGTTTTCCAGAAAAACAAAAAGTGTTATGTGCCGCACGGTGATGCCCTGGCCCCGGAAATCGGCTATCCGGCCTACAGTGTGCCACACCCCGCCGGGCAGATAGCGGGCGGGCAGGCGGTTGGCATGAATGTAAAGTGCGCTGCCAAAGGAGAGCGGCTTTTGAGCGCCCCGGAAAATGAGCATTGCAAACAGGGCTGCCAGCAGATGAAGGCAGCACCAAAGTGTTATGGCCAAAATTATTGGCGCAAGGCTGGCTTCCTGCAGAAGGGTCTGGATGACAAGGCGGTTTTTTATTGCAACTGCCACAAGAAAGACAAGGGCCGCCGGGGTGAAAAGAATTTTGAGAACGCGGATAAGTGGCCGGGCAAGCCTTGCGGCTGCAGAAGCTGCCCCCGGCAGTTTGACTTCTTCCAGGGGTGGCTCCTGGGAATTCTTGTAAGGGGGCTGCCTTTTCACGGCGTTTTCCTGCCAACCACATAGCGGATGGGAATTGAAGCTATAAGTGCCGCCAGAAGGCTTGTCTTTTCATCTGCCGGAATCTTTGCGTTCATAACCGCCTTGCCAAGCTCAAGGGGCAGGGCAGCCAAAGGGAAAAGGCGGCCAAGGCCTTTGCCTGCAAGCTGAAATTCGCGGCTTTTGTAGCGGGCCACCTTTTCCTTGTAGGTGGCTTCATGGCGCATCATCCTTCTGTACCAGGTTGCGGATGGATCGCACAGAAGATCCCCCATAAGCGCCAGCCTTGTAAGCAGAACAAGGTCTGCACCCACCATTTCGGGAACTCCCAAACTCTGCATAAGGGCCTTTTTGCGTATAAGCCCGTAGATTGGGTGCATATTGCCCCAGAAAACGCAGAAAAACCGGCCCGCCAGACTCATGCCCCTGGTATCATACCAGCCGCATTCCTTATTGATTGCCTTGTCATCAGGCCCTATCCAGGCAGATGACCCAAAGGCCAGAACTGCCTTTGGGTGGGCATCCAGAAGCTTCAAGCAACTGCTTATGAAGTTTTTTGACCACAAATCGTGGCCAGCAGCCCACATGAAGTATTCCCCTCCGGCCATGTCCAGGGTCTTTTGGAAATTCGCCTTTACCCCCTGGTTTTTTTCAAAGGAGTGAAACCTTATTCTGCTGTCAGTTGCCGCGGCTTTTTCGCAGATTTGCCTTGTTTTGTCCGTGGAGGCGTTATCGGAGATGACAAGCTCGAAATCGGTAAAATCCTGGTCAAGGAGCGAGCTTATTGTCTTTTCCAGGTAAGCAGCCTCATTGTAAACAGGCATCCCGATGCTCACCCTGGGCAGGGCCTTGTCATTATTTGCTTTAATATCCATAAGTTATCGTCAGTCTAAAAACTCTCTGTTTTTTTAAGGCTTGTTCAGGGCAAATCCGCCCGGCTGCCAGCAGGCAGTACGAAAGAAAAGCCAACTTGCTGCAAACTTTCTAAAAAGCCTTATATCAGCCACGCCTTTTTGGGGCAAGATTTCTTTGTTAGGAAAGTTTTCAGCCAACCAGGCAGATTTGACTAGCGGCCCTTCAGGCTGGCAGATGTAGTTTTACTCACTAGCAAATCAGCATTTTTACAGTCGCAAAAAATTTTTCACAATAAAAAAAGCCTTACCCTCTGCGCCTGGCACACTTTGGATATGGCACTAAAATTTTTGCCCTTAAATTTCAATGGAAATTAAAATGATATTATAACAATATGTTGTCATCAAACAAATTGTTCGCCTTCAGACCTTTTCTGCATGTTTTTTGCCAAACCCAGGGTCAGGCAGGCAGAGACGATTATGGCTTTTTTTACAAAGCAATTGCCTTTTTGCAAAAGCCTCTGCTATACAAAAGAGTGGACACGGGGCCGGGCAAACCCCACAGGCAGACAAAAAGACAAGGTCGGGAAGTTAGGCTTTTCCTGGGTTTTTACGAGGTGCAAGGGAATGCGCAGAAAAAGCGGCGGCAAACGCCTGGGCAAAAGGCTGGAACGGCTTGTTTTAAATGACATTCCATGCCGGGTGATAAATTTTTCCTACGATTATTATTCAATGGTCAACCAGGGTCAGCTCCGGCTGGGGCTGCCTGTCTCCAAGGATCTCATCAAGACCCAGGAGGAGATCCAGATTTCCGCCGCAGCCAAACTGGCTGTAACCCTTTACCATATGTTTTACCGGGCAACGGGCAACCGCATTCCCAGGCTTGAAATAAAGCTGGCCCTGCTTGAAGAGCTTGAAAAGGGCAGCATAAAGCTAACGGAAAATGTCATCATCCTCACCAAGACCCAGCTTCACCAGCTCACCAAAAACCGCTTCCGCATACCGGATCAGTATTTTGAAACAATCCTTGAAGATGCCAGAAAGCGGCGCATTTTAAGGGAATCGCTTCAGAAGATGCGGCTTCCGGCCTACTTTGAGAGCGAGATTGAGGAGCGGGAGGCAAACGGCAGGGGTGATTACGAAATCGTCTTCTACCGGGACTACACCAGCGAGGGCAAGGAAATAGGCTTCCGCAGGCTTGTGGCCGTGGAGGAGGTTACAAGCGGTGATGACCGGCCCGCAGTGGTGCTTGTTCCTGGCTTTGCCAACAATTCCAACTGCTTTAACATCAACAACCAGTATTCCATTGCCAAGGATCTTGCTGATCTGGGCTACTGGACCTATCTTTTCGACCCGCGCGGCATGGGGGTAAATGAGGGCAAGTTCGACCCCCTTTACACTGTGGACACGCTCATTGATTACGACCTGGCAACGGTGGTGCGCTTCATTCACAGGCGCAGCAAGGGCAAGCCCAACATCCTTCTGGGCCACTCCATGGGCGGCATGGTTTCCGAGTTCATGGTTCTCTGCTGGAATTTGCGGATGAAGCTTGATTCCATCTGCCAGCCGGGCACGGATGAATACAAGGTTCTGGAAAATTTCCTGCCCCCCAAGGCCGAGGCCCAGGAAAACCTTAAAATGGTCAAGGGCATCATTTCTCTTGGCTCACCCCAATTCTTCCAGCGCGACAGCCATCTGGTCTACCCTGCCGTGCTGTGGCTCAACCATCTGGCAAAGGTTTTCCGCTTTCGCCATGTGCCCATCAGGGAGCTTTTCTGGTTTCTCACCCAGCCCCCAGGACTGCGGGTTTTGGGCCGCCGCGTGCTTCGCAGCAATGCAGGGGAAATAAACTTTCTGATTAATGCGGATAACCACCAGGGGGACCCCCATTTTTCCAGGGAATATGTTTTCAAGGCCCTTGAAAGCCTGCCGCTTGGCCTTGGCTTCCAGTTTTTAAAGGCCATCTACAATGGCGAGGGCTTCAAGCGCATGGACGACAGCCGCCTGAACTATTCGGAAAACCTCCTTCATTTTCCAGACGATATTCCCGTCTTCCACTTCTGGGGAACCGAAGACCCCCTTGCCCCGCCGGACAATACCCGCTACAGCGAGCTTTATCCCCACAGGGTGAAAAAGGTCTTTCATCTGGAGAGCGCGGCAGATGTCAAGCGCATTGAAATAGGCAATGAAAAAAGCCAGCTTGTTGATTTTGTCATTGAGGGCGTGAACCACATTGACCTTTTATACGGCAAGGCAGCAAGGGAGATTGTCTATCCCCTGGTGCGCCGCATTGTCCACGATGTTTGGGATGAATGGTCTTATGCCCAAGCCGGGGAGCAGGAGAGCCAGCAGGAAGAAGAAGGCCAGCAGGGCGGGAGCCTTGCAAAGCCGGTGAGGGCGGTTAACTGAAATTGATTTGACCGCTTTTTTGGACGCCTGAAAAACAATCCCGCAAAAAAAACGGGGGAGGGGCCAAAACCCCTCCCCCGCAGTCTTTTTAGTGCCTCAAATTTCCCTTACAGGGACTCATGCTTTTTTGCAATCTGCTCTGCAAGCCCGGCAAGGGCCGCCTTTTCCTCTTTTTTGGGAATTCCCTTTCCAAGCACAGGGGGAAGGATTTCCACCTTCAGGTTTGGCAGGGCTGCTGCAATCTGCTCCACCACCTTTGTACCCCATCCGTAAGAGCCGATTATTGATGCAAACCTTGCCTTGGGACGAATGAGGTTTGCCAGGGCCACAGCGTAAAGGGCCTTGGGGTGCGGGCCGGTAAGCACGGTGGGTGTGGCCACCACAATGGTTGCGGCATCAACAAGGGCCATTGCCAGCTTGCCTATGTCCACTTCCGAAAGGTCAAAGCGCATCACGCTCACACCCCGAAGAACAAGCTCGTCCGTTAAAATATCCACCATCATGCGCGTGCTGCCGTGCATGGAAACATAGGGGATGACCACTAGGTTTTCCGGCTTGCCCAAAACCCATTTCTTGTAAGCATCCACAATGAATGAAGGCTCATCGTAAAGGGAGCCGTGGCTTGGGGCGATAAGCTCAATGTCATAGGGGGCAAGGCGCTCAAGGTGCTTTGCGATGAGCTTGGAAAAGGGCATCATTATTTCCGCAAAGTAGCGCTTGGCAGCCTCAAAAACGCGGGGCTTGTCCCGCACAAAGAGGTCTGTGCCGGCAATGTGTGAGCCAAAAAGGTCGCAGGAAAAAAGGATTTTGTCTTCCTTTAGATATGTGGCCATTGTTTCAGGCCAGTGAACCCAGGGAAGGTGCAGAAACTCCAGGGTTCTGCCGCCGATGTCCAGAGTCTGGCCGTCATCCACAGTCATGAAGCGATCTTCGGGAATTTCAAAACGATCCATGAGCATGGCCTTGCACTTTGCCGTGCAAATGGCCTTTGCAGCCGGATACTTTTCCAGAACCGCAAAAACCCCGCCGGAATGATCCGGCTCTGCGTGGTGGGAGACCACGAAGTCAATTTTTTCCACGCCCTGAAGCTGCTCCAAAATCTCCGAAACCAAAGGGATGTCAACGGTATCCAAGAGAACGGTCTTGTCTTTGCCATGAACCAGATAGGCGTTGTAGGTGGTGCCGTCGGGCAAGGGAATGAGCGCATCAAACAGGCGGCGGTCCCAGTCAATTGATCCCAGCCAGAAGATGCCTTCCTTGATTTGTCTTGGCTTCATGCTTCACCTCCTTATCCGGCAAGTTGTTTTACAAGCGCCTCGTATTTTTCGTGAATCATTTTCCGGTCAAATTCCCAAAAGGCTTCCAGCATATCATCCAGCTCCTTTGGGGTGAAAAGCTTTTCCGTGGATGGGAAAAAAGCCTTGTCTTCCTTTATTATATGTTCAGGATAGAATTTTGCCAGGGTTTCCAGTTTTTCGATAATGGTTGAAAGGGCCGCTTTGTTTCCGGAGGCATATTCCCTGTTGGCAGCAACAAGCTCACCCACGGTTTTTCGCCCGAACTTGTGCTCATCAATCAGTTCCTGCATGATTTTTTCATCCGGCCCGGATATTTCCTTGCTCTCCAGGGCTTTGAAAAGGATATCCTCCTCTTTGCCGTGGTGGGTGCGATCCGCGTAAACCCTTACAAAATCAACAACCGTTTCAATGAAAACAGGGTCAGCTTTGCCGGTTTCTTTTATTGCAGTGATATGCCTGCTGACAACCCCCAGCATTTTTTCAATGAGCCTGTGCTCAATCATGAGCGGGCCTCTGGGTTTCATTTAAAATCCCTCCGGAAAATTATTTTGGAAAAAGCTGTCAGGTAAAAAGGCAGCTCTTTCAGAATTTTTTGATTTTACTGCATTTACAATAAAAAGGCCACACTCAAACACTCAAAACTGCCGGTATTGGAAATATGCCCCAAAATAAAAGCGCTGCCGACAAAAGGCCATCCTCTGCCATTTTCAGTCATTCTTCCTGATTGGAGACTCCTGGGCCTGCATTGCAATATCAACGGCCTTGCTCTCCTCCCCCCAGTAAAGGGTTCTGTGCGGGAAGGGAATTTCCACGCCTTTTTGGTCAAAGGCCTTTTTCAGGCGGCGGCGGTACTCCCTGCCCAAGGCCCACTGCTGGCCGGGCCTGGTTTTAAGACGGGCGCGAATCACAACTGCGCTGTCGCCAAATTCATTCAGCCCAAAAATTTCAAGGGGCGCGATTATATTTCCGGCAAAATCAGGGTCCCCGGCAAGCTCATGGCCCACCTGGGCCATTATTTCCGTTACCTTATCCGTGTCCTCCTTGTAGGCGACACCTATGTCAAAAATCATTGCAGACCAGGTTTTGGTCATGTTGGAAAGGCTGTTGACCTTGCCGTTCTGAAAAACATGGACCGTGCCCGAAGGGTCCCGCAGAATGATTGTCCGCAGCCCGATGTGCTCCACAAGCCCGCCCGTGCCGTTGACCACCGCCACATCCCCAACCCGCACCTGATCTTCCACAAGCATGAAGACACCGGAAATCACATCCCGCACAAGCTCCTGGGCACCAAAGCCAATGGCCAGGCCCACAATGCCGGCACCTGCTATGAGCGGAGCAATGTCCACACCGAATTGGCGCAGAAGCAGCATACCCACAAGGGTGGCAACAAATATCCGCAGAGCCTTGTTAAAGATTCTCTGGAGAGTTGCAAGGCGCTTTTCCACCTCGCTGCAATCCACATCGCAACGGTTTTCCATGCGCTCCAGAGTCATTTTGCCCAGTTGCTTCACCGCAAAATCGGAAAGACGCAGCAAAACCAGGGCCAGCACAAAAATGATAACAACTGAAGGCCCGGAAACAATGACCCAGTCAATTGCCCTATCCACCGCCCTCTCCCAGAAGCCCATTTCCATCCACTGCTCCACAGCGATACCTCCTTGTGTTTTGCTCCGCTGCCAGTCCGGTTTAACCGCCTGCTCTGGCTATAACATCGCGCACAGTCACCATGCCCGTAACCAGGCTAATTCCCACATCCAGATCCGGCATGGCCTTTAAAAACTGCTTTATTATCCAGCCGCCGCTCTGATCCAGGCTGGCGTTCAGCCCGTAGCAGACCAGGGTTTTTTTGCCATCATCGTGGGGAATAAGCTCCCAGCGGCAGGCTCCGCCCGCCAAAGCCCCCTTTTCGCCCTCATTTACAGCCTCAATGACATTGGGTGGCATGAGCACATGGCGCATGGAGTACTTCACCTTGATTCCGGGAATATCAAGCTCGTAGGAAACCAGCATTTCATTGCCGCTCTTTTCCTGTATGCAGGTTTTCTTGACGCGGGTCATGAATTTTGGGTAACTCTCATAATCCACAATGGTTTCCCATATCTTTTCCCTTGGTGTATTTGCCAGGGCCATAATCGTAACCTGGGCAGGCGCGCCATCCTTTGCAGGGCAAACAAGCCCCAAAAGCCCCTTTGCCAAAAGGGGGGCAAGGGCCGCCGGGTCAAGCTCGCCTGCTATCGAATCTATTTCCATAATGCTGGAGCCGGTGGGCAGGGCCATGCCACCGGCCAGTAAAAAAAGCGGACCGGAAAGGGATTTGAACATGACAATTCCTTTCTTTTTAGCTCATTGTTCAGTTGTTTTGTGAAGAGAAAGCTTTTACCTATTTTAACGCCCTCTTGTAGATAAGTAAAAGCCGGTTTTTTTTATCTATCGCCAGATGATTCGCAGGCCCAGAAGCACCAGGGCCGCCAGAGCATTGAGACAAAGGGCCAGAAAAAGCAGGGTGCAGGCTGTGCCTAAAGCTTTTCCGGCCTGGGCAAAGAAGCTGTCGGGCAGGCCCCAGGCCATGCAGAAGGCTGTTACCAGAAAAACCAGAAGGGCAAGCATAAAAAGGCCTGCCAGGCCATTTCGGATGTCTGCAAGGCTTAAGCTTGCAGCTCCTCCTCCGGCAAGCACAAGGTACAAAAAAGCCCATAAACGCCAGGAGGCAAGGTTATCAGCGGTGAAAAGCCTTGCCAGAAAACCTGCCAGGGCTTTTGCCCCATCCCCTGCCAGTCCAAAGGCCCCGGCAGTTGTCGTAAAGGCATCCGGGCTTATTGCAAAGCCTGCCAGGGGCGAAAAAACCGATTTTGGAAGCACAAAATATGCTGCCAGATAAACCACCG